>JABLYK010000054.1 GCA_018265835.1 Oscillospiraceae bacterium | reverse complement strand
GAGGGCACCATCGCCTGCAAGTTCTGGGGTCTCGGCGGCGACGGCACCGTCGGCGCAAACAAGAACTCCATCAAGATCATCGGCGACCACACCGACAAGTATGTGCAGGCGTACTTCCAGTATGACTCCAAGAAGACCGGCGGCGTGACGATTTCCCATCTGCGCTTCGGCGATCACCCGATCAAGAGCCCCTACTACATCACGAAGGCCGACTTCGTCGCATGTCACAACCCGTCTTACATCACCAAGGGCTACAAGATGGTGCAGGACGTCAAGCCGGGCGGCGTGTTCATGATTAACTGCCAGTGGAGCGCGGAAGAGCTTGCGCATCACCTTGACGCAGCTGCCAAGCGCTACATTGCAAAGAACAACATCCAGCTCTACATCATCAACGCCATCGACCTCGCCATCGAGATCGGCATGGGCAAGCGCAACAACACCATCCTGCAGTCCGCGTTCTTCTCTCTGGCGAAGGTCATGCCGGAAGAGGACGCCATCCGCTACATGAAGGACGCCGCGACCCACAGCTACCTCAAGAAGGGTCAGGACGTCGTCGATATGAACCACAAGGCCATTGACGCCGGCGCCACCGCTTACGTCAAGGTCGAAGTCCCCGCTGACTGGGCCGACGCTGTGGATACGTGCGAAGCCGCTCCGCTGGAGGGCCGCCCGGCCACCGTCAAGATGGTCAAGGACATCCTTGTCCCCGTGGACAAAATGGATGGCGACAGCCTGCCGGTCTCCGCGTTCGTCGATCATGCCGACGGCACGTTTGAGCTGGGCGCCGCTGCGTATGAGAAGCGCGGCGTTGCCGTGTCCGTCCCGTCCTGGGATTCCACCAAGTGCATCCAGTGCAACCAGTGCGCTTATGTCTGCCCGCATGCTACCATCCGTCCCTTCGCGCTCACCGCGGAAGAGCTGGCGGCGGCCCCGGCGCAGACCAAGTCCGCGGACTTCAAGGTCGGCGCGGGCAAGGGCGTTTACAAGTTTGCCATGTCCATCTCCCCGCTCGACTGCATGGGCTGCGGCGTCTGCGTGGGCATCTGCCCGGTCAAGGCGCTGTCGATGCAGCCGCTGGAGAGCCAGGAAGAGCAGCAGCCTGTGTTCAACTACATGGTCTCCAAGGTTGCCGAGAAGAAGGAACTGCAGGACTTCACCGTCAAGGGCAGCCAGTTCAAGCAGCCCATGCTCGAGTTCTCCGGCTCCTGCGCCGGCTGCGCCGAGACGAGCTATGCCCGCCTGATCACGCAGCTGTTCGGCGATCACATGATGATCTCCAACGCGACCGGCTGCTCGTCCATCTGGGGCGGCCCGGCTGCCACCAGCCCGTACACCGTCAACAAAGAGGGCAAGGGTCCCGCATGGGCGAACTCCCTGTTTGAGGACAACGCGGAGCACGGCCTCGGCATGTACCTCGGCCAGAAGAAGATCCGCAACGATCTGAAGGAGAAGATCGAATACATCGTCGCCAACGGCAAGGACGAGGTGAAGGTCGCTGCGGCGAAGAAATATCTCGATACCTTCGATGACGGTGAGGCCAACCAGGAAGCTGCGAAGGAATTCGTCGCGGCGCTGGAAGCGAACCGCAGCGGCAGCGAGATGGCCGAGTACATCCTGAAGAACAAGGCTTACCTGAACAAGAAGAGCTGCTGGATCTTCGGCGGCGACGGCTGGGCGTTCGACATCGGCTTCGGCGGCGTCGATCACGTGCTGGCACAGGGCGAAGACGTGAACATCTTCGTGTTCAACACCGAAGTGTACTCCAACACCGGCGGGCAGGCGTCCAAGGCCTCCAACATCGGTCAGGTCGCGCAGTTTGCGGCAGCCGGTAAGGAGCTCAAGAGCAAGAGCCTGGCCGAGATCGCCATGACCTACGGCTATGTCTACGTGGCGCAGGTCGCCATGGGCGCGAACCCGGCGCAGGCCATCAAGGCCATTGCCGAGGCGGAAGCCTATCCCGGCCCGTCCCTCATCATCGGCTACGCACCCTGCGAGATGCACAGCATCAAGGGCGGCATGACCAACTGCCAGGCCGAGATGAAGAAGGCCGTTGACTGCGGCTACTGGAACCTCTTCCGCTACAATCCGGCGGCGGAGCAGCCGTTCACGCTCGACAGCAAGGAGCCGGCCGGCGGCTACCGTGAGTTCCTCATGAACGAGGCTCGTTACTCCCGCCTGACCCGCGAGTTCCCCGAGCGCGCGGAGGGCCTGTTCTCCAAGTCTGAGGAGAACGCCAAGGCACGCTACGAGCATCTGCTCAAGCTCAAGAAGATGTACGAGGCGTAAACCCATAAACCCACGAAAGCGGGGCTGATCTCAGCCCCGCTTTTTGAGTAGTTTCAAATGAAAAGGAGACGGCGCCATGGATCCATCTTTGTATGAAGACGCATTGGAAACCACGAAAACCAGCGCGGAAGCTGTGAGCAATGCGCTCGGCTTCAGCATCGGCGCGCTGAGTCTCGGCAACCTGCTGTCCGCAGTCATCACGCTGGCGATCTGCATTCTTGCGATCCGGCTCGTCATGCGCGTGATGCGCCCGCTCATCACACGCTCGCGCCTGTCCGAGAGCCTGAGTAATTTCTTCCTCAAGGCGCTGAAAATCGTGCTGGAGTTCATTGCCATCCTGATCGTGGCGGAAAGCCTCGGCATTGATGTTACGGCGCTTCTGGCGGTGTTCAGCCTGCTTGGTCTGGCGCTGTCCCTCTCCGTGCAAAACTGCCTTTCCAACCTGATGAGCGGCATTACCATCCTGCTGACGAAGCCCTTTGAGGACGGCGATTTCATCGAAGCCGGTGTGAGCGGCACGGTCAAGGACATCGGCCTGATCTATACGCAGATCCAGATGCCGGACAATAAGCTGATCTATGTGCCGAACAGCGAGCTGTCGGCTTCCAAGGTGATTAATTACAGCAAGGAGCCGAATCGCCGCGTCGATCTGACGTTCGGTGCGGACTATTCCTGCCCGATTGAAGACGTGAAAGCCGCGCTGCATACCGCCGTGGCGCGCGTGGACGGCATTTTGCCGGAGCCGGAGCCGTTCATCCGCGTTTCGGAGTACGCCGCCAGCAACATCAACTATGTTGTGCGCGTCTGGTGCGGTAACGCGGATTACTGGAATGTGTATTACGACCTGCTCGAAGCGGTGGCCAAGGCGTTCGACGAGGCGGGTGTGAGCATGTCCTACGAGCATGTGAACGTTCACGTGCTGGATACGCCGGAAGCGGCAAAAAAAGATTGACTTTCCCAAATTTTCAGGTATAATAATATGGCCTGTGTGTACAGGCAATCCTTGCTCTCATTTCGGATGAGGGCCATTAGACCAAAAGGAGGTGCAACAATGGCAAAGACAAGCGAAAAGTACGAGCTGATGTATATCATCAACCCCAACCTGTCGGAGGAAGAGACTGCAGCAGTCGTCGAGAAGTTCAAGGCACTTGTTGAGCAGAACGGCACTCTGGAAGAGATGGAGGAGATGGGTAAGCGCAAGCTCGCTTACGAGATCAACTACATTTCCGAGGGCTACTACGTGCTCGTCAAGTTCACCAGCGGACCGGAGTTCCCGGCTGAGCTGGATCGTGTCCTTGGGATCACGGACGGCGTGATGCGCTCCCTGATCACCCTGCGCGCGGAATAAGGAGGGTCGCCCAATGCTGAACCACATTACCCTCATGGGCCGGCTCACGAGAGATCCCGAGCTTCGCTACACCCAGTCGCAGATCCCGGTGGCGTCGTTCCGCATAGCGGTTGACCGTGATTACGGCGGCCGTGACGGCGGCGAGCGGCAGACCGACTTCATCGACATCGTGGCCTGGCGGCAGACGGCAGAGTTCGTCTCGAAGTATTTCACCAAGGGCAGCATGGTAGCCGTGAGCGGCCGCCTGCAGATGCGCGATTGGACGGATCGCGACGGCAACAAGCGCACCAGCGCCGAGGTCGTGGCGGACAACGTCTATTTTGGCGAAAGCAAGCGCCGCGAGGGTGGCGATTATTCCAGACCCGCAGAGCCGAGAGACAGCTATGGCAACAGCAGCTATGGCGGCGGTAACAACAATTACGGCGGCAATAGCTACGGCGGATACGACAACGTCCCGAAGGGCGGTTCCGCGTTTGCAGAGCTGGATGACGGCGACGGCGAACTGCCGTTCTGATTTTGAAAAAGGAGGAAACAGTCTTGGCTTTTGACAGAGATAAGAGCAAGAACCGCAAACGCAGAAAAGTTTGCCAGTTCTGTGTGGATAAGTGCACTTATATTGATTATAAGGACACTGCAAAGCTCCGCCGCTTCCTGTCCGAGCGCAGCAAGATCCTGCCGCGCCGCACGACCGGAACCTGCGCGATGCACCAGCGCGAGCTCACCGAGGCCATCAAGAGAGCACGTCAGATCGCCCTCCTGCCTTACGTGACCGACTGATTCACAACATCCAAACGCGCCCAGCCAACCGGCTGGGCGCGTTTTAGATGTATGGGGTTATGCATCTGTGTAGAAGCAGTCTTCTCTCCAGCGAGCAGGGTTGGTTTCAATGTATTCGCAAATTCGCTGGTAATCTGATTCGTTTCGAATGATGTGATCATGAAAGGAGCGTTGAAAAATGTGACAGTTCAGTTCCTTGGAAACCAAGATCTTAAAGGATTGAATGCGCTGGGAGACAGATTGCGTAGGGGCCGATGCCCACATCGGCCCGCGTGAATTTGCGTCGATTACCAGTATCATGTGGATGTGATTTGGCATGATGACATATTTGTCAATACCGGGAATCCGGTTCAGATATTTCAGCACGACCTTGCCATAGGAGGTTAGATGAATGTCCGGGACGATGTGGGCATCGTCCCCTACAGAAAGATGTCCCAGAATCGGTTGCCTGCCTTGGGTGCAGATTGTAATAAAATATGCACCGTCTCTGGAATAATCAAATTTCGGTAGACGATTTTGTTTTCGCGTTGGCCGTTCCATTCGCTCAATAATTGCTGATCGGGATCGAATCATCGTCCGTGCCCTTTGCCACGGAGCGGATGACGATATCGTAGCCGTAATCGTCGGTTACCTGCACGTGGACGCGGTCGCCCGCGCGGTGGCCCATCACGGCCTTGCCGACGGGGGACTCCTTGCTGATGAGCCCCTTGAGCGCGTTCTGCCGCAGCGTCGTCACCAGCTCGATCTCCTGCTCCTCGTCGTCCTCCTCAATGTAGATGACGACTTTATCAAACAGGCCGATCACATCGTCGCCGGAGGTGTCGGAGATCACCTTCGCGGTGCTGACCATCCGCTCCAGATAGCGGATTCGGCTGTCGTTGCGGTTTTTCTCGCGCTTGGCGGCCTTGTACTCAAAGTTCTCGCTCAGATCGCCGAAGCCGCGCGCGACCTTGACCTCCTCAATGAGCTGCGGCCGCAGCACGCGCGTGCGGTAGTCGATCTCGTCCTGCATTTTCTGAATATCGACCTTCGTCAATTCGTCGTACATGTTAGACACCTCGTTTTCCGTACCGGGTCATTCTATCACTTCCGGCGCAAAAAGGAAAGGGGGAGACTGCCGTCAATGCTCCGCCTGTGCGAGCTGGCGGTGAAACAGCGCGCGGAACAGCAGCCGCACGACCGGCCCGGCGAAAAAGAGCTGCCACAGCAGCGCCATGGCGAAGTTGTGGTATACGGTGGCAAACCAGTTGGCGAGAAGCTGCGCGTCTGCGCCGATGAAGAGGAGGGTGGCGATCAGACTCATGGACGGGCACATCACCATGACCGTGCAGGAGGAGATCATCAGCGTCACGAAAAACGGCGCGTCGCGCCCCGGCTGCGCGTAGCGGAACGCGATGGCGCGCCCCACGCGGTTGCCATAGAGGTTGGACACGAGGAACACGATTGCGCCCATGTACGACGCCTCCTTCAGCGCGGGCAAAAACACGGCGTTGGACATTCCGCCGAGCTTCACTGCCACGTTCGCCAGCTCCATGCCATAGGCCATCATGTAGGACATCAGCAGGCTGAAAATGAACTTTTGAAATTTGGTTTGCGGCATAAAAGCACACTCCTTCCAAACAAAAAAGACGTACAGCATCTTGCGTAAAAGATGCCGCACGCCTTGCTTTTCTGAATCTTACAGCGCTACACGAGCAAGCTATTATTAACAGAAACCGCGCCGAAAGTCAAGCGCATTTGCTGCATGTTTTTTTCGCACGCGGGTACACTACCGGAAAACCCCAAAGGAGTTTTCCGAATGGAATTGTTACAGGTTGGCCTTACAAGCGTCGTGTCGTTTCTGGTGCTGTTTGTGCTGGCAAAGTTCATCGGCCACCGCCAGATCGCACAGCTGAGCGCGTTTGACTATATCATCGGGATCACCATCGGCTCCATTGCCGCCGAGATGGCGACGGAGCTGGAGGAACCGCTGCAGCCTCTGCTGGCGATGGTGGTGTATGCGCTGCTGGCGATGCTGCTGGAGGCGCTGGCGCTGAAGTATCCGCGTATGCGAAAATTCATCGACGGTACGCCGACAATCATTCTGGACAACGGCAAGCTGTATCGGAACAATATGAAAAAGGCGCGCCTGGATCTGACCGAGTTTCTCATCCAGTGCCGGCAGCAGGGATATTTTGATCTCGGCGCGATTCAGACCGCCGTGTATGAATCCAACGGGCAGCTCAGTATCCTGCCTGCCGCGCCGCGCCGCCCGGCGACACCGGAGGATCTTGGCCTCGCGCCGGAAAAGGAGCAGTTTTTCATCGAGGTCATCATGGACGGCCGCATCCTCAGCGGCAATTTGCAGCGCATGGGCGTGAACGAGG
This sequence comes from Oscillospiraceae bacterium, assembly GCA_018265835.1. Taxonomy (GTDB): domain Bacteria; phylum Bacillota; class Clostridia; order Oscillospirales; family Oscillospiraceae; genus CAG-103. Next base: position 5,007 of record JABLYK010000054.1, on the reverse strand, counting down.
CGTGGCTGGAAAAGCAGCTGCAATCGCAGGGCTACCACAAGGCGTCGGAAATTTACCTCGGCCTGGCGGACAGCAAAAAACAGCTTTCCCTCTATGCGGTGGAATGAGGACTTGCATTGTTTGCCTTTTCATGCTATAATGATTCAAAATTTTGAATGATTTAATGCGAGGCGATTTCCATGAAGCGGGCAGAACTTTGGCGCACGGTGAAATTTTTGCTGTTTTCCTGCTCAGCGGGCGTGATCGAGCTGGGCGGCTTTGCGTTGTTCAATGAGGTGCTGCATTGGCCGTACTGGACGTCATACCTGCTGGCGCTGGTGCTGTCGGTGCTGTGGAATTTCACGTGCAACCGGCGCTATACCTTCCGGTCAACGGAGAAGGTTTCCCGCGCGATGGCGCTCGTACTCCTTTACTACTGCGTGTTCACGCCGCTGTCCACACTGCTGGAGCACGGACTCGCGGGCGTGCACGGCTGGAATGAGTATCTGGTCACGGGTATGAACATGGTGCTGAACTTCGTGACGGAGTTTCTCTACCAGCGCTTCGTGGTGTACCGCAATTCGCTGGACACAAACGATCGCGTGCAGAAAACAGAACATCAGGCATAAAACGAACCGCCGGACAAGACTTTGTCCGGCGGTTCTGCTTATGGGGTCGGTATGGTGTTCGTTTCGAGCCGCTGGAAGATGTGCTTTGTGCAAACCGCAAGCGCGGAGGACGCAACGCCTGCGAAGAGCATCACGGCAAATTCAAAGCCCTTGCAGGCCTCAAACAGAACGCCGTAAAGTGCATTGCCGAGCGGCTGGGCGCACAGGGAGATCGTGAGGATCACAGCAATGACTTTGCCGAGGCAATTCTGCGGCGTTTCCGCCTGCACGAAGGACATCATCTGGATGGAAAAAATCGTGGAGCAGAGCATGGCGGCAAAGCAGCACGCCGTCAGGACGCCATAGGTCACCAGCCCGGATGCAGACAGGAGCGGCGCCATCCCCATCGGAAACACGCATGCAGCGCAGGCGATCAGCAGATTTCCCGCCTTTTGAATGGGGAGCTTTTTTGAGAAAATACCGGCGCAGATGCCGCCTGCCAATCCGCCGGCCGCCAGCGCGCCCTGCGCAAAGCCGTAAAGCCGGTTCGCCTGCGCGGCTTCCAGGGGCAGCACTTCCGTCACCATATACGGCAGGCCGACCAGAATCATGGCGGACAGAAACAGATTCATGCCGCAAATGACAAGCAGCCCTTTCCCGATGACCGGCTTCTCGTGGCGCAGGAAGCGGATGCTGTCTGAAAAATCGGCTTTTACGGTGCTCCAGATGCGCCCATTCGTGTCTTGCTTCGTGAATGGGATGCGCAGGAACAGCTCCATGACGGCGGACAGGAAAAAGCAGGCGATGCAGACCCACAAAACCGGCAGTAAGCCATAAGCGCTGTATAAAATCCCGCCGAGCACAGGCCCCAACAGGGAGGCGAGAGAATTGACCATGTTGATTACGGCGTTTGCGGTCATCAGGCGATCCGGGCTGACCAGCGCAGGCACGCTTGCCTGCACGGACGGCTGATAAGCGCCGGCAATGCCATACAGCAGCATCAATGTCACCGTTAGCAGGAATGTGAGATCCGTCACACCCAGAAGCAACGAAAAGATGAGGAGCAGCGCCGCTGTGAAGAAGTCCAGCGCGACCATGATGGTTCGTTTGTTCACCCGGTCTGCAAGGATGCCGCCGATGGGCGCGAGCAGAATCGCCGGCAGAAACGCAAGCGCAGTCACCGTTCCGTAAAGCGCCGGGGATCCGGTCTGATTCAGCAGATACAGCGGCAGAGCAAACCGAATTGCCGCGTTGCCGAACAGGGAAATGATTTGCCCGATCACAACGAGCGTAAAATCCTTTGAGAAAAGCTTTGGCTGCATGGCAGTTGCCTCCTGCTAAAATACCGGACGATGGTATGTATTTGCGGCAATAAAATCTGCCCGTTTTGCAGGGCAGATTTTTATTTGTTCTTCTGGTAAATGGACGCCAGCTCCTGCAGCCGGTCGAGCATTTCGCGGTCCACAACGTCCAGACCGAAGCCCTGCAGCATCTGCTGAAAGACCATCACCTTGTGGTACGACGCTTCCACAGAATTGTCGAATACCATGGGGTTCAGCCAGACGTTTGCCGCGAGGATGATCAGCTCCGCCAGCTCTGCGGGATACTCCGTTTGAATGGAGCCGTCTGCAATGCCCTGCTCCAGAATCGGCAGAATGTAATTGGGCGCGGAATCGTGGATCGTCTCGTAGAGCAGGGAACAGAGCAGCCTGGGATTGCTGCCGAAATTGGGGGCGGCCGTAAAGATGTCGTTCTGAACCGGCCGGTTGATGGACTCTTTGAAAATGGTTTTCAATTTTTCCTGTCCGGTCAGGTCGGTGCGGTCGCGGATCACGGCGAGCATCTGGTTGGATTCTGCGGTCATCCGGTCCGTCACAGCCATCAGGATCTCTTCTTTGGACTTGAAGTGGTGATAAATCGCGCCCTTGCTGAGCCCGCCCAACTGATTGATGATGTCCTGAATGGAGGTGTGCTCATAGCCCTTTTCCAGGAACAGACGGAAGGCAACGTCCAGAATCAACTGTACGGTTTCCTCCGGGTGCTTATTTCTGGCCATGATGTCCATCTCCTCGTTACATACCATTGGTATGTTTAAAAATAGCATACCAATTGCCCGCTTGTCAAGCGCCATCTGTGCGCGCAACCGCCGGTTGCGCGCGCTGCAAGCCCGGATCGGTGTACATTTTTTGCGCACTGTGATACAATCGGAGGCGATCAGACAGGAGGGATGCGCATATGACGATCGGTCAAACCATTGCGCAGCTGCGAAAGGAGCGCGGTCTTACGCAGGAGCAGCTTGCCGAGCGGTTGTTGGTGTCCCGGCAGGCGGTGTCCAAGTGGGAGACGGGCGCGGCGCAGCCGGATCTGGATAATATTCGTGCCCTGAGTGCGTTTTTTGAAGTGTCGGCAGACGTGTTTCTCTGTCCGGAAGGGCAGGAGCTGCCCGCAGAACCGCCGGAGCCGGACGGGAAGCGGGAAAAGCGCAGCTGGTCGTGGCTGCTGCTCGCGGTTCTGGCGTGCGCTGCGCCCGTGCTCGGCTGGCTTGGGGCGCGCGTGCTGGCGCGGCACGGTGCGGTCGTGCTCTACGGCTGGCTGGTACCCCTGACGGCGACAGTGTTCGCCCTCGGCGGCGTGGCCGCGCTGCTGGTTCTATATCGGAGGAAGCGGCCTGCCGCAGCGGCGGCAGTGCTGGCGGCAGCCGGCGTCGCGGTTACGGCAGTGCTGTGGGTGCAGTTCGCCGCCGACGCCCGGGCGTATCGCGCCATCGTCTCGCACGGGCCGGACGCGGTGCTCCTGCTGCGGCAGGAGCGTGAAACCGGCGTGACTGTGAGCTATCAGCAGCGGCTGCCGCTGGTGATGCTGCGGCGCGACGAGCTGTCCCATCCTACCGGCGATGCGCTGAAGCTCCAGTGGCTCGCGGACGACATCTGCGCTGTGACCTACGTCAGCCGCAGCGACGGCGGGACACACCAGTACGTTGCAGCGCTCGGCGTCCGCAGCGACGGGCTCTCATATGACAATGTGTTCGGCGCCTGCCACGGAAGCTGGTCGGGCGCGGACGAAGGGACGCGCGACTGGAAGCTGCGCTTCACCGACGGGGCGGACACCGGCGTGTACCTCAAGGTCGGCAATCAGGCGCCGGAGTATTACGACTATGACGACTGCGTGCAGTTTGGCGTTTCGGCGCTGGTGCTTTGCCGCGGCGGCCTGCCGCGCTGGACAATCGCGCTGAACACCGACTGCGAGATCGAACCCGGCACCAATCTCATCGCGCCGGGCGGCACGCTCACGCTCGCACAGGTGTCCATGGACGAGACGCCGGCCTATGTCTTTTCCTGCGATGACGATACGCAAAAGCGCGCGGCGCAGAGCGACAGCACCATTGCCTTTCCAACCCGCGAGCAGATTGCGCGCGAGACGGTCGGCTCCATGCAGCTGCTGGCCGGACAGGCGGCGATTCTGGAAAGCGAGCTTCCGGAGGGCGTGCAGTATCTCAATGCGCCGGAGGCAGAACCTGCATGGCTGCTGTTTTTGAGCCTGAACGATATGGACGACGCGTCCATGGGGCAAAACGGCGTGGACAGCTGGATGCAGATGCAGAGTGTGCAGCGCCTCGCGGGCGACGATGCGGATGGATGCTGGCAGGTTGCATATATGGAGGTGGACACCTCGCCCGGCAATCAGGGCAGCGCGCCGGAGAGCGAAACCGTCACGCTTACGCGCAGCGTCCGCCTGATGGAGACGCAGGCCGGCGGCGTTCTGGCGTATGTCTCGACGGAGGACCTGTCCTTTGGGCTGTCGCCGGTCGTGTCGGAGCAGATCGACCTCTCGGAAAACGATGCCTACCACCGGTTCACGCCCGCCGATTTCAGCGGCGACAACTGGACGTATCTGAACGTGAACCGCATCTCGCGCGAGGAAGCGGCCGTGCAGATCTATCAGACGGCGTTTGCCGCGCAGTACCCGCAGGCACAGCCGCTTTCGGCGAACAGCCGGCCGGGCTACCGGCTCGCGCCCGGCTGCTATCTGGTGTACGACGGCATGTGGCAGAAGGACAGTGCCTGGGTCTACCGCTTCTGGTGCTACCGGACGGAACGCCCGGCTGCGCAGGACTGGAACGGTACGGTGGACACCGTGGGATATTACGACGTGCCGATGGCGTCAGAATGACAGTGCAGGGTCATCCCGTACCGCTTGCGGTACGAGATTGACCGGCACTGTCATTCTTCCTTTCCCAGCCGCAAGTCAAGCTTGCGTCTGGGGGATGCGAGGGTTCGGTTGGAAACGGTACACACCCTACGTAGGGGACGATGCCCACATCGTCCCTTACGAAGCCCAACGCACACAAAAATCCCCTGCCGCCCCAAACTGAAGTGACCCCAAAAAGTTAGACAATAATTAAGAGCAAAAATTGTTCAAG
>JABLYK010000053.1 GCA_018265835.1 Oscillospiraceae bacterium | reverse complement strand
CGACGCGCTCGAGCGCTGCCGCAAGGCCCGTCTTGAGATCCTCAACGAGATCATGATCCCCTGCATCGCCAAGCCGCGTGACCATGTCTCCGAGTTCGCGCCCAAGATGCTCACCATGAAGATCGACGTCGACAAGATCCGCGAGGTCATCGGCAAGGGCGGCTCCATGATCCAGAAGATCGTGGCAGAGTCCGGCGCGCAGGTCGACATCGACGACGACGGCACCATCCACATCGCTTCTCCCGACGCCGCCTCCTGCGACGCTGCCAAGAAGATGATCGACGACATCTGCTTCGTCCCCGAGGTCGGCAAGCTGTACTACGGCAAGGTCGTCCGCATCCTGCCGATCGGCGCGTTCGTAGAGCTCGCCCCGGGCAAGGACGGCATGATCCACATCTCCAAGCTGGAGAACCGCCGCGTCGAGAAGGTCGAAGACGTGCTGAACATCGGCGACATGACCTGGGTCAAGGTCACCGAGATCGACGAGAAGGGCCGCGTCAACCTCTCCCGCAAGGATGCCCTCAAGGAACTCGCCGCTGCTGCGGATAAGAAATAAGCATGATAAAAACCCCCGCCGGGCCCGAACAGGCCCCGCGGGGGTTTCTCGTTCTTCTGAGGCAGAAAGGCTCCCCTGGAAGGGGAGCCTTGGGGTCACGTTGCTGCCAGTACGAAGGTGATGAGCGTTACGCAGATGGCGCAGGCGATCATTTCGTAGCGGAACTCCTGTCCGTCGTGGATGCGCTGGATGGCGCGGAAGGCGAAGATCGTGCCGATGAAGGCCGCGGCCAGCGCCAGGATCACGAAAACCAGTCTCATCCGTCCAGTCTCCCGCCGCAGGCCGTGCAGAACCGCGCGCCCTCCGCCGTGACCGCCGCGCCGCAATGCGGGCAGGTATTCGCATTTGTCTCAGCCGCAGGCGCCTGCGGGGCTTCCGGAGCCTCAGGCGCGGGTTCCGTCGTTTCCGGCGCTTCTTCCGGGGCAGGCTCCGTGACGACTGGCGTGGCCGGCTGTGCGGGCTGTGTCTCGGGCGTATGGACCGGGGCCGGGATCACGGGCGGCACCGGTGCGGACGGCTGCTGCGGCGCAGCTGCGCGCCGGTTCTGGATCTCCACATAGAACGCCGCGCTCAGAATGCCGAAAAACAGCGGGGCCAGCAGGCTGTAGGCCAGATTGAACACGAAGCGCACGATCTTGAACAGCACGCCGAGGTACGGGATCGCACCGAGCAGCGACAGCACCGCGATCCCCACGATCCACGCGCCGGTCGCCAGCATGTCCGCGCCGAACATTTTGCCCTTGTAGCCCATGGTCTCGGCCTTCGAGACCTTGATGGCCTCGGTGGGCTTCACATCGTCGCGCGTCATGAGGATATAGGGCGTGAACCGGTATTCATACGCCCGGATGACGCCGAAGACGATGCCGACGACCGGGATCAGCGACCACAGGAAGATCCACAGATACATCCACGCCATGCCGCCGAGCACGTGCCAGATGCGCTCCTTGCGGAACGCGGAAAACAGATAGGCCGTCTTCGGCTCCAGCCCGGTGCGGTAGGTGTTGAGGTAGATCATCGCCATCGAAGCGTCCAGCAGCAGCGCCGCGCAGAACGCGACCGCCGGGACCCCGACAAAGCCGACCTGCGCCGCAAGCAGCAGGACCCCCGCCAGCAGCGACAGCCCCCAGAGCCGGAACGGCCGCTTCATCAGAACGGAAAATGACTTTTGATACAGATCCTTGACCATGGAAAATTTCCTCCCTTTCGGTTTCTTCCATTTGTATTTCCATTATAAGAGGGCCGGGGCTTCGCTGTCAAGGCACGAAGCCCCGGCGTCTGTCTGTTCAGACGCCGGGGCGCGCATTTTGTTCCATTTACAGCTTCAGAAGCGCTTCGCCGGCCTTGTAGATATCGCCCGCGCCGACGGTCAGGATGATGTCGCCCGGCCGGGCGTTCGCCTGCAGGTAGGCCGTGACGCTCTGCAGGCTCGGGCAGTAGACCGAGCCCGGGATCTCCGCGGCCAGATCCGCGGAGCTGACGCCCACGGTGTTCTGCTCGCGCGCGGCGTAGATATCGGTCAGCACCGCCTGGTCGACCGTGCGCAGCTCGTCGACAAAGTCCTGAAACAGCGCGCGGGTCCGGGAATAGGTGTGCGGCTGGAAGGCACAGATGACGCGCTGGTAGTGCATCAGGCGGACCGCCTGCAGCAGCGCGTGCAGCTCGTTGGGATGGTGGGCATAATCGTCATAGACATCCGCGCCGCGGTAGCTGCCCTTATACTCGAGCCTGCGGCCCGCGCCGTGGAAGCTGGCGAGCGCGGTCTTCGCATCCTCGCCGGAAATGCCGAATTTCCACGCTACCGCGCAGGCGGCCAGCGCGTTCAGCGCGTTATGGCGGCCGATGACGCCGAGGCGGACCTTCGCATACGGCTCGCCGCCGCAGATGACGTCAAACTCACTGAAATCCTCCGAGAAGTTCTTGCCGTACACGGTGTTCGACGCGTCGAAGCCGAACGACAGATACGGCAGACCCTGCAGCGTGTCGCGGGTGTTCTGGTCATCGCCGTTGGCGACGATCAGCCCGTCCTCCGGCACGAGCGAAGCGAACGTGCGGAACGAATGCTCCACATCGGCAAGATCCTTGAAAAAGTCCAGATGGTCGGCGTCGACGTCGAGGATGACCGCGACCGTCGGGAAGAAGTTCAGGAAGGAGTTGCAGTATTCGCAGCTCTCGAGGATGATGGTATCGCCCTTGCCGACGCGGTGGCCCGCGCCGAGCAGCGGCAGAAAGCCGCCGATCATGATCGTCGGGTCCAGCCCGGCCTGCATGAAAATATGCGTGAGCATGGAGGTCGTCGTCGTCTTGCCGTGGGTACCGGCGACGCAGATGGCGTTCTTGTACGCCTGCATGATGTAGCCCCAGGCCTGGGCGCGTTCAAAGATGGGGATGCCTCTGGCGCGGGCAGCGGCGATCTCGGGGTTGTCGTTGTGCGCGGCAGCCGTGCGGATGAGGCAGTCGGCGCCCTCGATATTCTCGGCGCGGTGGCCGATCGAGACCTGGATGCCCTTGGCGATCAGCTCGTCCGTGGAGACGGAGGCGTTCATGTCCGAGCCGGAGATCTCCATCCCCATGCGCCGCAGCACCAGCCCCAGCGGGCGCATCGACACGCCGCCGATGCCGACCAGATGGCAGTGCTTTCCGGGCTGCAGATACTGCTCGATATGTTGACAGGAAGGATGTTCCATGTATGGTTCCTCCAAAAGATTTGAATTGCAAGCACGCGCGATCGCGCGTATAATGAAACTGACAGCATTATATTATATACGGATTTCGGCAATAAAACAAGAAGTATTTCGGATTTCTGCGCGGAATGCGCGGAAGACGAGGGGGGGGATGAACATGCGGCCGGATGCGATCTTACAGACGCTGGAGCGTGCCGGGTTTGAGGCGCGGTACGTCGGCGGGTGCGTGCGCGACACGCTGCTGGGCCGCCCGGTCCATGACTGGGACATCGCCTCGCAGGCGCTGCCGGAGGACGTCCTGCGCCTGTTCCCCCGCTGCGTCCCCACCGGGCTGCAGCACGGCACGGTGACGGTCCTTCTGGACGGTACCAGCGCCGAGGTCACGACCTACCGTCTCGACGGCGCCTATCACGACAGCCGCCACCCGGACGGCGTGCGCTTCGTCCGCAGTCTCGCGGACGACCTGGCCCGCCGGGATTTTACCATCAACGCCATGGCCATGGACCTGTCCGGGACCATCACAGACCTTTTCGGCGGCCGGGAGGATCTCGCCCGCGGCGTCATCCGCTGCGTCGGCGACGCGGAAACGCGCTTCCGCGAGGACGCGCTGCGCATGCTGCGCGCCCGCCGCTTTGCCGCGCAGCTGGGCTTTGCGCTGGAGGCCGGGACCGAGGCGGCTATCGGCCGCTGCGCCGGGCTCTGCGCTGCCCTCTCCCGCGAGCGCGTGCGGGAGGAGGCGGAGAAGACCCTGCTGTCCGACCGGCCGGCGCTCTTCGGCCGGATGCTGACCGGCGGGCTGCTCGCCGCCTGCCTCGCGCCGCAGCGGGCGGATTTCTCCGCGCTCTCCGGTCTTCCCCGAACGCCGGAGGCCCGGTGGACCGGCGCGAAGCTCGCCTGCCCCGCGCTGCAGCCGGAGGCGTTCCGCCTGCCCGCAAGGCTCTGCCGCCTGGTGAGCCTCACCGCCGGGACCTGGCAGGAGGGCCGGACGGAGCTTGGCTGGAAGCGGCTCATCGCCGCGCACGGCTGGGAAACTGCCCGCCTGCAGGCGGATATGCAGCGAACCGACGCCGTGCGGCAGATCGAATCGCGCGGCGACTGCGTCACCCTGCGCCAGCTGGCCGTCACCGGCGCGGATCTCCCGCAGCTGTGCGGCCGGGACGTCGGCCGGATGCTGCAGCTGCTTCTAGCATATGTGCTGGAGCACCCCGCTGAGAACCGCAAAGCGCACCTTCTGTCCCTCGCCCCGCAGCTTTGGCAGCGAGAATCCAAAAACAACAGTTGACTTTTGCCCTCCCCATCTGCTATAATAGTCCAGCAATGGAGGCTTAGCTCAGCTGGTTAGAGCGCTTGCTTCACACGCAAGAGGTCGACGGTTCGAGTCCGCCAGTCTCCACCAATCCCTTGAAAACGCTGTGTTTTCAAGGGATTTTCCTTTTTCCCTGAAAAAAGTCAGACCGCTTGCGTTCTTTGCGATTTTTGAAGAAAGCAGGCGGTCTGACTTTTTATGAAAATTACGATGAAACAGGCAGGAGCAAATCTGTCCATAAAAGAGGCATTCAAAGATTTCGTGGTCGCCCAAACTGCAAAGGGCGTTTCGGACAAAACAGTCGAAACCTACCACGCACATTTCCGGTCGATTGGAAAGCATCTGGATACAAGCCTGACGTTCGATGTGCTAAAGCAAACAGACCTTGACAGAATGGTTGTCTCAATGCGGCAGAGCGGTCTGGCGCACAACTCCATCAGCAGCTATCTGCGGGTGTTCCGCACCTTCCTGAATTGGTGTGCCGGGCAGGGCTATACGGCACTGAATGTTCCAAACTATAAACAGGTCGAAACAGTCAAGGAAACCTATACGGACGAAGAACTGCTGCGGCTGCTGAAAAAGCCTGCGGCAAGCTGTAATTTCTGCGAATATCGCAACTGGGTCATTGTCAATTTCCTGCTGAACTGTGGTTGCCGCGCCGCAACTGTCCGGAACATTCTGATTGAAGATGTTTTTCTTGCGGACAGTCAGATTATATTCCGGCACACAAAGACGCATAAGGTTCAGGTCGTTCCGCTGTGCAGTCAGATGGTAAATATTCTGCGGGCGTATATGAAAATTCGCGGAGGCAAGCAGACGGACTATTTATTCTGTGATGAATACGGCAGAATGCTGACGGAAAATGCTCTGCGTCTTGCGATTACGCACTACAATCACAGCAGAGGGGTCGAAAAAACGTCGATTCATCTGTTCCGTCATACCTTTGCCCGGAAATACTTGGTGGACTGCGGAGGAAATGTTTTCACGCTCCAAAAGCTGTTGGGACACGCGACGCTGAAAATGACAAAGCATTATTGCAACATCTATGATGCGGATATTGCCAAGAGCTTTGACAGGTTTTCTCCGCTGGCACAGATGAACGTAAATGCGGAGCGGATTGCAAAGCTGTCTGCCAGAAGATAACCCATCATCTTCTATCATCTTCACACATCCAATAGCAACAATGAACAAATGGGAAGATGTTTTCACATCTTCCCATCATCTTTATACATCTCGGATAATTCCTGAATGAATGCCCGCATTTCATTGACTATGGCCTGCGGAAACAGGATTTTCATATCTGCTCCAAAGCCTGCCGCCCACGCATAAAACGGCTTGCTGATTTGGACGGGAACAGAAACGGTGAAATCATCTTCTCCATCTGGAATGAGCATCGTGTCTTTTCCGAACTGCTCCAAAATCACATCTGCCAAGTGGTTGGCACAGCGGAGCTTTACTGTCGTTTCCGTTCCGGTGAACATATTAAATACCTCGGCTTGATGGGCGTTCAGGTCGATGCGCTTGAACGCTTCTGCGCCCTCTCTTGGCGCTGGGTAGACAGTGATGTGCTCCATTCGGTCAACGCGGAAATGACGGAACTTCTCTCCATCGTAGGCATAGAGATAGTAATTGCCGTCGTTCCATAAAAGTCCAAAAGGACTGACAACATAGGCTTCATTGTTGTGCGAATACCACTTTTTCTTTTCCCGGTCATAGTGGAAATATTTGAAGCGCACTTTGCGGTTGGTCTGAATGGCAATATGGAGGTTGTCTGCATCTTTTACCACGCTGTCATTCATACTGCGGATACGGCCTGCGACGAACGACCGGCGGTTCAGACCGGCGCTGGTATTGCGGTCTGTCAGGCTCAAGACCTTTGCTGTAATCCTGTTGGCGACGTTCTGTGTGATGAATTTGGAGGACTGGATGCTGTCAACAATCAGCCGCAGCTCATACGGCTCAAATCCGTCTGTTTTCATCCAGTAGCCGCGCGTTTTGTGGTCGTAGGCAATTTCAATGCCGTCCAAGGCATTCAGAACGTCCTTGTCGCGGTAGAATGACTTGATTTCAAGCTCATAGCCGTGGTTGCGGTAATTGGTCAGAATGTCCGCCACAGCGACGGTGTGCCCTTTGCTGGTGTTATGAAACAGGTAGTTGTATAGAACGGAGATGCGGTCAAACGGCTGTCCGGGCATAACCTAGCCCTCGTTCCGGCTCTTGGATGCGGGATACGCCTGCTTTTCATCCGTTCGCCCCAAGAGATAGTCGGTGCTGGTGTGGTAGAAATCAGCCAGCTTTATCAAAACGTCTGTTGGAATGTCGCGCTTGCCCATTTCATAGTGCGAATAGCAGACCTGTGAACACTGTAAATACTCAGCCAAGTCCCGTTGCAGCAGGTCGCTGTCCTCGCGCAAGTCCCGGATGCGTCTATACATTTTTCCGTGCTCCTTTATGGAAGTTTCACAGAAAAGTATAGAGAAAACAGTTTGTTATATTGAAATATAAAACAAAATGTTATATACTAAACTTACCATCAACAAAGAAAGAGGGAAATTCCAATGAAAGACAAAACAACTGCGATTATTCTATCTGCCCTTTTAGGTGGTCTTGGCGTAGACCGCTTCTATCTGGGCTACACGGGAATGGGTGTGCTGAAACTGCTGACAGGCGGGTGCTTCGGCATTCTCTGGATTTTGGACATCATCAATATTGCGTCCGGCAAATTACAGCCTGCGGACGGAAGCGGTTATAGTGATGCACCCGGTGCAAAGACACAAGCAAACGCAACTGACCCATACGACGAACTCAAGAAAATTGCGCAGTTAAAAGAACAAGGTATTATCAACGAGGAAGAATATGCAAAAATGAAGGCTGACTGTCTGGCGAAGCTGTAAAGGAGGAGACTATGAACGAGAAAGATTTGAAAATTATCAGGTATCTTGCCGGAGCAATATTTTTGGCTTTGGCGCTATCATCTTTTCTCTATATATATCCATTTCTCTTTGCTTCTGCATCTTCCGCATATACAGCCTACAGTTCTACTTCTGTAATTAGGGATATTGTTTCTGCTATTGGAGCAGTAATGATGGCTGTATCAATGCTTCTTGGAATGCGTCAAGTATTTATGGTTGGCGCAGGCTTTCAAGCGGTTTCTTGTTTGGTAAAACTCCTGTTCTCGCGGATTGGCACTCCTGCGCAGGACACTGTGAACATTATTTCCTGCGTCCTTTTATTAGCTGGTTACGTTTTTATAGCACTTGCAATTCAGGAAAAGAAGAATAAAACCATATATGAAATTTTGAGTATTGCATTATTCTTGATTGGGTGCATCGCAAGTCAAATTGCACTTTATGGGAAGGTAAGCGGCGATAATATTGCTTTTGCACTGGAGGATTTTGTCCTTATAGCCAGTCCTATTCTTTTGGCGTGTATTGTTTTGGAGAATGTGCCACAAGCGCAGACTACAAAAACGGTAAAGCAACCGCCTAAAACAGCGAAAAGCGATAACCGCATTGAAGAACTCACAAAATTGAAAGACCTGTTGGACACCGGGGTAATTACGCAGGAAGAATTTGACGCGAAGAAAAAGCAGATTTTGGGGGTATAAACATGAACAGGCAGGAGAAATTTGATGAGCTGGTAGAACGAATGGAGCTTCCTGAAAACACGGCGCGAAGGAACCCTGCTGTACTTTCAGAAGCTGATACAGCCATCGCACAAAATATAGCTGATATGAGACATTACTTAACGGTACTGAATGATACGTCCAAATCAGACATATGCTTCACGGAAAAACAGTTTGATAAAAAATATGATGAAGTAGTCCAGATTTTGGACGAACAAGGCTGGGCATAGTCCCATAAACAAATTCAAGTCATACATTTGACAGAAAGAAAATAGTTTTTCTAATATCTGTTAAATGTATGACTTGTTTTATTTCTGCTCCAAAAGGTCAATATACTTATAAACGGTTGTCCGGCTGAGATTGCACACTCTTGCGAACTCGCTGATATTCAGCTGTCTTTCCTTATACGCCGGATAATGCCGCAGGAACGATGCAGGAATATCGTCGCTGGTCAGGTGCGGTCTGCCGATCTGCTTGCCCTTGGCTCTGGCATTTGCCATTCCGGAGCGCACCCTTGCGCGTATCATAGCAAGCTCCAACTGACTGAACACGCCTGCCATTTGCAAAAAAGCCTCTGTCATCGGGTCTGCGTGTCCTCTGCGGCAGTCCATTGTGATACTGCCGACAATGACAAGACACAGGTGCTTCCGACTGATGGCGTCAATGATTTCACAGAGCTGCTTTGTGCTTCTGGCAAGGCGGGAAACCTCCAGCGTGATGATGGTATCGCCCGCCTGCGCCTGTTCCAGAAGTAAGGACAACTGCTCCTTGACTGCCGCGTCGCCGTGTTCATATTCCAGATATACAGTTTCCGCACCCGCCTGTTTCAGCTCCCGCACCTGCCGTTCAATGTCCTGCCTGCTCTCGTTGGTGGAGCATCTGGCATAGCCTGCTTTCATCGCCGCGCCTCATAGCTGCCGGGCTGTTCCAGAAGCACGTCCAGCATAAACCGTGCGCCGAACCGAATGCCCTGATAATAAGCGTCCTGCTGTTCCAGATTTTCGCGCTCGGCCAAATCGCGGTCATATGCCTCCCACACCTTTTTCTGTCTCTTGGATGCGTTCTGCCGCAGCACATCCATCTGGGCGCTGATGCGGCGGCTCACAACATCATAATCGCTGTTCCGCTCATAGCGATGCTCACACGGGCTGAATGCCCCGTTCCACAATTCATCGAATACCAACATATCTTTCTGTCCTTTCTGCTCCACGGGCATTTCCTGCCCGCGGAGCTTGTTCTTTCTATCAGCAGCTGACTGTGAAGCGGCGGCTGCTGACGGCTTTGGTGAAGTCCTTGTAGAGGTCGGCATACAGGCGCTTGAAGGTGGTGGTGTCGAACCGGTTGCTGATGATGTTGGTGTAGCGGAGAATGTAAGCGCCCGCGTTCAGTTCCTCGGTATCCAGCCGCAGCATTTCTTCTTTCAGCGCGTCGCGGATGGCGTCTGCCTTGGCTTTGGCCTTGCTTGCCAGCTCGTCGTAATTGTTCATGGTTTCAATCAGGCTCACGATTTCATTCTTGCTCATTGTCTTGTTCTCCTTTTGGATGGTAATTTGTTTGGTGGGTATCTCTATCAACTGTCTACATTGTACACAAAGTTAAGTGCTTGTTCAATTCGCAATATGCACAAAGTTGGGTGCTTATTTTTATCGGAATTATGCACTTGATTTTGTGCATATTCGATGCTATAATAGGGACAATGGAAAAGGAGGCGATTTTGGCAAATGCCCATCTCATATGCAAAACTGTTTGAACTGCTGAAAGAAAAAGGCTATACAACATACAAAATCCGTCAAGAGAAATTGATTGGTCAAGGAACACTAACCGCATTAAAGAACGGAACAGGAGGACTTGATGCAAAGACCATAGCAAGGCTATGTGAAGTGTTAGACTGTCAGCCGGGGGATTTGATGGAGTATGTAAAGGAGAACAACGATGCTAAGTAATAGAATGTACTCTCTTTTATCGAAAGTCCCACGTCCCACAGATGCTATTGCATATGAAAATCTTCGATCTTTATGCCAAGACTTAGACACAAATACATTTGAGCATCTAATTGTTGAAGCAATGTCCCCAGCGTACAACTATATTTATGCCTTTTCACCTATTGAAGAATCGAACATCTCATTGACTGAAAATGGAATTGGTGAAATTGAAGATTACGAACTG
Organism: Oscillospiraceae bacterium; assembly: GCA_018265835.1. Lineage (GTDB taxonomy): Bacteria > Bacillota > Clostridia > Oscillospirales > Oscillospiraceae > CAG-103. The sequence continues at coordinate 3,019 of JABLYK010000053.1, read as the reverse complement.
CGAGAAGAAAGCCGTGAAATTACAAAGATATCCTTAAAGGTATCACGAGTTGCTATGTGGACGGCGATAGCAAGTGCAGCAGCGGCATTTATTACGCTTATAATCACAATACTCTCTTGACTAAGGGTGTCCAAGAAAACAACTGATTTCCTATACACTTTTCTGCCTGCTCCAATAGCCCAAAATCAGCCGGATACACGGCAAAATCTGTTCAGCAAACGCGCAGCACCCTTTTGAGGACAGGGGGGTGTATTTCAGGAGAAATCTTTTTTAGTTGCCCTGACCTCTTTGGGCGTGGCTGGATAATTTTGAAACGCCTCTTGAAATTGGAAACACGGCTGCGGAAAAAGAAAAAAGCGGTTTTTAAGTTGAACATTTAACAGATAATAGTGAATTTCTATACTTTTCTGTTAATTGTCTGACTTAAAAACCGCATTCTGTTTATTTGAAGTCCTTGAATATCTCTTTCATCGCTTCGTCCACTGTTGTTTTGATGCAGGACTGAATGACGGAGAAAATCATCTATTCAAGCTGCGTTTGTTGCTTCTTTTTCTTGCGCTTCTCCTGCGCTGTGTTGTCAATTTTCATTTCTTCACCTCCACTTTCGCAGTGAGGTGTATGTTGGAAAGCTGGCTGCCGCTCTAGCGCTGCTCTTGGACGTTCTTCCGCAGCTTCTTCCGCATTGCGGCCAAAATCTCTGTTGGGGTATAGCCGTCCTGATACATAGCCGGATAATATTCCGGCACATTCTTTTCTAGCATCGTGTTTTCTCCTTTTTCCTATATAAAAAGCGGACTGGGCAAATCAAACCGATTTGCCCAAATCCACGCTCATAGCTTCCAATGCCCAGTCTATTATTTGTCCATACATATGGTTGTAAAAGGCGTTCAAAACAAGCTGCGGATGCTTTCGAGCTACGCCGCCATAGGTGGCACACATCTCACCGATTGCCTGTTCCCACGGGCAACCCTGATGAATGCGTTCCCAGTATTCCGCCCACGCACGCTTGTATGTTGTTTCGTCAGTATTTTTATGGGACTTGCCAACAGCAAAATAATAGGTGAAACGTATTCCACGGCAAATCAGATCGGCATCTTCAAAGTGCGAAAGATACGTTTTGATGGTCTGCCGCGACAAGGTATGTCCGTCAGCTCTCAAACGTTCTTCCATTTGAACAACTGGAAACTGCTGAAATTCATCGTCGCATAGCAGATAATAAGTAAAAAAGGCCAGCTTTGTGAAATCTGTTTGTGGGGAAAAGCCGAAGTCCAGTATGCAATAGACCTTGAACGGATTTCCGATTTCTGTAATTGCAAATTTTTTCCCTGTCCCTCGGCCAGTTGTGGTATATTTGACTTCCCAACGTTCAAATCTGCGCTTTATACCTTGGCTGTCCTGTGTATGAAGCAGCGCGGATAGCTCGGCATAAGAATAGGTTCTACATTCCAGCATAATCTTCTCCCATTTTTAAGTCAGACATTTACCGCATAATATCTCATTATTTCTATATTCTGTTAAATGCCTGACTTAAATTTCCCTTTACGCGCTCTGTTTCATAGCTTCCTGCTTTTTCAGGAAGTCAGAGGCAGAAAGAACCATATGCTCACCGGTCAGATAAAACAGCGGTTCTTTGCGATAGAGGGGGAACTGCGCAACGAACCAATTCCGCACAATACTGTATCCGTTGGTCTGAATGCCGGAAGCGTAGGTTTTCAGGAAGTCATACTGCCTGCGATACTCTGTGCTGTTGGGCAGCGCGGAAATGAACTGCTCCATCTTTTCATAGGTCAGGTTCTTGTAGGGATTGCAGGCAGATACATCGCCCTGCTTGCTGGTGTAGCGGGTTGGGGTGCGGTGCGTGCGTCTGACAATCCGCATATCCGGGAAATCCGCACACAGTTTCCGGATGGTCTTGTATGCATCGCTTTTAGGGTTGGACATTGCCTGCTCAAAGGCGGCAGTAATGGTAATGGTCTGGGAAGCAAAATCAATCTTATAATCCTTACGCATTTTCCTGCCCTCCCTGCATCAAAGTCCAACGGCTGTGGGCAACGCTGAAATGGGCGTTTTTTCTGCTTGAAGCATTTCTGCCATTTCCTGCTCCACAATCGCTTTCTCTTTGTATGTGGGATAGGCATTCAAAAACCATTTCTTTGTCAGGGCATATTCACTGCCCTTGATTTTGGCAATGTGCCGGACGACCTCATACTTCCTGATTTCGGCCTCGCTGTTGGCCTGCGTCTTGATATAATCGGTCATTGCTTGGAAGGTCAGCCCTTTGTAGGTCTGCTTGCCGTTCTTCTTATTGATTTTCTTTTCCGCAACATGGAAGCTTGGATGCTCGGACAGCATCCGCATCAAAGCCTTACATTCAGGGCTTTCCGGATTGCGGGCTTTTCTAAGCGTCGTCGCACTTGCGACAATAGAGGACTTGGTAAAATCGAGCGCAAACAAATTTTTCGTATTCATAAGAATACCTCCTTTTAAATTTGGTCAATAATGACTCCTGACTATATTGACCCTTTCCGATATTGTGCTCTCCTTATACGCATCACGCTCCTTTGTTTCTGAACTTTATAGCTGTATTATAAAACAGCCACTCTCCCATATAACGGTAGAGTGGTCGAAGTTTTCATATTCTCTTTTGCTCTTGGATGATGAAAAGATGATGCAGGATGCGGAAAGATGCCCTGACTTGCTGTTGGATGATAGAAGATGTGAAAAGTTGTCCGAAAATGCTCAGATCTCTTGTTTCGTGAACAGACCATATGATATAATACCTATAAAGGATGTAAGCGTTCTGAAAAGGAAAATGGTATCAGCGGGTGGAAGTAAAAGCAATAGAAATCCTTGCGCAGCAAGGATTTCTGCCCGTGCGGCGAGCACCGCTGTGTTAGAGCGCTTGCTTCACACGCAAGAGGTCGACGGTTCGAGTCCGCCAGTCTCCACCAAATTAGACAAAAACCGTGTATAACTTGAGTTATACACGGCTTTTGCTTTTTCTGCTGGAGAATCACAT
>JABLYK010000052.1 GCA_018265835.1 Oscillospiraceae bacterium | reverse complement strand
AGTTTTTTTGCCCCCGGCCTAGCCGGGGGTTGCTTTTTGCCTCTAAAGAGCCAACACAAAACAGAGGGGAAATCCAACCTGGATTTCCCCTCTGTTTTGTTCTATGGCTCAACATAAACCTGTACTTCATACTTCCATTGCAAAATACCCGATACAATCACAAGCTGTACCGTAAATGCCGGCTCTACGCCATAGTTTGTCCGGGCAATGCGGATTAACTCCTGCAACATTTGTTCTCTATTTTCTTCGGCGCAGACAGCGCACAGGTACTTCCCCTTTGGCAACACCTTTAATCCGTCTATCTCCACATAACGAATACAGACAGCAAAAAGCCTCGACACGCCATTTTCGGTATAGATACCGGCCAAATCCTCAAAAGCAAACTGCTCTTTCAAGTCAGGCGTAACCTTATCGTAGAAATGGCTGAGATAATTCCAGAGATTATCAAGCGTTGGCTTTTCCAAGGTGTCGGATAGCAAAACAACACGCTCTGGATACGCTTTGAGAAACGTACCCTGGAGCTTTTGCTGTCCCTGCAGTTTTCTTTCATAGTCCGCTTTTGCTAACCGGATTTTTGATTTTCCGTATTGTAATGCTGCAATTTTTTCATCGGCCTTTTTCTCCGCCTGCACCAAAAAGTCGATAATTTTTTCAAGATCGTCATATTCTAAAACCTTTTTGATCTCCTGTAAAGACAAGTCCATGAGCTGTAACGCACGCACCGTATTCAGCCGAACAATATCCTGCTCGGTATAATAGCGGTAATTCGTCCACTCGTCTTTTTGGCTCGGCTTCACCAAACCAATGCGGTCATAATGCCGCAGCGTTTCCTTCGTTGTATGGGCAGCCTTTGCAGCTTCTCCGATTGAAAAATATTCTTTCATTTGCAATTCCCTCTTGACCTTTGTGTAACACAAAGGTTTAGTATTCATTTTAGCATGGGATGTTACGGAAAGCAACACCGGTTCCAATTCTAATCTACAAATTATGGAGGAATCCCTATGAAGATACTTATTTCACTCGGCTTGTGTCTGATATTAGGCAGTTTCATTTTGTCGGGTTGCTCGAACAGCAACGAACCACTTGCGGAAAAAAGCTATACGTCAGATGCACAGATTCGTGAACTCAATCTGGATGTCCGGGATAGCAAAATTGAAGTGTCCTTGTCCGAGGACGGGCAAGTCCATATTCAATATTTTGAAAACAGCAAAGACTATTACGACATTTCCGTTTCTGACGCAAATGTGTTGACTATGACAAGTGCAAGCGATAAAGCATGGCAGGATTACATTGGGGTAACCCCCTCTGCCGAAGACCGGAAAATATCGCTGCAGATACCGAACGCACTTTTAGAAACCCTTACACTGTCCACAACGAACGGGGGCATCACGCTCTCTGCATTGTCTGTAACCGGAAGCATAAGCCTTTCCTCTAACGGAGGAACGATTGCCTTTGAAGCCTTAGAGGCCGGTAATGCCCTGCTCCTGAACGTGAAAAACGGGGATATTTCCGGCACGATTGCAGGAAGCTATGATGATTTTTCGATTCAGTCCGAGGCGAAAAAAGGCGAGAGCAATCTGCCGGGTCATAAAGAGAGCGGCGAGAAAACGCTGAACGTGTCCAGCAATAACGGCGATGTCAACATTGAATTTGTACCCGAAGCCTCCTATTCCTGACCCCTCTTGCTTCGCGCCTGGAGCATACAAAACGGCGGTTTTGAAATCATGGATTTCTACCGCCGTTTTTTTCAATCCGTCACTACGACGCCATCTGTTTCGCAGATGACGGATGCGACCACCTTGATGAGCTCCTCCAGCGGCATCTGCTCCGCAACAATCTCATACGAGATGCCGTCTTGCTGAAATTCCGCTGTATACAGGTCATAATACCCGGACGGCTCGTGGGTCTGCGGGTCATACGGGCCATAGGGCATCGAACGATAGCCAAACAGAACAGATGTGCCGCCGATCACGCTGGTTTGCAGCGCATCCTCTGAAAGCACATAGCAGCAGTCGTTCAAAATTCCGATTCTGGAGGCAGTCAGAAAAAAACCTTTCACCGCCGCCACATCGTCCGTCAGCTTCGGGCTGCCATCCGCATAGTAGTCATGGTAGAAGCCGCGCCAAACGGTATCCTCCGCGATCTCGCCGCTCTTGGATGCAACCACCGTCGCGCCGCCGTTGCGCGGGGAGACCGTCAGTCCGCTCGGGATATATGCAGGCGTCACCTCCTGCCGGTTGCTTCGAAGGCCCTCACCCAATCAGAGGGAAAAAGACGTCCGCGCGTTACAGAAACATAGAAAAAAGGCGGTGAGCTTTCACCGCCTTTCCAGCTTGTCAAAAAACCTCGTAGAGTTTCGCCGCCGGAGCGGCGAAAGAAAATCCAATCATTTTCTCCGGCGACATGTGCGGCGGAGAAAATACTGCTCGGCCTGCAAACGTGCGAGCTGTCCGCTTCCAGCGGACAGCGAGTGCGCTGCAGTCAGGCCGCTTTCCCCCTTTGTCAAAAAAGCTTTGCTTTTTTGACAGCCTTAAAAGGCGGTGAGCTTTCACCGCCTTTCATCTTTTCCAATTACACAACGCGAACCCGGATAACCTCCGGGATGGCGCGCAGCGCCTGAACCTGTGCATCGTCCAGATGGCCGTTGAGATCAATCATGGCGTAGGCATACGCGCCATAGGCCTTGTTGATCATGTTCTCCACGTTCAGCCGCGTGCTGCACGCGATCTCCAGAAACTGATTGAGCATCTTCGGCACATTGTGATGCAAAATGCACAGGCGGCTCACGCCCATGCGCTCCAGCACCGCGTCCGGGAAATTGACCGAATTTTTGATGTTGCCGTTTTCCAGATAGTCATACAGTTCCCGCGCCGCCATGACGGAGGATTTCTCCTCGCTCTCCGGCGTACACGCGCCCAGATGCGGCATCGCAATGACATGCTCGGTGCCGACCATCTTCTCGTTCGGGAAGTCGGTGACATAGCGACCAACCTTACCGGAGGCGAGGGCTTCGAGCATGGCGTCGTCGTCCACGATCTCGGCGCGGGATTCATTGATGATGCGCACGCCGTCCTTCATTTTCGAGAACGCGCGGGCGCCCAGCATATGCTTGGTCTGATCCGTATACGGGACGTTCACGCTGATATAATCAGACTTCATGAAAATCTCGTCCAGATCCACCGCATGTTCCACAGAGCGGGAGAGCCGCCACGCGGCGTCCACCGAGAGGTACGGGTCGTAGCCGCAGACATTCATGCCGAGTTTTACGGCAATGTTCGCAATCAGCGCGCCAATCGCGCCAAGGCCGATCACGCCCAGCGTTTTGCCCATCAGCTCCGGGCCGGTGAACGCAGATTTTCCCTTTTCAACCAGCTCCGGGATCTTCGCCCCCTGCCCCTGCAGGCTGCGCACCCACTCAATGCTGCCGAGCACGTCGCGCGAGGACATGACCATGGAACAGAGAATCAGCTCCTTGACCGCCTCGGCGTTCGCGCCAGGGGAATTGAACACGACAATGCCGCGCTCGCAGCATTTTTCAAGCGGGATATTGTTCGTGCCAGCGCCGGAGCGCGCAATGGCAAGCAGACTCTCCTCAAACGGATATTCATGCAGGTCGGCGCTGCGCAGCAGCAGGCCGTGCGGATTTTCAACTTCTTCGCCAACCGTGCAGCCGCGCTCTTCCAGACACTGAATGCCGCGCTCGGCAATGTGGTTCATCGTTTTGATTCTGTATTTATCCATGGTGCTCCACCTCAAATTGCTTCAAATAGTCCACGAGCGCGTCCACGCCCGCCATCGGCATCGCATTATACAGCGATGCGCGCATCCCGCCGGCAATTCGGTGGCCTTTGAGATTCAGAAGGCCGTAGGCCGTCGCGCCGCGGATGCACTCCGCATCCAGCGCATCGTCGCCGGTTCGGAACGTGACGTTCATGTCCGACCGCGAGCCGGGCGCGGCACAGGCGTGAAACACCGCGCTGTTATCCAGAAAGTCATAGAGCTTCGCTGCGCGCGCCGCCTTGATCTGCTCCATGCCGCGCACACCGCCCTGCTCCCCCAGCCAGTCGAGCATCAGGCCGAGCATATAGATGCACCAGCACGGCGGGGTATTGTACATGGAGTCCTTGTCAATCATGCGCTGATAGCTGAACATCAGCGGCGTGATGGGCAATTCCCTGCCCGCCAGCCGTTTCTCCAGAATAACGACCGTGAGTCCGGCAGGCGCCATATTCTTCTGCGCGCCGGCAAAAATCAGGCCGTAGGACGCGACGTCCACCGGGCGGGACAAAATATCGGACGACATGTCGCACACAAGCGGAACGCCACCGGTCTGCGGGACGTACTGCCACTCCGTGCCGTAGATCGTGTTGTTGGCGCAGTAATAGAAATAGGAAGCCTCCGGGTTCAGGCACAGCTCCGACTGCGCCGGGATACGGGTGTGATGGCAGTCCGAGGTATCCGCCGCGATCCGAACCGCACCGTATTTCTGCGCTTCTTTGGCTGCAATGGCAGCAAAATGCCCCGTGACCGCGTAGTCCGCACAGCCATCCGCGCCCATGAGGTTCAGCGGAATCATCGAAAACTGTGACGACGCACCGCCCTGCAAAAACAAGATTTCATGGGTATCCGGCACGGAAAACAGCGCCTTGAATTTCGACTTTGTCTCCTGAAAAATCTCCGAAAACTGCGTACTTCGGTGGCTCATTTCCATCACAGACATGCCGGAGCCGCCGTAGTTCATCAGCTCCGCCTGTGCGCGCGCAAGAACTTCCTCCGGCAGCACCGACGGCCCTGCCGAGAAATTAAACACTTCACTTCTGGTCATGAAATCCACCTCGAAACAAGATACGTGAAAACTCTAACACGATTTCAAGCCGCCGTCAAACCAAATTCCCGACAAGCATTTCCCCGGAAACGCCCGTGATTTCGACATTTCGCACAATGCCGTGCAGGTTTTCTCCCGCAGCGGAGACGAGGCAGTAGTTTGTCGAGTGGCCGATCCATGCGCCGTCGCGCTCCGTCTCAAACAAAACGGACAGCGTCGCGCCAATTTGTGCGTTCTGATATGCCCGCTTCGTCTCGTCTGCGACCTGCTGCACCTCGTGCGCGCGGGCAGACTTCACCGCGTGACTGAGCTGCTCCGGCATTTCGTCTGCCTTGGTGCCGGGGCGGCGGGAATATGGAAAAACGTGAACCGCCGCAAATCCGCATCTGCGCAGAAACGCGAGCGTCGCGGCGTGATCGGCGTCCGTCTCGCCGGGAAAGCCGGTGATGAGGTCGGCAGTGAGGGCGCAGCCGGGAAAATACCGGCGCAGCCGCCCGGCGCACTCGGAAAACTGCTGCGTGTCATACTTCCGGTTCATACGCGCGAGCGTGCGGTCGCACCCGCTCTGAAGCGAGAGATGAAAATGATCGCAGACGCATCCGGTCGCCGCAATGGTGCGGCAAAAGTCCTCCGTAACGGCGGTCGGCTCCAGCGAGCCGAGGCGCAGCCGCGCATGCGGCGCCGCATGCGCCACCGTCGCCACCGCGTCCGCCAGCGTAAGACCGCCGGGCAGATCCTTGCCGTAGGACGCGATCTCGATCCCGGTGAGTACCAGCTCGCGGTAGCCCTCCGCATCCAGCGCAGCGGCCTGCCGGGCCATCTCCTCCGGCGGCAGACTGCGGATGCGTCCGCGCGTATACGGAATGACGCAGTAGGTACAGAAGTTGTTGCAGCCGTCCTGAATTTTCAGCATGGCGCGCGTGCGGCCATAGACCGCACCCGCCGGAAGCGGCTCGAACGCCATGCGCCGGAAGGGATTGTCTACACAGGTGACCGGCGCGCGGGTCTCCAGCGCCCTGATGATGTCCTTCACAAATGCCTGCTTGCTGCCGCTGCCGTGCACCACGTCCGCGCCGATGGCGGCGGCGTCCTCCGGGCTGAGCTGCGACCAGCAGCCGCACACGGCCACAAGCGCACCCGGATGCTCTTCGCGCAGCTTGCGGATGGTCTGGCGCGACTTGCGCCCGCCTTCCGCCGTGACGGCGCAGGTGTTGACAACGATCAGATCGGTCTCCTCCCCCGCCGCAGCGGGTTCAAAGCCGCGCGCCTGCAGCATCGTTTCCACGGCCTGCGCCTCGTACTGGTTGACCTTGCAGCCAAGGGCGGTTATAATATAGTGCATAATTTCATCTCCAAATCGAGGGTATCAAATGAGTATTTATCTGGATAACGCCGCGACCACGCGGGTATGCCCGGAGGCGGCGGAGGCCGCCCTGCGCATGATGACGGAAGTCTACGGAAACCCCAGCTCCACCTACAAGCTCGGCCGCGAGGCAAAAGCCGCCGTGGACACAGCGCGCAGGCAGGTTGCCGACGCGCTCGGCTGCGCGACGGACGAGGTGTATTTCACCTCCTGCGGATCGGAAGGCGACAACTGGGCGCTCATTTCCGGCGCGCGGCTGATGCGCCGTCAGGGCAAGCACATCATCAGCTCCGCGGTGGAACACGACGCGGTGCGCCGGTCGCTGGACTTTTTGGAAAAAGAGGGCTTTGAGATCACCCGGCTGCAGCCGGATGCGCGCGGCGCCGTCTCCGCTACCCAGGTGCGTCAGGCGCTGCGGGCGGACACGATTCTCGTGTCGCTCATGATGGTAAACAACGAAACTGGCGCGGTGACGGACATTGCGGAAATTGCGCGTATGCTGAAAGCGGAAAGCGCCCGCGCGCTGCTGCACACGGACGCCGTGCAGGGCTTTTTGAAGGTTCCGTTCCGCGCAAAAACGCTCGGCGCCGATCTCATCACCATCAGCGGGCATAAAATTCACGCCCCAAAGGGCGTCGGTGCGCTGTACATCCGCAGCGGGCTGAAACTGCCGCCGTACATTTTCGGCGGCGGGCAGGAACGCGGCATCCGCGCCGGCACGGAGGCCACGCCGCAAATCGCCGCATTCGGCGCGGCCGCCGCCATCGGCAAGGCCAAAATGGCTGACGCGACGGCGGAGATGGCGCGCCTGCGCGCGCATGCCGTCAACCGCCTGACGGCAGAGGTGGAAGACCTCGTCGTCATCGGCGGCGGCGCGCCGCACATTCTGAGCATCTCCCTGCCCGGCTACCGCAGCGAGGTGCTGATGAACTTCCTTGAGGCGCGGGAGATTTATACGTCAAAAAGCTCCGCCTGCAAAAAGGGCGGGCGGAGCCATGTGCTGGAGGCCATGGGGCTGCCGTCGAACGTGATCGACGGCGCGCTGCGCATCAGCTTTTCGCGCTTCACGACGCAGCAGGACGTCGACGCCCTGTGCGACGCGCTCCGCGAGGCAAAGCAGTCACTGTTTCCGGTTCTCCGGTGAATCTCCGGTCGGTTCCGAAGCGTTCTTTTCTTCCGCTTCGGTATGCCGGACCGGCATTTTCGTCTCCTGATCAATCGCGTCAATATTCATATACTGCGCGGTCTCCGTTTGGAGGCCGTGCTTTTTTAATCCGTGCTCCACCAGCCGGCGCAGCCCCTCATACACCACGACGAACACCGGTACGCCAAGCAGCATGCCAATCACGCCGAACAGGCCGCCGCCGAGCAAAATGGCAAACATGATCCAGAAGCCGCTGATGCCCGTGGAGCTGCCGAGGATTTTGGGTCCGATGATATTGCCGTCGATCTGCTGCAGAATGATGATGAAAACCACAAAGATCAGGCATTTCATCGGGGACACCAGCAGAATAATCAGCGCCGACGGCACCGCGCCGATGAACGGGCCGAACACCGGGATGATATTCGTCACGCCCACGATCACGCTGATCAGCACCACGTACGGCATACGCAGCAGGCTGCAGCAGATGTAGCAGAGGATGCCGATGATGAGCGAATCAATCACCTTGCCGCGGATAAAGCCCATAAAGGCTGAGTCCGTAAACCGGGTGGCGCTCATGATTTTTTCCGCAGTGTCAATTAAGAAGATGCTGTAAAGCACTTTCTTGGATTTCGCGCCGAATTCCTCAGTATTAAACAGCACATAGCACGCAACGACAAAGCCGATCAGCACATCCAGAACGCCGCGCAGCACCGAGTAGACGCCCGCAGAGACGCTGGTGACCACCTTGCCCATGGTCGGCAGCACCGCCGTCTTGATCCAGTCGAGCACACTGTCGGAGATATTGCCCGTCGCCTCCAGCAGCACGCTTTCCAGCTGCGGATAGTCCTCAAAAAAGCGCTCAATCCAGCCGGTAACGGTGTCGTAATACTCCGGAGAATTGACGATGATACTCTCAATGCTGGAAATGAGCTGTGGAATGATGAGCCACAGCAGTGCGGCGACGCACAGCAGCGCCACCACGATTGAAAACAGAACGGACAGGCCGCGCGCAGGTACCGCGCTGTTTTTCTTCGGCATCACCTTTTTCAGCAGCGGCGTAAAAACACTTCGCTCAAACAGTTTGGTGAGCGGCCATAGGAGATACGCAATCACCAGACCCCAGATGATCGGACTGAGGATCCCGAGCAGCGCATTGATGCCGTCCACCACAACGCCGCCGTGCTGAAGCAGCATATAAAACACGATCGCGCCCGCAATCACGCAAAACGCCGTAAGCCCCCAGCCCATATATTTATTGTCGGAATTGAACTTCTTCATACTTTGTGATGCCCCTGTTTCCCACACTGCTTTTGATTTTCTTATATTGTACTATTTTGCACTGCCGCACGTCAACCGCAAGAATGAGATTTTTGCATCTTCTTTACATTTCTTCTTAGAATCCGACAAAATCTGTGCAACCGGTAGACATAAAAATGTTATGAACTCTGTTGAAAATGTTGACAAGTCCTGATTTTGCAACAAAATTGCAGCCAAAAACGGCTGATCCGGCGGCAGCGATCATACATTGGAACAAAGACCGCCGCAGCACGGGACGACGTTCCGGCTGGCGGCTGATGATGGGAGGAACTATGAAACGACTGCTTGCCACAATTCTTTTGCTTTCGCTGCTGACCATGCCGGCGCTGGCCGTGACCACGCCGGAGGAAGATGAACTGAGCCTCACCGCGCCGTCCGCCGTCCTCATGGAGCGGACGACCGGCACGCTTTTGTACGAAAAAAACGGGCACGAGCGCATGTCGCCTGCGAGTGTGACGAAGATTATGACCCTGCTGCTGATCGCCGAGCAGATCGAAAGCGGCGCGATGACGAAAGACGACATGGTGTCCGCCAGTAACCACGCTGCGTCCATGGGCGGCAGCCAGATCTGGCTGGAGGAGGGCGAGCAGATGTCGGTGCACGAAATGCTCAAATGCATCACCGTGTCCTCCGCCAACGACTGCGCCGTCGCTATGGCGGAGAAGATCGCCGGCTCTGAGGAGGCCTTTGTCAAACGCATGAACGAGCGCGCGCAGCAGCTCGGTATGCAGGATACGCACTTCGTCAACTGTACAGGGCTGACGGACGACGCGGAGCACTATACCTCAGCCTATGACATCGCGCTCATGTCACGCGAGCTGCTGCAATACACGTGGCTGCGGGAGTACACAACCATCTGGATGGACACCGTGCGCGACGGGCGCTTCGGTCTGACGAACACAAACCGGCTGGTGCGCACCTATGAAGGCACAACGGGGCTGAAAACCGGCTTCACACAGCAGGCGATGTATTGTCTGTCCGCCAGCGCGGAGCGGGACGGCGCGGAATTCATCGCCGTCATCATGCATGCGCCGACTTCCGCCGACCGGTTTGAGGATGCAAAAACGCTGCTGAACTACGCCTTTGCCAACTACACCGTCTATTCCCTCGCCGCCAATGTCGTGCTGCCGCCGGTGCGCGTGGAGCTGGGCGCGGCAGAGAGCGTGCAGCCGGTGTGCGAGGGCGCGCAGACGCTTGTGGTGAATAAGGGCAGCGGAGAAATTCAATGCGAAGTTTCGCTGCCGGAATCCGTGCGCGCGCCGGTCGAGCAGGGCGCGCTGCTGGGTAAGGTCACCGTTTCGGATCATACGGGCGTTGTGGCAGAGCTGCCGCTCGTCGCGCCGGAAGCAGTCGCGCGCATGTCTGTTCCGAAGCTGTGGCTGGTGCTGCTGGGCCAGCTTTGATTGGGGGTGTTTTTCCCCACATCCTGTAAAGAAATTCGAAAAAAATGTGCTGCTTCCACCACAAACGACGGATTTTTCTTGCGAAAAAATCAGTTTGGTGTATACTGGTGTTACTCGAATTCAATCTGTAACAGAGAGAAGGATACCCATCATGTTGAAAGTCGATTTATCGGGCGCGACCTCGTTTTTTGACGCCGCCGGCCCGGATTATGCAGCCGCGGCCGCAGCGCACCGAACGCTTGCCGAGCACGCCGGCTCCGGTGCGGAGTTCACCGGCTGGCTGGAGCTGCCGCAGCGCGTCAAAAACGGGGAGCTGAAGCAAATCCTGTCCGCCGCCTCCAAGATCCGCGGCCGCTCCGAAGCGCTGGTCGTAATCGGAATCGGCGGGTCCTATCTGGGCGCCAAGGGCGCCGTGGAGCTGCTGCGCCCCCGGCCACAGGCGGGCGACCCGCGCATCTTCTTCGCCGGCAACTCCATGTCTCCCGACGCGCTGATGCTGCTGCTTGACGAACTGGGTGAAATGGACTTTGACCTGAACGTGATCTCCAAATCCGGCACGACGCTGGAGCCTGCGCTCGCATTCCGTATGTTCCGAGGCCTGCTCAACGCCAAGTACGGCCCGGAAAAGGCCAAAAAGCGCATCATTGCCACAACGGATGCGCACAAGGGCGTGCTCAAGTCCATGGCGGACGAAGAGGGCTGGGAGACCTTTGTCGTGCCCGACGACGTGGGCGGCCGGTACAGTGTGCTCTCCCCGGTCGGTCTGCTGCCGATGGCGGCGGCAGGAATCGACGTGCAGGCCGTCGTAAACGCAGCGATTGACGCGTTTGCCGCAATGGATCTGCGTTCGCCGGAAAACCCGGCATGGCAGTACGCCGCCGCCCGCCAGCATCTTTACCAGCTCGGCAAGTCCATTGAGATCCTCGCCTGCTACGAGCCGTCCTTCCGCTATATGGCGGAATGGTGGAAGCAGCTTTACGGCGAGAGCGAGGGCAAAAACGGCATCGGCATCTACCCCGCCTCCGTGGAATACAACGCCGATCTCCACTCCATGGGACAGTATATTCAGGACGGACCGCGCACGCTGATGGAAACGGTCGTCACCTTCGAAGCGCCGAATAATGAGTTCACCGTCCCCTTCGCTATGGGCGACCCCGACCAGCTCAACTACCTTGCCGGGCGCAAGCTCAGCGAGATCAGCCGCTCCGCGCAGGAGGCGGTCAAGGCCGCGCACATCGCCGGCGGCGTGCCGAATTTGGAGGTTCGCGTCGGAACACGCGACGAAGCCGGTTTCGCATGGCTGGTGTGCTTCTTTGAGCTGGCCTGTGCGCTGTCCGGCTACATGTCCGGCGTCAATCCGTTCGACCAGCCCGGCGTGGAGGCTTACAAAAAGAACATGTTCCGGCTTCTGGGCAAGCCCGACGCGGTCTGAACGGAAACTTTACCGTTGCACAAGCGAAAAAAACGTGATAAGCTAAAAGCAGGGTATTAGCACCCGCCCTGATTTCTACTTAAGGAGTGTGATCGACATATGGTTCAGTTAATCATGGGTCTCAAAGGTTCCGGCAAAACAAAGAGGCTGGTCGAAATGGTAAAGACCGCGATCGACAGCGAAACCGGTTCGGTTGTATGCATTGAAAAGGATAAAAAACTCACTTACGATATTCCCTATCAGGTCCGCCTGATCCATGCGAGTGATTATGCGATCGGTTCCGTGGAATTTATGAAAGGCTTCCTGAGCGGACTGCACGCCGGGAACTACGACATCACCCATGTGTTTATTGACAATTTTGCAAAAATGCTGACAGACGTCTCCGAGCAACAAATCGCTGAATTTCTGGCGTGGCTGGATGCGTTCTCCGCAAAGGAGAACATCACCTTCACCCTCAGCATGACGATGGATCCGGAAACTGCCTGCGAAGATATTAAAAAATACGCAATTTAACGCAAATGCGGCAAACGCGCTCTGCACAACGTGCAGAGCGCGTTTTTTACGGCAGCTCGCGGTACAAAGCCGCGGCATCGCCTTTTTTTGCGGTCTCCTCGACGGCAAGGACTTCAACTTTCACCGTTCTTTGCCCAAACGCAATTTCGATGACGTCGCCGATTTTGACCTCGTACGACGCCTTGGCGGTTCTGCCGTTGACGGTGATCCGCTGCCCGTCACACGCCTCATTGGCCACGGTGCGCCGCTTGATGAGGCGGGAAACCTTCAGATATTTGTCCAGTCGCATAGTGTCACTCCTGACAAAACGCTCCGGGAAACGGTTTCCCGGAGCGTTTTTCTTTTCTTACTTCGCAACGGCGTCCTTCAGAGCCTTGCCGGCCTTGAACATCGGCACGCGTGTCGCGGGAATCTCAATTTCTTCCTTCGTCTTCGGATTGCGGCCGATCCGGACGCCGCGCTCCTTCACATCAAACACGCCAAAGCCGACGAGCTGAACCTTTTCGCCGTCCTCAAGATTGGCCGTGATGGTCTCGAACGTCGCGTTAACGGCTTTCTCACAGTCTTTCTTGGAAAGACCGGTTTTTTCTGCAACAGCAGTAATAAGTTCTGCCTTATTCATTGGTAATCCTCCTAAATCTTTGGCTCATGCCATGATATATATAGAATTTTGCATGTTCCCTTTCTCTTCGATGCAAATTTCTTTTCGTATTCAACCGGTATGCGTTTCCCGCGCTTTCACGTGCTGGTACAGCGCGGTCATCTCATCCAGCGTCAGGCTTTCCAGCGGCTGTCCGTTTTGGGCGGCTTCCGCCTCCACTCCGGCAAAGCGCCGGATAAACTTCTCGCACGCGCGATGCGCCGCCGTCTCCGGATCAATCCCCTGAAAACGCGCAACCTTCACGACCGCAAACAGCAGATCGCCAAGCTCTTCCTCGACGGCGTCGGCGTTTTGCTGCTCCATGGCGCGGCGCAGCTCCTGCGTCTCTTCCTCGACCTTGGCCAGTGCCGTCTGCGCGTCCGGCCAGTCAAAGCCGGTTTTTGCGGCCTTGGACTGCACCTTCTCGCAGCGCCACAGCGCCGGCAGATATCTGGAAACGGTCTGCATCGCCTCCGCCGTGGTCGTCTGCGCGCGCTCCTGCCGCTTGATAGCCTCCCAATCCGAAAGCACCGCGTCAGGGTCTTTCTCCACGCGCGCGCCAAACACGTGCGGATGGCGCGAGACGAGCTTTTTGCACGCGGCGTCCGCCACGTCCTGAATGGTAAAATGCCCGGCTTCGCGCTCAATATCCGCGTGGAACAGCACCTGCATCAGCACGTCGCCCAGCTCCTCGCGCATATGCACCAGATCGTGCTCGTCGATGGCCTCGCAGGCCTCGTACGCTTCCTCCAGAAAATTGCGCCGGATACTCTCGTGCGTCTGCACGCGATCCCACGGGCAGCCGTTTTCTGAACGGAGGAAAGAAATCAACCGGACAAAGTCTTCCAATGTGTAAGCATCCTGGCAGACAAAATTTAGCACACTTTTGCTCCTTC
>JABLYK010000051.1 GCA_018265835.1 Oscillospiraceae bacterium | reverse complement strand
AGTCAGGCCGCTTTCCCCTCTGTCAAAAAAGCTTTGCTTTTTTGACAGACTCAAAGGCCGCTCTCAGGATGAGAGCGGCCTTCTATTGCCTTATGACTGCAAGTGGGCGCGCGGCTGATTACACCGGCCCCTCTGTGCGAAAATACCACGCGGACTGCGCGCTGTCCCGGTTCAGCTCCATCACGCGCTGACTCCAAGCGCTGCCCTCCGGTGCGGACGGGACGGTAACCTGCAAAATGATCACAGTGCCAGCGCCTTTTTCGGCAATGGTGTCCTTCGCGCCGGAGCCAGTTATGGAACGGCGCGCGTCCTCCACGCGATATTCCACCTGAACCCCCTGCTCCAGCCACTGATTCCGTTCCTCTAGTTCGGAAATCTCGTCCGCGCTCAAAAGCGATGCGTCAAGCTCCTCGGACGCGAGCTGCGCGTAATACTGCTTTGCCGCCGCAACCGCGGACTGGATTTCTTCCTCCGTAAAATCAAGGCCGTATTCGTCCGCCGTGGGCGTTGCGTCCGGCGCATCGCTCTGCGGCGCGCCACATGCGCCAAGCAGGCAAAGGCAAACGATCAAACCGGCAACAATCAGTTTTTTCATGAAAATCAACCCTCACAATATCCCGTGGGCATGTTCTCCCCACGAATCTCAGTCCAGTATATTGATTCTTCAGAGGTGCATTCACCTGCATCTCACTGTTGATTTGCTATTTTCCCCAGTTGCATTTTACCTGAAACAGGCTGATTTTGTCAAGTGTATATTTATCTCCCAGCTTTATATTTTTATACCATTTTCATTTATTCACAAGTCCAGCAAAGCACTGCCGCTCGGAAACCACGGTAGGCTGCCATCCCCCTTCTGTCAAAAAAGCCTGCCTTTTTGACAGATACAAAATCCCCCGGAGCACCACTCCGGGGGATTTCGCCTTTACCATGCTTTTACCTATATTCATCTCTGAGAGAGAAATGACTGTTTTAGAAGATGGACATCACCAGAACCGCAATCACGATCAGCGGCAGCACATACGTCATATACGGACGCAGCCACTTCGGCACCTTCATGCCCTTGCCGGCATTGACCTCCGCGAAGTACGAATCCCAGCCCCAGCCATAGCGCGTCGTGCAGAACAGGACGAAGAACAAGCTGCCGATCGGCATCAGGAGGTTCGAGACGATGTAGTCCTCCAGATCCATGAAGCTTTTGCCGAAGACCGTAATGTTGCCCCACACGTTCAGGCCCAGAATACACGGCAGCGACAGCACCAGCATCAGCCCGACATTGATCAGCGCAACCTTCCGGCGGCTAAGCTTCGTCAGCTCCAGCCAGAAGGACATGATGTTCTCAAACACCGCAATCACCGTGGAGAACGACGCAAAGATCATGAACACGAAAAACAGAGTGCCGATCACACGGCCGCCCGGCATCGTGTTGAAGATGCTCGAGAGCGTCGTGAACAGGAACGAGGCGCCCACGCTGGAAGCGTCCGCCGTAACGCCGTTGTTGAACGCAAAGCAGGCCGGAAAAATGATGAGACCGGACATCAGTGCGACAAACGTATCGAGTCCCGTAATCGTAAATGCTTCGCCGAGCAGACTGCGATCCCGGTCTATGTAGCTGCCGAAGATGGCGATGCCTCCGATGCCGATGCTCAACGTAAAGAACGCCTGCCCCATAGCCGAGGAAATAACCGTCCAGACGCCGGCCGCTTCCAGCCGCTCCAGCGACGGAACCAGATAGAACTTCAGCCCCGCGCCCGCGCCGGGCAGTGTGCAGCAATAGATCGCCAGTCCGATGATCAGCACCAGCAGCGCCACCATCATGCCCTTGGTGATCTTCTCCACGCCCTTTTGCAGGCCGAGCGAGCAGATCGAAAAACAAACCAGAATCACCAGAAACGTCGTGCAGATCTGCAACACCGGATTGCTCACCGTGGCGCCAAATGCGCCGCCCAGTGCTTCCGCGCCCGCCACGTCCATGATCGACCCGGTGAGATACTTCCAGAAATAAATCACCATCCAGCCGGAAATGGTCGTGTAGAACATCATCAGCAGGTAGTTGCCAATGACGCCCATATATTTCATGAAGCCCCACTTCTGCCCCGGACGCTGCAGCGTTTCAAAGGAGGTTGCAATGCTCCGGCGGCTGCCGCGGCCGACCGCCAGCTCTGCCGTCATGACAGGGATGCCCAGTATCAGAAGAAACAGCAGATAAATTGCTACAAAAATCGCACCGCCGTAAGCACCGGCCGTGATCGGAAAACGGTATACGTTTCCAAGTCCGATCGCGCATCCCGCCGAGATGAGAATGAAGCCAAGCCGAGAGGAAAACTTTTCTCGTTCCATAGGTTGAATTCCTTTCTCTTCCGGACGGCAGGGCGTCATTTTTTGCGGGACGGTGCAAACAAAATTTTGGCACTTCCCCCGGAAACTTATTGCAGTTTTAACACTTTAAATCTATCACCAGGGTTGAAACTTGTGAAGAAAGACTATATAATAGGGATATTAGATTTTGTGATGCCCATGGGAGGCGATTGCAATGGATGATAAAAAACTCCGCGCAATGCTGGCTGTCGTACGAACCGGCAGCTTCAGCCGTGCCGCGGAGGAGATCGGTTATACGCAATCCGGCATGACGCAGATGATGAACAGTCTGGAAAACGAATTTGGCTGCCCCCTGTTTGTGCGCGGGTTCAACGGCGTAACGCTCACGCCGGAGGGGGCGCAGCTGCTGCCCTACATTGAGGATGTAAACCGTGCAATGAGCCGTTTGGGCGACGAGATCGACCAGGTCAACGGTGGCGCCCGCAGGCCGCTGCGCATCGGCGCATACGCCAGCATCTCAAAAAACTGGCTCCCGCCCATCATCAAAGCATATCACAGCGTGCACCCGGACGTCTCCATTGAGCTGCGCGTCGGCGCGGAGGAAATCCCCGACTGGCTGGACGCAAACGCCATCGACCTGGCGCTGGTGGACGACAGCCGGAAGCGCGGCTATCGCTGGATTCCGCTGCATGAAGAGGCGCTGCTGGCCGTCGTCCCGGCGGGCGAAGAATTTGACGGCCGCACCTCCGTGTCGCTGGACGAGCTGGCGTCGCATCCGTTTATCATGACGCCGCTCAATCAACTAAAGTCCTCCTCCGGCATGCTGCCGGATTTCAGCGTGCACGAGAAGATCATGCTCGGCAACGCGGACGACGCCACGCTGCTGTCGCTCGTCGAGCAGGGGCTTGGCGTCACGGTGCTGCCGGAGCTGGCCATGCAGGGGCGCTCCGCTCAGGTACGCACGCTGCCGCTCGACCCGCCGCTGCGCTGGCAACTCGGCGTCGTGCTGCCCAAAACCGTGAACAGCATGGTGCGCGAATTTGTCAGCTTCCTGATTGCGCAGAAGCAATGAGTAAAAAGGCCCGATGGAATCTCCATCAGGCCTTTTGTGCAATTCTAGGATGTCTCATCACCGCACAGCAGCAGCTTCACCGTCCGAATCAGGCAGCGAAGATCCATACGCAGGCAGCGGCAGCTGATATATTCCATATCATATACAATCTTCTCCTGTGCCGGAAGCATGCTGCCATGCACCTGTGCCCACCCGGTCAGTCCCGGCCGGACGCACAGCCGGTTGTGAAACCCATCAATCGTCTCATCAAACAGGCGATAAAAGAACGCCCGCTCCGGCCGCGGCCCCACCAGACTCATCTCTCCGCGCAGCACATTGATCAGCTGCGGCAGCTCGTCCAGATGCGACGCCCGCAGCCGCCGTCCGATCGCGGTCGCGCGCGGATCGTCCCGCACTGCCCACTGCGGTCCGTCCTTTTCCGCGTCCGGGCGCATCGTGCGAAATTTATATAAGGTAAAGGGAACGCCGTTCTTCCCAAGCCGCTCCTGCCGGAACAGCACCGGTGCGCCGTCGACCGCCAGAATCAGCAGTGCAATGCCCCCCATCGGAAGCAGCAAAACGATCAGCCCAAACAGCGCACCAATCACGTCCAGCACACGCTTGCACCGCTCATACGCCTTCGCTGCCGATGCCAACGGCACAGCATCCGGTTGGGCGTACGGGCACAGCAAACCCATCTGAACGCATGTTTCGATATGGACTTCCT
The DNA here is from genome assembly GCA_018265835.1 of Oscillospiraceae bacterium. Classification (GTDB taxonomy): domain Bacteria; phylum Bacillota; class Clostridia; order Oscillospirales; family Oscillospiraceae; genus CAG-103. The sequence continues at coordinate 9,779 of JABLYK010000051.1, read as the reverse complement.
GCAGCGCCTCATCCATCTTTGGTTCCGGTTCACCTCGCAAAAAGGGAATATCGCCCGTTTTTTTGAAGAAGCTTGTATGAGTATACGGTATTTTGCCGTGTCTGTCAATTCCTCCAAGGATAATCTTGTAAAGTTCAATCGAATTCTGTCAGCTCAGGAGATTCTGCCGCGCTAAAAAACCGACCGGAACCAAAAGTTCCGGTCGGTTTTTCACACGCTCTACGCGCGCTTTCACTGTCAGCATCAGCCCTTGATGATGTACCATACGAACCCGGCGCAGGCCAGAATCATGCCGCCGCCAACCACTGCAAAGATCATTTGAAATCCTCCTTTCCCAATAGCATTATACGTCGCGGGCCCGCTAATTTCCCGGAAAGAAGCAGGCGTGCGCCGCCGTTTCCTGCTAAGGTTCCGGAAAGATTCGGCACGCAGCCGAAAAACGCCCCGCACGGCCGGCCGCACATGCTATAATGAAAAAAACGCTTGCGGAGGTATCCCTATGCGAAAGTCCTTGAAATCGCCGCCGGCCGCTGTGCGGGATACGCTGATCTTTCTGCTCATCTTTGCGCTCGCCATCGCCGTGGCGCATGCGCTCTCCCGCGTCTATGACGATAACAATCCCTTTGCCACCTCGCTGTTCATTCTGGCCGTGGCGGTCGTTTCGCGGTACACCAGCGGGTACCTGCCCGGCGTCATCGCCGCTGTGGTCGGCGTGATCTGCGTAAACTGGCTGTTTACCTACCCATTCGGGGAATTTGACATGTCCGTTTCCGGCTACCCCATGACGTTCGCGGTCATGCTGCTCGTGTCGGTGTTCATCAGCACGCTGACGACTCAGATCAAAAAGCAGGAACAGGTTCGCTACGAGGCGGAAAAGGAAAAAATGCGCGCCAACCTCCTGCGCGCCGTGTCGCACGACATCCGCACGCCGCTTACGGCCATCATCGGATCCAGCAGCGCGCTGGCAGACCCCGCCGCCCTTTCACCGGAGGAGCAGGCGGAGCTGGCGCGCGGCATCAACCGCAACGCCATCTGGCTGCTGCGCATGACGGAAAACATCCTGTCCGTGACGCGCTTCGGCAGTGACGGCGTCGTGCTGGAAAAGACGGACGTGCTCGTGGACGAGATCGTCGGCAGCGCCATCACGCGCTTTCGCAAGACGGCCGGCATCAGCATCCCCATCACCGTTGCCGCGCCGGAGGAGATTGTTCTGGCGCCGATGGACGCCACGCTCATCGAGCAGGTGCTGCTGAACCTGCTGGAAAACGTCGAGCAGCACGCGCAAAGCGCTACGGCGATTCACATTCAGATCGAGCAGCAGCCCGGGCGGGTGCAGATCCGCGTGGCGGACAACGGCGACGGCATCCCCAGGCAGCTGCTCCCCGTTCTCTTTGACGGATACGACGCTATGGCCGGCGCGCACGCCGACCGAAACCGGCGCATGGGCATCGGTCTGGCCGTATGCCGCGCCATCGTCCGCGCCCACGGGGGCGAGATTTCGGCAGAAAACGATGCAGCCGGCGGCGCGGCGTTCCGCTTCTGGCTGCCGACTGGAGGGAAAACCACATGATTCGGGACAAAATCATCATCGTCGAGGACGACCCCAGCATCTGTCAGTTCCTCACCACCACACTGACCGCAAACTCCTACGACGTTGTGCTGGCAAACAGCGGCAAAGCCGCATTGGACATGATCGCATCGCACTGTCCGGATGTGATCCTGCTCGACCTCGGTCTGCCGGATATGGACGGCAAGGACGTGATCCGCCAGCTGCGCAGCTGGACGCGCACACCCATCATCGTGCTCTCCGCCCGCAGCGCAGAAGTGGACAAGGCCGCCGCGCTCGATCTGGGCGCCGACGACTATCTGACGAAGCCGTTCGGCACGGTGGAGCTGCTGGCGCGCATCCGCGCCGCCCTGCGTCACACCCGCACCAATCTGGAGAACGACGATTTGGCGCTCACCGGACGTTATCAGGTGGGTGAGCTGGTGATCGACTATAAAAAGCACAAGGTCTTTCTCAGCGGCGAGGACACGCACCTGACGCCGAACGAATACAAGATCATCGCCCTGCTGGGACAGCACGCCGGGCAGGTACTGACGTATAAGTACATGATGAAGGCGCTGTGGGGCCCTGCCGTCGGGTCGGACAACAAGCTGCTGCGCGTCCACATGGCAAACATCCGCCGCAAAATCGAGCCGAACCCGCTGGAGCCGCGCTACATCTTTACCGAGGTCGGCGTCGGCTACCGCATGGCCGACGAAAGCTGAGCCGCAGTGTTCGACAGCAAAAAAACTCCAGACGCAATTGCGTCTGGAGTTTTTCTTGGTATTCCGGTTATTCCGCCTGCGCTTCTTCGCACCTGGAGCTGCGTTTCGCGGCAGCGATGCGCACAATGACAAACGCGACGAAGCCAAACACCGCCGCAGGCACGACCCATCCGAGGCCGAGCGAGGCCAGCGGCAGCTTCTCCAAAAACGGCATACGCACACCGTAGACCGACACCGTATTCAGCAGGCTCGTCAGCAGCGCGCCGACAACCGCGCTGCGGTGCACAGCGTTGTGCACCCGCTCGCCGAAGAGCGACAGCACAATCAGCACCAGCGTCGGCGGATACACCACATCCAGCACCGGCGACGCGATGGCCACAATGCGATCAAGGCCGAGATTCGACACCACAGCGCTGAACACGCAGATGGCGATGACGAACACGGAATATTTCACCTTGCCGCGGCACAGCTTCTCAAAAAAGCTGGCAGAGGAGCTCACCAGCGCGACCGCAGTCGTCATGCACGCGAGCGCCACGACGACGCCGAAGATCACCGTGCCCGCACGGCCGAGGAGCATGTTCACAATGTGGATGACCAGCTCTGCGCGTGTAATATGGATGTTGAACCGGCCGGAGACCGTCGCACCAAGGTACGTCAGTCCAAGGTAGACGAGCAGCAGCAGTCCGCCCGCAAGCAGCGCGGCGCCGCTGATCATTTTGGTCTTGCTCTTTCCGTCAGTATAGCCCTTGTCCTGCGCGCTTTTGAGGATGATAATGCCGAACGCCATGGCCGCCAGCACGTCCATCGTCTGATAGCCCGCGCGAATGCCCGTTCCGGCGACGCCGCTCACGATCGGCGCGGCCGTGATTTCGCCGAGGGGTGTCACAATACCCTTCACGATCAGGATCATCAGGCCGATCAGCAGCAGCGGTGTGAGCACCTTGCCCACGATATCGACCACCGCAGATTCCTTGACGCTCAGCAGCAGAATGACCACAAAAAACAGCACCGAAAACAGCACCGGCGACACGGCCGAGGTGAGCGGCGCAATCGACATCTCATACGTCGTCGCCGCCGTGCGCGGGATCGCCAGCATGGGGCCGATACACAAAATGATCGCGCTCATCAGCACGGCCGACGGGATGCGGCCAATGTGCCCGGTGATCTGCTCCGGCCCGTCGTTGCGCAAAATCGCAAACAGCGCCATCATCGCAAGTCCGATGTCCGCGATGAAATAGAACAGAAAGCCGCTGAGCCACTGCGTTCCGGACTGCATGCCCAGATACGGCGGAAAGACCACATTCCCCGCGCCGAAGAACATCGAAAACAGCGCGAAGCCTACCACAATGCAGTCTTTTCCCACTTTTCCTTTTCCTATTTTCTCCAATTAAATCCCTCTTTCTAAAGTTGCTCTGTCAAAAACGACAAAAGCGGCCTTTTCATTATACCATATTTCCGCGAAAATCACCTCTCATTTTTTCTTATGAAGACATTAGAAAAAGCGGTACCCGGACATCCGCTCAAAAAAAAACCGGCCCGGAGCAGACAGCTCCGGGCCGGTGGGACCGTTCCCGATTTACACCAAGGCAAACGATATCGTGGCTTTGAAAAGGTCGCCGTCCACGGTGATGTCGAAGACGCCGCCTTGCAGCTCGGTGAGGCTGCGCGCGATGGAAAGCCCCAGGCCGCTGCCCTCCGTCGAGCGGGACTTGTCGCCGCGAACGAAGCGCTCCATCAGCTCCTCGCCGGAGACGTTCAGTGGATAGCGAGAGATGTTCTTGAGCGAGATGACGCCGCGGCCACGCTGCACGTCGATGCTGAGATACACCCGCGTGCCCTCCAGCGCGTACTTGCCGACGTTGCTCATGAGGTTGGAAAACACGCGCCACAGCAGCCGTCCGTCCGCCATCACACAGGTCTGCTCCTGCGAAGCGAAGATGCGCAGCTCCAGCTTCTGTTCCGCAAACCGGTCGGTGAATTCGCCCGCCGCCTGAGAAAGGAGCACGTTCAGATCCGTGCGCTCCAGATTCACAGGGATGTTGCCCGTGGACGCCTTGGAGGCCTCCACCAAATCCTCCGTCAGCTTTTTCAGCCGCTGTGCCTGCCGCTCCAGCACCGCCACGTATTCCCGCGCCGTGTCGGAGCCAAGCTCCTCCTTTTTGAGCAGATCAACGTAGTTCACGATGGAGGTCAGCGGCGTTTTAATGTCGTGCGACACGTTCGTGATCAGCTCCGCCTTCATCCGCTCGGACTTCACCCGCTCGTCCACGGCAGCCTGCAGGCCGTCGCGGATGCTGTTGAGGTCTTCGCCGTGCGCCTTGAAGTCGCCGATCATATGCGTCAGATCAATGGTGTAGTCCACCTCACCGGCGGCGATGCGCTTCGCGCCCTCCTGCAGGCGGCGCATGCTGATGACGATCAAAATCAGTACCGCCGTGAGAACCAGCTTTTCGAAAAACCAGAACATCAAGGTCTCGCCCGAACCGCTGACCAACACGAACACCATCTCAAGCAGCGACAGCGCCGCCCAAAACACGCCCACCTTCCAGTACAGCGGCAGCGACCGCGCAGCATAGCAAAGCCCGTGCCACAGCCAGAGGAAGAACCGTTTGATCTTCATAAGCACCCAGTAAATGATGTTGTTGTTCCAAAGCGTCCCGGTCTTCACGCGCACCGCGAAGCTCATCAAAAACAGCAGAAGCAGCAGTGTCCAGACCGGCGCCGCCGCGCAAAAGAATACCGCCATGGAGCCAAAGGAGTTGGCGCAAGCATCTCCGATCGCAACGGTAGCGAACACAATACACCCCAAAATGACCAGAAGCAGATCCAGAGGGATACGATCAATCCAGCTCCGGTGAATCTCTTCTTCCCCTTCCCGGCGCCCCGCGCTGCACAGCAGGAACACCAGAAGCACAATTGAGAGCAGCAGAGATGCAGCGCCGATCCAGATCAGGGCATACTGCATCTGCACCAGCCGGTTCGTCCACAGCATGGCGTAATAAATGTCGTCCTTGGCCGATAGTTCGGAACGCACGTAGTGCGTAATGGTGACATTTTCTAGGTCATCCGAGCCGTACTCCAGCTCAAGATAATAGATGATTCCGCCGTCCGATCCGACGCCCTCATACTGGTGGTCACTGTAAATCACATGATTTTGCTCGAACTGCTCCAAATAAAACTGCCGCTCCGCCGCCGAATAGAATTTCTTCGATTCCGTCTGCAAGGCGGCATTTTCCCGAAATGAGTATGGCTCTACCGAGCTGAACTGGTAATCATCCGTATAGCTGTCGAGGAGCACATTCCCGTCCTGATCCGTTACGGTGAAAAAATAGTTCGTCTGCTCCGGGGAAAAACGCTCCGCGAGATACTGCAGCTCCGAATCCGCTTCGCTGCCGTCCAGCTGCCGGTAGCGCTCATAATATTCGCCAACCTCAAAGCGCCTGCCGGCCACCAGCGCATCCAGCACCGTCTTCCGGAGCTGCGCGCCGTTGTCCAGATACGTCTCGGTGACCGCGCACACAGCCACCCCCACGGCGGACACCACCAGCAGAAACGTCATGCCCACGAGCAGAACCGTTGCCACAAACTTGGCCCAGAATTTCGGCAATAGCTGTTTCATTGCTTATCCTCCATTTTGTACCCTTTCCCCCAGACCACCTTCAGGTAGCGCGGCTCGGCGGGGTTGATCTCGATCTTTTCGCGGATGTGCCGCACATGCACCGCCACGGCGTTGTCCGAGCCGAACGGCGCCTCCTGCCAGACGGTGCGGTAAATCTCCTTCGGGGAAAACACCGTGCCCGGATGCTGCATCAGCAGGCGCAGAATGTCATATTCCCGCGGCGTGAGCGACGCCGGCACGCCGTCCACCGTGACGGTCTTGGCCGCGTCGTCCAGCTCCACGCCGCCGATGCGCAGCAGCTTCGGCTGCACCGCGCCGCCGCCAAGCTGCAAATACCGGCGCAGCTGCGATTTTACGCGGGCAAGCACTTCTACGGGATTAAACGGTTTCGTAATATAATCGTCAGCGCCCACGTTCAGGCCCAGAATTTTATCCGTGTCCTCGGACTTCGCCGTCAGGAGGATCACCGGGACGTTCGAGCGCTCCCGCAGCAGCGTGAGCGTTTCGATGCCGTCCATTCCCGGCATCATCACGTCCAGCAAAACGAGGTGGATATCCTCCTTCGCCGCGATCACCAGCGCGCTTGCGCCGTCATAGGCTTCAAACACCTGATAATCCCCGGACGAGAGATAGATTTTCAGCGCGGCCACAATGTCGCGGTCGTCGTCGCAGACCAGAACGTTATACATAAGGATCGCCTCCGGTACTAGCATACCGGAAAACCCCTTTCGATACAATGACAGATTCCATTAAGATTTGATTAATCTTCACGCGCTGCGTTTTTCCGCCGGAGCGCCGCGCCGGGTCTCCCGTATCTCCAGCTCCAGCGCCGCGGCCGGCACGCTGTGCGTGATCGGTTTCCATTCCACGCGGGCAAACAGCGCCGCGATCGAGATGGGCAGGTACGTGAACATGAACACTGGGAACGTCAGCAGATAGCAGATTTTCTTCTCCGTCGTGGTGTGGATATGCCGCCATTCCGTCACGGTCGTGATGGCGCCGAGCACGAAGAGCGTGAGATACATGCCGCCGAACATCCGGCCAAGCGCGAGCAGCGCCGCCGTCGCGCCGCTGCCCTGCGCGAGACCCACAACGATCATTGCCAGCTCCACGAGCATTCCCGCCACGCTCAGCACAAAGGCCGGCATAATCGCCATGCTCATATCGAAGGCCGCAAAGTCCGCGTCCAGCGCCGCACGCAGCAGCTCTTTTCCGCGCGCTTGCAGCACCTGCAGATACCCCTTTGACCAGCGCATCCGCTGCCGCCACGACTGGCGGAATTCCGTCGGCTGCTCGTCAAACAGCTCGGCTGCCTCGCAGTAGCCGATCGTCTCGCCGCGCAGGATGTGGTGCACCGAAAACTCGATGTCCTCCGTCAGCAGGTGGAAGGGCCAGCCGCCCGTCTCGTCGAGCACCGACTGGCTGAAGAGAAAACCCGTTCCGGAAACCGCGCAGCTCGTGCCGAGGCGCATCCGCGCGCGGTTGAGATACTGCGACTCGCGCAGAAACCACAGCGCGTAGCCCGCGGAGATCCAGTTGTCGCCATAATTCTTGGAGTTGCGGTAGCTCGTCACGATCCGGTAGCCGTCGGAGAACGTGGCGTTCATCTGCTCAATGTAGTCCGGCGCGAGCACGTTGTCCGCGTCGAACACAAAGTAGCCGTCAAACCCGTTCGGATGGTCGGCGCGGATGTGTCCGAGCAGCGCTTCCAGCGCGTAGCCCTTGCCGACAAGCTCGCAATTCTCGCGCTCATACACCGTCGCGCCGCACATGCGCGCGATCTCCGCCGTGCGGTCGGTGCAGTTGTCGGCCATGACGAACACCTCCAGCAGCGCCTGTGGGTAGGTCTGACTGCGGATGCTGCGCAGGAGGTCCGCGATCACGGCCTGCTCGTTGCGCGCGCAGATCAGGACGGCGAACCGGTGCAGCTTCCTGGGCGCGTGCGGCCTGTCCTTCAGCGCCAGCGCCGCTGGTATGTACAGGAATTGATACAGATAGCAGACGAAAAACAGCGCCGCGATCCCCCACGAAATTGCCTTCAGCACACTCATGATGGTTTCTCCCTCCTTCGGAAGTTCTGCTTTTAGGATAGAGAAAACATTCTTAACAAACAATCCGGCAACTGATTAAGATTTGATAAAGACGCAAAAGGCTTCCCCTCTGTGGGAAGCCTTTTGCGCCTGTCAAAAAAGCAAAGCTTTTTTGACAGAGGGGAAAGCGGCCTGACTGCAGCGCACTCGCCGTCCGCCAAAGGCGGACAGCTCGCACGTTTGCAGGCCGAGCAGTATTTTCTCCGCCGCACATGTCGCCGGAGAAAATGATTGGATTTTCTTTCGCCGCTCCGGCGGCGAAACTCTACGAGGTTTTTTGACAAACTGAAAGGCTTCCCCCCTGTGGGAAGCCTTTTGTATGTTATTCCAACTCAAAATCACACGGTGGCGGCGCGGCCGGGCTCGCCGGTGCAGCATCCGGCAGCTGCTGGGCGAACGCCTGATAATACCGCGCAGCAGCGGCATTCATCCGGCACAGGTATCCACCTCTGCCTGATGGGTGGCATTGTTGATGGTGGTCGCTTCATAATCATACAGCGTCACGGGGAAGTATTTCAGCGTGGTCGTGTCCGCCTGTGCGCTCGGCGCGTTCAGCGCGTAGGTGCTGGCGCGCAGCGCGGCGCCGGGCTCGACGGTGGTTTCGTCCTCCACGAGCGTCAGATCCGCGTCGCCCGCATCGTCCGAGCCGCCGAACAGTTTGTCCCAGAAGCTGTTCCAGCTCTGGATGAGCGAGCGCCCGAACGCGCTGTGGGCGCTGCTGCTGCCGCCGGCCGCATACGCTGGCACAACGAGCGACACGCTCATGCACAGCACCAGAACGAGCGCAAGCAATTTCCTCAGCTTGCCGTGTTTCATCGTTGATTCCTCCTGCAAAATAGTTTCAATTGAAAAAGCCAGTGCAGCTTCACTGCATTGTCTTGGATTCCAGAAATTCCTCGTACAGCTCCGCGCCGGATTCGCTGTCGTACCAGTTCAGAAATTCCTCGTACAGCTCCTCGCCGCGGGCGCGCGCCCTTGCGGCATCCTCCAGCTTGGAAAACGCGCCCAGGTAGTAGGTCTTGCCCTGAAAGCCGATGCGCGCGACCCACTTGTTGGACCGCTTGTCCAGATACACGCCGCGCACCCCGCTGGTGTTCGTGGAGAACATCGTTTTGGAGCGAATCTCCTCCACGTAGGTCCCGGCGACAAAGTGGCAGCCCGCGAGCGGATCGACCCGGCAGCCGCAGCTCGCCGAGTGGCCGTTTTTCAGGTTCGCCTCGCGCACCTCCACAGCATTGCCGCAGTCGCACCGGCAGCGCCACATCCGGCGGCTGTCCTTCACCCCGGCAAAGGCCGTCACGGTCAAAAGGCCGAAGCGCCGGCCAACCCATTCCGACGCAAGCGCATACGCACAGCCACAGTCCCGCGCTGTACCGCGCAGCAGAAGCCGACTGGAGACGTCCACCTCCCTGCCGCAGTCACAGCGGCAGCGCCAAACCACGTCCCCGTCCTTCGAACGCGCGTCCGTCTCCGCCAGAGCAAGGAGGCTGCCAAAGCGCCGCCCGCGCAGATCGCACCGCGCCCGCACGCGCGGGACACAGCCGCAATCGCACACCGCGCCGCTTTTCAGCCGCCGCGACTCTGCAAGCAGCTCCCCGCCGCAGTCGCACCGGCACCGCCACAGCGCGTAGCCGTTTGGACTCGTTCCCTCCGGCTGCACTGCGACAAGCTTTCCAAACCGCTGTCCGGTCAAATCTCTGCCTCTCACCTTGCGCGCTCCATCCACATGCGGCGTATACAACAGAATCTTTGTTTTGTTGTAATGCTGCGCAAGGAAAACCCTCCAGAAATGTAAATCT
>JABLYK010000011.1 GCA_018265835.1 Oscillospiraceae bacterium | reverse complement strand
GCCGACGAGGTGCTGGAGCTGGTTGGCCATCCGGTCGGCGGCGTGTGCCCGTTCGGCTGCAAGGAAGGCATTCCAGTGTATCTGGACGTGTCGCTGCAGCGGTTTGAAACAGTTTTCCCCGCGGTCGGCAGCCCGTCGAGCGCAATTGAGCTGAATCTGGACGAGCTGTTCCGGTATTCCAAGGCCATCGAATGGATCGACGTCTGCAAACTGCCGGAGGCGTAAGTCCGGCGTTAAAAATGTCCTGCTTCATAGAAGCAGGACATTTTTATTTATTTTCGAATCACTTTATGGAAATTTTTTTTGCCGCGTCTGAGAATCACACCGGCAGTCAGTTCTTCTTCCGTGAACGTCTTGGCGATATCCGTCACCTTCTCGTCGTTTGCAGTGACGCCGCCCTGCTGGACATTGCGGCGGGCGTCTGACTTGGAGGAGCACAGGCCGCTCTTGACCAGCAGCGAGAGAATATCCGCAGCGTCCTCGGCAGCCAGCTCGGTAGTCGGCATACCTTCTCCGCCGCCGCTGAACACGGCCTTTGCAGCGGACTGCGCTTTGTTCGCTTCTTCCTCACCGTGAACCAGCTTCGTAAGCTCGTAGGCCAGAATTTCCTTGGCGGTGTTGAGCTGCTCGCCTTCCCATTTGTCCATTTCGTCGATCTCCTCCAGAGGGAGGAAGGTCAGCATACGCAGACACTTGAGCACATCTGCATCGCCCACGTTGCGCCAGTACTGATAGAATTCATAGGGAGAGGTCTTGTTCGGGTCGAGCCACACGGCGCCGCTGGCGGTCTTGCCCATCTTTTTGCCTTCGGAATTGAGCAGGAGCGTGATGGTCATAGCGTGCGCGTCCTTGCCGAGCTTGCGGCGGATCAGTTCCGTGCCGCCGAGCATGTTTGACCACTGGTCGTTGCCGCCGAACTGCATGTTGCAGCCGTAGTGCTGGAACATGTAGTAGAAGTCATAGGATTGCATGATCATGTAGTTGAACTCCAGGAAGGACAGGCCCTTCTCCATGCGCTGTTTGTAGCATTCGGCGCGGAGCATGTTGTTCACGGAGAAGCATGCGCCGACTTCGCGCAGCAACTCAATGTAATTGAGCGGGCGCAGCCACTCGGAGTTGCGCAGCATCAGCGCTTTCCCGTCAGAGAAGTCGATGAACTTTTCCATCTGGCGCTTGAAGCACTCCGCGTTGTGTGCGATGGCTTCCGGCGTGAGCATCTGGCGCATATCGGTGCGGCCGGAGGGGTCGCCGATCAGCGTTGTGCCGTCCCCGATCAGAGCGATGGGCTTGTTTCCGGCCATCTGCAGCCGCTTCATGAGACATAGTGCCATGAAATGGCCGACGTGAAGCGAGTCGGCCGTGCAGTCAAATCCAATATAGAATGTGGCCTTGCCGTTGTTGATGAGTTCCTTAATGTGTTCCTCGTCTGTCACCTGTGCAATCAAACCTCTGGCGACAAGTTCTTCGTACAGTGTCATGCGATTCTCCCCTATCTGAAAATTAGATCTTTTCCTGAATGATTTTTTCTGCAATACTGGTTGCGGTTTCAATCATCTTTGGGCAATGTGTCTTGCCGCCGTATTTCATGGTCAGATCCTGACAGCGCACGCAGCCATGCTCTGCGCGGAACGTTTTCGTCAGTTCGATTGTCAGCGTAGCGACGGAGCCGCTGGGCGCGCCGTTCGCATTATTGCTGGCAAGACCGAGCGCCATGATGCCGCCTGTAATCGCGCCGCAAAGCTCGCCGCAGCGGGCGCCGCCGCCGAAACCAGCCGAGATGCATTTTGCGGCCTGCTCGTCCAAACCGGTATAGTCACTGAGCGCGCAAAGAACGCTTTGCGCGCAGTTGCAGCCGTTGTTGTGATATTCGACCGCACGTTCTTTTACAGTCATGATCATTGCTCCTTTATCTTTCTATCGTTTGTTGGATGCTGTTTTTATATTGTTCGGCGGAGGCGAGCTGCTCTTCCGCGCTGGCAAGCGTCAGTTCCGTAATATTGTCGCCTCCGTGCAGGCGTGCAAGCTCATGGCATCTTCCGGCACGGTCGAGCGGCTGTACCGTGGTGCGGGTGCGCCCGCCGGACACTGCTTTTTCAATGAGATAGTGATGATCGGCCATGGCCGCGATCTGCGGCAGGTGCGTGATGCAGATGACCTGTTTGGTTGCCGAGAGCTTGGCCAGCTTTTCGCCAACGCGCTGCGCCGCGACGCCGGATACACCTGTATCTACCTCATCGAACACCATGGAAGGGACGTTGTCCCGCTGGGCAAACACGTTTTTCAGCGCCAGCATGATGCGCGACAGCTCGCCGCCGGAGGCAATTTTGCTGATGCGCCCCGGCTGCTCCCCGGCGTTGGCGGAAATCAGAAACTGCACCACATCGGCACCGGTCGCCTGAAATCCTGGCTGGCCGGAGAGCGGCAGAAGTTCGACCCGAAACCGCACCGCTGGCATGGACAGCTCGCGCAGCTCCTGCTCCACCTGCTTTTCCAGCGCGGCGGCAGCGGTTTTCCGGACTGCAGTCAGCTTCTTTGCGGCCTTTTGAACGACGGTTTCCTGCTGCTGAATCAGCCGGTCGAGCTTTTGCAGCCGGTCATCGGCGTATTCGATCTCGTCCAGCTTTTTGCGCGCGTCCTCCAGCTTTTGAATCAGGCCACTCTCGTCGGTGTTGTATTTGCGCTCCAGCCGCCGCAGCACGGCGAGCCGGTTTTCGATGCGGTCATATTCTTCGTCGGAAAAATCCATCCCATCCCGAAAATCGCGCAGCGTTTCCGCGGCATCCTGCAGAGCGTATACCGCATCCTGCACGGCAGCCGGCAGGGCGGAAAGCTCGCTCGCATAAGCAGCGGCGCGGCTGACGGCATCGTTTGCCTCAGCGGCCAGCGCGACCGCGCAATCGTCCCGCCCGGAAAGCAGGTCATAAGCCAGATCCACCGCTTCGGATAGCTTTTCAAAGTTGCGCAGCAGTTCGCGCCGCTCCGTCAGCTCCGCCTCTTCCCCGGCCTTGAGCTGAGCTTGCTCCAGCTCTTCGATCTGGTGGCGGAGACTGTCGGTAAGAAGCTCCTTTTCGCTTTCATAGGAAGAGAGCGTTTCATGCTCTTTGCAAAGCGCGGCATATTTCTGATATTCCGCGGAATAAGCGGCCATCTCCGCATCCAGACCGCCAAACTGATCCAGATACCGCAGATGCTGCCGTTCGTCGAGCAGCTGCTGTCCGTCGTTCTGGCCATGAATGTCCAGCAGGAGACTGCCGAGCACGCGCATCTGTGCCGTGGTGACAGGCGTTCCGCAGACGCGGCATGCGGTCTTGCCATCGGCAGTGATCTGGCGGCGGATGATCAGTTCGTCATCGCATTCAATCTCGTTTTCCACGCACCATTGTGCGGCAGGCTGCGGGTCAAACGTGGCGCAGACGACGGCTTTTTCCGCACCGCTGCGCACCAGCTCCCGCGAAACGCGCCCGCCGAGCACGGCGTGGAGCGAGTCTACCAGAATTGACTTGCCTGCGCCGGTCTCGCCCGTCAGGATATTCAGTCCGGCGCCGAATGCAATGCTTGCGCGTTCGATCACCGCGACGTTTTCAATATGCAGTTCGTTGAGCAAACCGGTTCACCTCCGGGAGTGGATCAGAGCATTTTTTCAATTTCCTTGCAGAGCGCCGCTGCGGCGGCGTTGTCCTTCATCACAAGAAATGCCGTATCATCACCCGCCAGAGTGCCGACAAGGGATTCGATATCCATGCTGTCCAGCGTGGAACAGGCGGCGGAGGCGAGCCCCGGAAGCGTTTTGACGACGATGATGTTTTGCGCCTCAGCGTAGGACGTGACGCTTTCGCGGAATATTTTCCGCAGCCGGTCGTCATAGCCGGGCACTTCCTCGCCCGCAGGGGCAGAATAACGGTATTTTCCATTGGAGGCAAGCGTTTTCACAAGGTGCAACTCTTTGATATCGCGCGACAATGTCGCCTGTGTGCTTTTGATGCCGCACTGCGCCAGCGCCTCCATGAGCTGGTTCTGCGTTTCGATTTCCTGCTTTTCTATGATGGACAGGATGACGTTCTGTCTTGTTGATTTCATTCTGGAGCCTCCATGTTTAGAGCTTTCCCGTCAACTTATCAAATGCGATCTCATAAAAGCTGCGCACGCCGGGATCGGCCAGCAGCGTTGTGCATGCGGATTTGCATATCCGGATGCAGTCTCCGCGAACGAGCGGGACGCCGTCTCCGCCATCGGCCACGAGAACGGCCGGGCGGTCGTGAATGCGCTCCGGCTCGATGGTCACGACGCGGTTGGGCGAGAGCACAAACGATTTGCCGGTGAGATTATGGGCACAGATCGGCGTGAGGATGATGTTTTCATTGTCCGGCTCGACGAGCGGGCCGCCTGCGGACATGGAATAGGCCGTAGAGCCGGTTGGCGTAGAGATGATGATACCGTCACCGCTGAAGTGCGTGATGGGGGTTCCGTCGCCACAGGCGATAATGCCGATACAGTCTACATTTCCGCCATGAACGACGACATCGTTGAGCACGCATTGCGAAAAGATCACCGATCCGCCGCGCACCAGCTCCACATCGAGCATCATGCGGCGGCTGATGCGGTACTTCCCTGCCGCAACGTCTGCAATCCGTGGAATTTCGGATGCCTCCAGCCCAGCGAGAAAACCCTTGCCGCCCAGATTGACGCCGATGATCGGCAGTTCCTTTCCACGCACAGCGTCGGCGACGTGCAGGATCGTGCCGTCCCCGCCCAGAACGACGACGAGCGCTGCGCCCTCCGCCGCTTTCTGGAGCGGAAGTGTGGGAATTTCCCGCGGCAGCGTTTGGTCAAATGCCGATACGAACACGGGAGAGACCATGACCGGATACCCAGCATTGGTCAGGACGTCATATACCGCGCGTGTCTTTTGAAAGTGCGAGTCCCGATAAAGATTCGCCGCAAGGACGATATGACCGTGCATCACAGATCACCTGATTTTCTCCAAATTTGCGTGGGATTGTTCCACAACTTGCGCTGGCGACAGCCCCGGTGCGGGGTGGTTGCCCTTGCGCAGGTAGCCGAGATACTCGATGTTCCCTTCCGGCCCTTTGATGGGCGAGTAATCGAGACCCATTGCGGTAAAACCGGCAGTTGGGACAAAGTCCAGAAAGCTCTGGAGCACAGATAAATGCACCTGCTTGTCCCGGACGACGCCTTTTTTGCCGACCTCGTCACGCCCGGCCTCAAACTGCGGCTTAATCAGGCAGACGACGGCTGCATCCTCCTTCAGCAGAGGATATACTGCCGGGAGAATCAGCTTGACAGAGATGAACGACAAATCCATGACCGCCAGATCGAGCGGCTCAGGAATTTGCTCGGATGTAATGTACCGCACGTTTGTGCGCTCCATGGAGATTACGCGCGCATCGTTGCGCAGACTCCATGCGAGCTGCCCGTAGCCGACGTCCACGGCGTAGACCTTTGCCGCTCCGTTTTTCAGCAGCACATCCGTAAAGCCGCCGGTAGACGCGCCGCAGTCGATACATACCAGACCGGCAGGATCGACCGGAAAGACCTTCAGTGCCTTTTCCAGCTTGAAGCCACCGCGGCTGACATAGGGCAGTGCGTCGCCGCGCACCTCAACCTCTGCATCCGGCGCAACCTGCATGCCGGGCTTATCCGCCTTCTGGCCATTGACATAGACCAGTCCGCTCATGATCGTGGTCTTGGCGCGCTCACGGCTTTCTGTCAGCCCCAAATCAAAAACCAACTGATCAAGTCTGATTTTCTTCATGCTGCGTGTTTCCTTCCCCGGCTGTGAGCATATCCCGCGCAGCGGCGGCGATCGCGGCTGCATTCAGGCCGCATTTTTCAATCAAAACCGCCGGCGCACCGTGCTGGATCAATCCGTTTTTCAAATTGATGAGACGGGCGGCTTTCAATTCCATGCCGTTTTGTGCGGCGGCAGTCAGAATGCGCGCACCGACGCAGCCGGCTGCACAGACATCTTCTGCGACAATCAACCGGCCCGTCTTTTGCAGGGAGCTCAAAATGCGGTCCGTCTCCAACGGCTGGATTTGCCCCAGTTTCAGGACTTCTGCGCCAATACCGTCCGCGGACAGCTGGTTCGCCGCAGCAAGCGCTTCGTTGGTCAGAATACCATACGTTACGAGTGTGAGGTCACTTCCCGCGCGCAGACAGGTTACAGGCTCCAAATGGGAGTCGGTATACGCCCCCTCCCCGCCGCGGGGGTAGCGCAGCGCGACCGGGCCGGACACCTGATACAGCGCATAGCGCAGCATTCCGCGCAGCTCGGCGAAGCTCGCCGGGCAAAGAATGGTCATACCAGGCACGGAGCTGAGGTAACTCACATCAAAACAGCCGTTATGCGTGTCGCCGTCGTTGCCGACGATGCCGGCACGATCCACGCCGAATACGACGTGCAGATTCTGCAGGGAAACATCGTGCAGCAGCATGTCGTAGGCGCGCTGCAGAAAGCTCGAATAGACGGCAAACACCGGATGCAGGCCCTGCTTCGCCATGGCGGCGGCCATGGTGACGGCGTGACCTTCGGCGATGCCGACGTCGTAGAACCGGGATGGAAACCGCCTTGCGAACGGCGTCAGCCCTGTACCGCTGCACATGGCGGCGGTAATGGCGACCAGATCGGCGTCATCCGCTCCCAACGTGGTCAGCGTTTCCCCAAACACTTTGGAGAAGCAGGGCCTTTCCTCCGGAAGCGCGCCGGTGACGGGATCGAATGTACCGACACCGTGATATTTTTCCGGGTTGCGCTCGGTATAGAAAATGCCCTTTCCCTTTTGCGTGACGACATGCAGCAGCACCGGCTGGCGCAGATCGCGCGCCCAGCGCAGCATGCGCTCCAGTTCCTTCTCGTTATGCCCGTCCACAGGACCGATATAATAAAAGCCCATATCGTCGAACATGTTGTTCGGCAGGACACGGTCCTTGACATTCTCCTTGATTTTATGCATCACATTGTACAGCGGCCTGACCTTGCCGACGGTGCTGCGGTAAAACTGCTTGAAGCGCAGATAACCAGGCGTGACGCGCTGCTTGGAGAGCAACGTTGCCATGCCGCCGACGTTTTTGTTGATGGACATGCCGTTGTCGTTCAGGATGATGACGAGCGGTTCCCCACTCTGTCCGGCGTCGGACAGCCCCTCATAGGCCAGGCCACCCGTGAGCGCACCGTCGCCGATCAGGGCGACGACGTTATAATTTTCGCCGCGCAGCGTGCGTGCCCTGGCCATGCCGAGTGCCGTGGAAATGGAGGTCGAGGCGTGCCCCGCGACGAACGCGTCATGCACGCTCTCCGACGGCTTCGGGAAGCCTGCAATGCCGCCGTACTGCCGCAGCGTGGAGAACGCGTCGCGGCGGCCGGTGAGAATTTTATGGACGTAGCTCTGATGGCCGACGTCAAAGACCAAACGGTCTGTTTCGGTATGGTAAACGCGATGAATGGCAACCGTCAGTTCCACGGCGCCAAGGTTTGACGCCAGATGCCCGCCGGTCTTGGACACATTCTGCACCAGAAACGCACGAAGTTCCGAGCAAAGCTGCGGAATTTCCTGTTCCGGCAGCGCTCTGAGATCTGCCGGTGAATTGATTTGCTCCAATAAATTCAAAACATGATACCTCGCGCATAATAATACAAACTATAATATAACAAAAAGCGCCGGATTTTACAATAGCAAGCCGGCACTTTTCCATGTTTGTTTGAAGTTTGGCGACAATTCGTCAGGTTCTCCGTACCTCCAGCGAGCGGACGAGCGCCTGCAGAAAAGCAGGCTCGGTGAATTCGTCTGCCACGGCGGCAGCGGCCTGTTCCGTCAGCTCGTGAACGTATTGCTGGCAGCGCTCAGCGCCATACAGGGACATGAACGTGGTCTTCCCCTCCTGCGCGTCGGAGCCAATGGGCTTTCCCAGCTCCTCGACGGTGCTGATGACATCAAGCATATCGTCCCGAATCTGGAACGCAAGACCCAGCGCTTCGGCATACTGCTCTGCCGCCTGTACTTGCTTCGGGGTTCCGTTTCCGCAGGCGATGCCCATCAAACAGGCTGCGCGGATCATGGCGGCGGTTTTACGCTTGTGGATCTCCAACAGCTCGTCCTTCGAGAGCTGCTTTTGCTCGCCTTCCATGTCGAGCTGCTGGCCACCGCAGATGCCGGTGGTTCCAGCGGCTTCCGCCAAAATACGGGCGCATTCGGCACGGATCTCTGCGGGAAGGCTGCTTTCCAGAATGGTGCGGAACGCCTCAGCCTGCAATGCGTCACCCGCGAGTGTAGCGGTGCACTCGCCATAGATCACATGGTTTGTGGGCTTACCGCGGCGCAGCTCGTCGTTGTCCATACAGGGCAAATCGTCGTGAATGAGTGAATAGGTATGCACCATTTCAATCGCGCATGCAGCCGGCAGTGCAGCCTGCGCGTCCCCGCCGCAGGCGCGGCAGAACGCGAGCACCAGCACGGGGCGCAGCCGTTTTCCACCGGCAGTCAGACTGTACCGCATGGCCTCCAGCAATGTGTGGTACGGTGCGGTGTTGTCCTGAAAACAGGCGGCAAGCGCCTGATCGACCCTGTTTTTATCGCAATTGTATGCAGTTTGAAAATCCATACGTTAAATTCCCTCAGTATCGAACGGGAGCTCTACGGGTGCACCGTCGCTCCCCTTTTTCAGCATAATGACCTTCTGCTCCGCGGCGTCAAGCATTTGATTGCAGGACGCCAGAAGTCTGGAGCCCTCCTCAAACAGCGACAGAGATTCCTCCAGCGCGACGTCGCCGCGCTCCAGCCGCTTGACGATGCCGTCCAGCCGCTGCATTGCTGCCTCAAAGGACAGTTTCTCTTGTTCCATGGTTTTCCTCCTTGCTTTCCACAACGCATCGGAGCGCGCCGGACGCGAGCTGCAGATGCACGCGGCCGCCGACGGACACATCCTGCGCGGATTTGATCACCGTGCCGTCCTGTCCGGTTGCGACCGAATAACCGCGCGCGAGCACTTTTAGCGGACTCATCGCGTCCAGTGCGGCGGCAGTTTTTGCAAAGGCGTGCTTGTGCGCCGAGAGATAGGCGTCGCTCGCAGAAGCGAGACGGTTGCGGACAAAGTCCAGCTCCACGCGCTTGAGATCGAGATAGGCGGTCGGACTCGTCAACGCTTTGCGCCCGGCGAGGTCTTCCAGCCGCACGCGCCGGTCGGCAAGCTGTTTGCGCATGGCCTGCGACATACGGATTTCATAGCTGCGGAGCATTTCGCGGATATCCGCCTCGTTCGGTACGGCCAGCTCCGCCGCGTTGGACGGTGTAGCTGCGCGCAAGTCTGCGACGAAATCCGAGATCGTCACGTCCGGCTCATGGCCGACCGCAGAGATCACGGGAAGCTGTGAATCATAGATCGCGCGGGCGACGCGCTCGTCGTTGAACGCCCAGAGATCTTCGATCGACCCGCCGCCGCGGCCGGTAATGATGAGATCGGCCACGTGATAACGGTTGGCATAACGGATGGCACCGACGATTTCCGCCGGGGCTTCCGCACCCTGTACGCGTACCGGCAGGAGCACGACCTCGCTCGCCGGCCAGCGTTTGCCCAGTACGCGGATGATATCGCGCACCGCGGCGCCGGCGGAGGATGTGATGACCGCGATCCGCGCTGGATATTGCGGAAGCGGCTGCTTGTGCTCCCGGTCGAACAGCCCCTCCTGCATCAGGCGGGCTTTGAGCTGCTCATAAGCAACATACAGATCCCCCATCCCGCTGGGGATGAGATTTGTACAGTAGAGCTGATACGCCCCGTCACGTGGGAAGACGGAAACGCGGCCTACCGCCGTGACGCCCATGCCGCTCTCCGGCCGGAAGCGCAGTTTGGATGCGCTGCTGCGAAACATCACACAGCGCAAACTGCTCTCCGCGTCCTTGAGCGTGAAATAGTGGTGCCCGGACGGATAGACCTTGTAGTTGGAAAGCTCACCTTTGACGCAGACGTTTCCAAGCATGGGGTCAGCGTCAATGAGACCCTTGATGCGGGCGTTCAGTTCCGTAACGGTCAGAGTGGTCTGTTCCATCGCCTATGCTTCTGCTGTCGGTTCCGGGTCAGGCGTTTCGACCTCGCCGCGGATGAAGCTGCCCAAGATCCCGTTGATGAACGCGACGGTTTCCGGCTCCTCATAGCCCTTGGCGAGCTCCACGGCCTCGTTGACGGCAGCAGCGTTCGGAATGTCGTCCATATAGAGGATTTCGCACATCGCGCAGCGCAGGATGGCGGCGGCAATGCGGGAAATGCGGCCGAGCTTCCAGCCCTTGGCGTACTTCTCAATATAGTGGTTCAGCTCATACATGTGGTCATAGACCAGCCCTGTGAGCCGCCGGATATAGGCAAGCTGCTGCTCGTCGGGATACTCCCGGAACAGCGTATCCTCCTCCGCCAGCGTTTCAAAATACTCCGGCGTAAAAAATGCATCTGCAGTCTCGCGGGCATCTTCTCCGGCGAGCTGCGCAGCAAAGCTGAGCTGAATGGCAATTTCGCGGGCGACCGTTCTTGTCATACGTGGAAATCCCCTTTATTTATCAAATGCAACGCCGGAGATGTGGACGTTGACGACGGGCTTACCCATCCCGGTCATGGCCTGTACAGCGTTGGAGACGGAGTCCTGCACAGCCTTGGCGACGGCGACGGCGTTGCAGCCGTAGCGCACTGTGATGATGGTATCGACGGTAATGGTTTCGTCCAGAATCTGCACCTTGATGCCCTTGGCAGCAGACTTGATGCCCAGCAGCTCGGCCAGCTCCGTGCCGGCAGACGTGGCGAGACCCGCAACGCCGTCAACCTCGGTGATCGCCGCGCGCACCATGGACATGACGACTTCCTCGGAAATATTGATGCTGCCCTTTTCGTCCTGGCAGGTAATATAATTTTCCGGCATAAGTGAATACCTCCTGAGATATGAATTCAGTATAGTTTATCACGGATGTACGGAAAAAGAAAGAAGAAAATTCACAACAAACAAGGCGGGAGCTACTCCCGCCTTAATTCTTAACTTCAATGACCTTGATCTGCGGCGCTGTATAATCCGTCTCACTGACAATTGCGTCTGTGATCGTGGCAACCTGCGCTTCGGTCAGGCCCTCCTCCGGAGCCGGTACCGCGACCGTTACGCCCTCGTCCGTCACATAGACCACGCACTCGGCAAAATCCTTGGCCAACAGCAGATTTTCGATCTGCGTCTCCGTCATGGAATCGTTGGCCATGGCGGAGATGGCCCCCATCACGCTGTCGATCGTCTCTTGCGAGGCGCCCTCGGCTGTGGAGGCCGCCTGCAGCAGCGTGAGCGCTTCATCCCGCGACTGCTGGCGGGTCAGGCGCGCCTCGGCAAAATAGTCGGAGGTAGTCTCTGCCTGCCCGGAGGTTTCGGTCGCCTCATTTTCCGCTGCATTGGCCATTGCCTCGTCCTCTGCCGACACCATTGCTGCGTCGGCGGAACCCCACTGGTTGTTATAGGACCAGTTGAAGTACACGGCGGCACAGACAAACAGCAGCACGGTAACGATGGCAATATTTCGTTTCGTTTTTTTCATATACGCCCTCCCGTTATTTCGATTCCATATCAGATCGCAGCTTGAGTACGGAAATTTTGTCCGCGCTCAGGCCGGTAAACTGCGCAACAGCCTGCAGAACGTCCAGCCGCACCTGCGGAGAAGCCGCTCCCTCGCACACGACGACTGCGCCCAGATACTGCGGATAGATGGTCTTGCGCTCCACCGCAGCCTGCGTACCGCTGCCGGCGGAGACGATGACGGTCTCGCCGTCGTCGGTGGCATATTCCGTTTCGGCGGAGCACCGGTAAGACAGCAGTACCCGAACCTGCCCCGCGCCGTCGATCTGCGACAGCAGCGCCGCGAGCCGGTTCTCGGCCGACTGCGCTTCCTGCGCGGCAGTGGTTTCCGCTGCGACCGGTTCTGTGGTACTTGCAGGATTGCCGGAGCTTTTCTTTCCGGAGGGCAACAGCAGCAGGACGGTGCCGACCAGAAAAATGAGAATGACATATTTGTACTTCTCCCAGAATGCTTTTGCCTTATTCATCTTGTTGTGCATCTTCTCTCCATTCCTGTCGTTCCGATGGTATGCCGAGGTCGGCTTCGATGATGCCTGCGAGCGCAGTACTCTTCCCCGCGCCGGCGGGCTGTGTCAGAGTGACGGCGTAGGGATACCAGAAGCCGTCCATGCTCCATTGTACGGTAATCTGCGCATCGGTCAGCGGCACGCCGAGCTGTGCGGCTTTGTCCAATATATATGCGCCGCATTCCGATTCTATGATGGTGCGGTTGAGACGATTTTCCGTCTCCTCCACAGCGGCAGGATCCCATGCCATGCTGTCGCCATAGAGCTGCAGCGCGCTTGCATAGGCGGCATAATCGAATTTCAGCAGCGGCGAGAGCAGCGCGGCTGCCATGGCGACACCGCCGATCAGCTTCAAAACACGCTTCATACTGCCGCCAGATGCAAAAAAGGACGCGATCGCCGAGACCAGCGCGACGCCGGTCATGGTCAGCAGCCAGCTTCGAATTGCTTCCGTCATCCGAGATTCACCGCCTTCATGCTGGATACGATGGAGAGGAACAGAATGAACGACGCCACACCGGTCATCCCCAGTAAAAATGCGTACAGGTCGCCGAAGCCGCCGATGAGATTGCCGATGCGCTTATCCGTAAACGTGCAGGCAATGCCGGCAGCCAGCTTGTAGAGTAAGTAGTGCACGCCCAGCGTCAGATACGGTACGGCGCAGACCGCGAGCACGCCGAGCATCCCGAGGATGCCGATGCCGTTGCGCAGCATGGCAGCGCCGGAGAGCACCGTGGAGGCCGCGTCGGACACAATGCTGCCGACGACCGGAAGCGTGGTCGAGACGGCGGTCTTCGCCGCCTTTGCCGCTGTCTCATCCGCCGTACCGGTGAGAATCCCGGTGACGGAGAGGTAGAAGGTAAAAACCGTGGCGACTGCGATCAGAAAAAACTTGAAAATGCGCTTGATGAGCGACGCGACGGACAGTAGGGTATCGTTTTCCAGGGTATGACCGCCGATCATCAGGGCGGCGTAGGCGTAGAGCATCGGCAGCAGGATTTTGAGTTCTACAGACAGCAGCCCATCAAAAAACAGCGCGGTTGCGGCGTATTTGGCGCTTGCAGCTGTGAACGCGCCGCTGGCCGAGGCGGCGGCGCACATGCTCGGCAGCAGAATTTTGGAAAAGTCCGAGAGTGACCACAGCGCCTCGCATCCAACGGAGACACAGGAACTGACGTGTTCGGCGCTCAACGCCGCCACAGCGACGGCGCCCGCCATCTGCGTGACTGCGCCGCAAGCGGAGTTTTCCGTCACGGCGGCGCACAGGGCCGTCAGAAACACGATCACGAGCAGCAGCGCGGCGTTGCGCACGGCGGAGAACAGCATGTCCTGCGACGAACCGGTGAGAAACATCCAGAGTTTTTCAAGCAGGGACTCCGGATGGGCCGTATCGCTGAGCGTGAGCGATCCGAACGCCTCGTAGGCTTCCTCCGGCAGCGATTGCTCCAGCTCGTCTGCACCGCAGGCTTCGCGCTGCTCGGCTTCGATGTCATAGGCAGACGCGCTGCACGTGAGCGCGGCGAATAAGACCAGAACCGTGGCCAAAAGCGTGAGAAACTTTTTCAAATCAGTTCTCCGATCATTTTCAGAAACGTGTTGAGCAGCGGCAGTGCGGCGTACAGTGCGGCCACGACCCCTGCAATTTCAATCGACGACGCGGTGGAACCCTGCCCGGCGTCCTTGCAGAGATTTGCTCCGATCATCGTCAGGATGCTGATGGCCATGCATTTCAGCAGCGGCCCGGTATACACGCCGGATACGCCGCAGACCGCGATCGTCTCACGCAGGAAATCAATTAGCGGCTCGAGAAACGCCATGGCAATCAACAGCGTCAGCACTGCCGCAGCCAGACTGAGTGCAAACGAGATACCGGGCACGGATTTGTATACCGTGACGGCGAGAATGGAGGCGGTGACGCCGATAAGAAGAACTTTGAACAGCAGTTCCATCGCTAAAACGCAAACAGGCTCTTGATGAGGTTGAACAGTTCGCTGATTTTTTCAATGACCAGTACGAGCACGACCACCAGCCCCGCAATTGTGGTCATCAGCGCCTGTTCGTCCCGGCCCGCGCGGGAAAGCAGAATATTCAGCACGGCAACCAGAATCCCGATCGCCGCGATCTTAAACACGAGATCAACGTCCATTTTGCTCCTCCTTTGTGTCAGTATAGCGTGACGGCCACGATCAGTCCGAACGTGAAACCAAGGCCGGCATACAGCTTGCCGCGGCGCGCCGTATCCTCGCGCGCCTGTGTCTCGGCCGACTGTAAATAGGCAACACAGTAGTCAATGGCATCCACCTGCGCATCGGAATCATATTTTCCGAGCTGTTCGCCGAGTGCACAGAGCGCGGCCTGATCCTCCGGGGAAAAGCCAGGCAGCGCATCAAATGCGGCGCGCCACTGTTCGGAAAAAGGCTGGGTTTCTGTACACATCTGTTCCGACAGCGCGGCATAGACGTCCTGCAGCGGGGCGGGTGCGGCCTGTGCGGCGTGGCGGAGCGTATCCGGCAGCGGCAGCAGGCGAAACGCAATGTCGCTGCGGATCAGCTTGAAGCTGTCCGCTGTCGCCTTGAGCAGGCGCGGCCGGCGCCGAAGCTCTGCGGCTTTCCGGATCCCCCAATAGCCGGAGGAGACCAGTACCAGCACGATCCCAAACCAGCGCACCATTACAGCGCCTCCACTTCATAGCGGCGCGCGCCGTTTTCCAGCCGGATGCACACGGCGCGGCGGAAAATGCCGTCGTCCAGCAGCCGCCGGTACAGTCCGCGCTGGCGCAGCGTCTGCGGTGAGAACGCGTGCGCAGTGGCGAGCAGCTGCACGCCGCAGCCTGCGGCGACCTCTATGGCCGCGATGTCCTCCGGCGTGGTGATCTCGTCGAAGGCCAGTACCTGCGGATTCATGGCACGCAGAAGCATCATGCAGCACGCGGCCTTGCTGCCGCCCGTCATCACGTCGGTGCGTGGGCCGAGATCGAACTGCGGCACGCGGTCGTAGACTGCGGCGACTTCCCCACGCTCGTCCGCAAGCGCGACGCGCAGGCCATGCTCGGAAAGCTGGCGTATGGTTTCGCGCAGCAGCGTCGTTTTTCCAAAGCCGGGCGGCGCTACGAGCAGCGTGCTCTGAAATCCGTCTTCCAGCAGCGCGCTGAGAATGGCGTCGGCGCAGCCTTTGGCCTCATGCGGGATGCGAACGGCGACGGACGCGATTTGCCGGACGCCCGCAACCTGTCCATTTTTGCGATAGGCGTTTCCGCACAGGCCGATGCGGAGACCGCTTGCCGTATGCAGAAAGCCCTGCCGCAGCTCGTCGGCAACGGTATGTACGGACGCGCCGGAAGCGCGCTCGAGCAGGTATTCCAGATCCCCTGCGCGGACGGCGCGGCACGAAACGGTGTACTCACGATCCTGCGTCAGCAACAGCGGCGGCCTGCCTACCCGGCAGCGGATCTCTTCCACGACTTCCTGTGTGTCTGAGTGGAAATTTCGCAGCGCGCCTGCCAGCTCCAGCGGGAACAAGTCCAATACGTGGTTTGTAAACAGCATGTTGTTTCCCCTCTTTCGTTCTGGGACATCCTATGTGGCCGGGACAAGGTCTAGAACTGCGGAAACAAAAATCTGCAAAGCGTCATTCGAAATCATATATTTGACAGCCGTTTCTTTGGAACGTACAATGAAAATGCAGAATACAACGATGCAAAAGCCGCATTTGCTACGCAAAGTAGCAAAAAAACGCAAAATGTCGTCTGTACGTTCTTGCCGTGCAAGGTGGAGTTTCTTACAATGGAACCATCAAAAACAAGGGGGTCACAACGTGACGTTTTCAGAAAAGCTCAAATTATACCGCCAGCAGGCTGGCATGTCGCAGGAAAAGCTGGCTGAGAAAATCGGCGTTTCCAGGCAGGCAATCACAAAGTGGGAGACCAATGCAGGAATTCCCGACATTGAAAATATGATGGCGCTCTCTTCCCTTTTTGACGTTACCATAGATGAACTTTTGTCTGCCGAAAAAAGCACGAAAAAACAACCGGATTATCTGTATGAAAGTGTGACGGAATACGATATTGACTGCCCCAAACGCTATGATATGAAACTGGGCGGCGCAAAGTACCTGAAGCTGTCGGGCTATGACGGCGAAAAAATCCGGATTCGTCTGGCATCAAACACACTGCAAACGCTTTCAAGTGATTTCAAGCTGAAGATTGATGATGTGAAAAACCGAATTGATATCGACCTCAGCCGCAAAAACGGCGCCACAGAGGCTATGGCAAAGGAAGCCGTCAGCATTTTCGTCCAAATCCCGGCGCCCTACATCCGATCTGTTGAATGCAGGATCCATTCGGAGACGGTTGAGATATCCGCTCTGGAGTGTGAAGACATTGAGCTGGAACTCAAGACGGCAAATGTCATTTTGGAAGATGTGGTCGGAACGGTGGAAATGGACTGCAATCTTGACATGAATATCCTCTGCCGCACCTTAAACGGCGGGGTTGAAGTGAACCAAATATCCGCTACTTCAAGAATCTGCGTGCCGGAGAATACGCCTTTTTCGGTTGTCACAAAAGGCATTGCGACAAGCGTCGCTTACGAAAAAAATAAAAAACCGGTCGAGCCGTTTTGCACTGCAGACGCTGACAACGTCATCGAGCTGAACGGGATCAAAAGCGAGCTGATCATCTGCACCCATGATCCGGATATCATAGAAGAACAAAAAACCGGTATGGCCACGGATGAGCATACCGGTATCTGAAAAAGCCACGAGTACGTCCCGCTTCTATCTGATAGAAGCGGGACGTACTCGTGGCTGCGCATTTCCACGCAGAAACATTATTGGATTTTTCGGCACTCCAAATAATAACGTTTATCGTGGCCAAGGCCAATGGAAAAGCTCTTTTTCGGGAATGGGCCGGAGCGCTCAACGGAGGAAAACAGCTCGCTTTTCTCCATCTGCGGCAGCAAAACGCCGCAGCAGCCGGAGCCCTGCGCAAGCTGCACGGCTTCGTCGTCGCCGTGGATGTAGTCGATCATTCCGCCATGCGCGGCAAGATAGGCTTTGCAGAACTGCTCTACGTTTCCGATGACTTCGCCGATGGACGCGCCCCTGGCGCGGATGGTTTTCTGCCGCCCGCCGGAAAGCAGGACGACGTCCCGTCCTTCCCCGTCCGTGGCAAGCTGCTGCGCTGCCGCGTCAAACCATGTGCCGGGATCCGTTTCGAACAAGAGCCGATGGATGGGCGCAAAGGTGACGGCGGGATCGTGAATATTCACAAGCTCCACCAATACAAAACGTGCGGGGTCGGACTCTGCCTGCTCCGGCGTGAGGCGCAGCTTTTTCTCCAGCCAGCATTTGCGTGCCGCCGCCAGACTGTGGTTTCCATCGCCAATGGCAAGCTTTACGGAGGCATTGCTTTCGGAAATCTCCGCCGCGAGGGTGTCCGCCGCAGCGCCATAAATCCGCTGGCCGCGCACGTGGCCGCCGCCCAGCATCAGATCAAAATCGTAGAGTATACCGTCCGCAGAGGCTTCTGCCTGCTGCATAACGCCGTCGTCCGGATCGTTGAGAAACACCATGATGTGCGGCATTTCCAGCGGCGCGTCGCGGCGCACCTTTACACGCGGCGGCAGCCGGTCTTCGACCGTGCCCTCCGTTGCGCGGATCGGGCTGGACGAATCGGGACTGTAATCATAGGCCTCCAGATCAATCGTGCCGATCAGGCCGCGGCGCACCGAACCGCACGGAAGCGTACGCTCCAGAAAGATGAAGCTGTGCTCGATTTTGGCAAAGACGCCGCGGTCCAGATAGCCGCGCATGGTCTGCTGAATCTCAGCGGCGGCTGCCGCTTCGTCGCGCTTGCCGAGGTAGAATTCCGGCAGCATCAGCCGCAGCGTGGATGGCGCGCCGCCAACGGCCTGTTCCACCGCCGCCCAGTAGGCGGCGTCCGAGGTGAACTGGTCGCAGGCGATGACGCTCCAGCACTGCATGTCGGCTTGTTTGGGCAGGAGAATGTCTGCCGGGCGAAAAATCTGGTTCATTTGCAAGTTACACATCCCACTTTTCCGATCTGTCGACTGCACGCAGCCATTTGTCGTGCTGTCGTTTGGCCTGATTGGCATCCATCTGCGGATTGAAAATGCGGTCGGACTGGCGAATTGCCGCGATATCTCCGATGTTGTGCCAGACGCCGCTGGCGATACCGGCCAGGAACGCCGCGCCGAACGCGGTCGTCTCCACCATCTTGGGGCGGTCGATCGGTTTGCGGATCATATCCGACTGGAACTGCATGAGGAAGTTGCTGACGGACGCGCCGCCGTCCACGCGCAGGACGGAGATTGGGCTCCCTGCGTCGATCTCCATGGCGTCGAGCAGATCCTTCACCTGATAGGCGATGCCCTCCAGCGTGGCGCGGGCAATGTGCGCCTTCGTTGATCCGCGCGTCAGGCCGACGATGGCGCCGCGCGCGTACATATCCCAGCGCGGCGCGCCGAGACCGGTAAACGCAGAGACAAGGTACACGCCGCCGTTGTCCGGTACGCTCTCGGCCAGCATATCGCACTCATGCGCGGTGGAGATGAGCCCCAGCTCGTCGCGCAGCCACTGGATGGAGCTGCCGGCGTTGAATACGCTGCCCTCCAGCGCATAGGTAGTCTGGCCACCCACGGACCAGGCTACGCTGGTGACAAGGCCGCTGACGCTGCGCACGGAGTGGCTGCCGGTGTTCATCAGCGTAAAGCAGCCGGTGCCGTATGTATTCTTCGCCTGGCCCGGCTCGATGCAGGCCTGACCGAGCAGCGCTGCCGCCTGATCGCCCGCGCTGCCACACACGGGGATGCCAGCGAGCATCTCCAATCCCGGCAGCCCCTCCGCAACCCGGCCATAGATCTGCGAGGACGGAACCGGCTCCGGCAGCATGGACATCGGAATGCCGAGCTTTTTGCACAGCTCCTCGTCCCAGCAGAGTGTGTCAATATCGAACAGCATGGTTCTTGAGCAGTTGGAATAGTCTGAAACGTGGGCCTTGCCGCCGGTGAGATTCCAGATCAGCCAGGAATCCACCGTGCCGAACAGCAGCTCGCCCCGCTCGGCGCGCTCGCGTGCGCCCGGGACATTGTCCAGAATCCATTTGATCTTCGTTCCGGAGAAGTAGGCGTCGATCAGCAAGCCGGTTTTGTCGCGCACGTAGGCTGCCATGCCGTCAGCAGTCAGCTCATCGCAGATCGCGGCCGTGCGGCGGCACTGCCAGACGATGGCGTTGTACACCGGCTTTCCGGTGCTCCTGTCCCAGACGATGGTCGTCTCACGCTGGTTCGTGATGCCGATGCCTGCGATATCCGTCGGGGAAAGGCCGCTCTTTTCAAACGCCTCGCTCATGGCGTGGAGCTGCGAATCGAGGATGACCATGGGATCGTGCTCGACCCAACCCGGCCTGGGATAGATCTGCGCGAAGGGATACTGCGCCAGTGACACGATGTTGCCGCCCTTGTCAAAAATAATCGACCGGGAGCTTGTGGTGCCCTGATCCAGAGCAATAATGTAACCATTCATGAAAAAAACCTCCGTTTTTCTTGACGGAAATCGCCAAATAGAATAGAATTCAGTCAGATGGGAATTATTATATCATACTGGGAGGAAGATTGCTATGCCATCATTCAATGAATTTACGTTTTTGTCCAGCAACGGGAAAAACAATGTGTTTGTGCGGGAATGCGTGCCGGATGGTACGATCCGCGGCGTTGTGCAAATCGCACATGGTATCGCCGAGCACAGCGGACGGTATGTGCCGTTTATGGAGTTTCTCGCAGAAAACGGCTTTGTTGCCGCGGCAGACGACCATCTCGGCCACGGCAGGACGGTCGCAGACGAGAGTGAGTTCTGCTATTTTGCGCCGAAAAACGGTTGGGATCTGGTCGTGGAGGACTTGGATCAGCTGCACCGGATTGAAGCGGCCAAGTATCCGGATGTCCCCTACTTCATTCTGGGCCACAGCATGGGCAGCTTTCTCGCCCGTACTTACATCATCCGGCACCCGGAAGGCCTGAAAGGCGCGATCATCAGCGGTACCGGCCAAAATCCGGGGATTGTCGTGTCCTCCGGCAAGCTGATGGCAAAGCTTGAAATTCTGGATCATGGCGACAAATATCCAAGCCCGCTGCTGGATAAGCTCGCGTTCGGCAATTACAACAAGGGCTATGACAAGGTGCGCACGAATTCCGACTGGCTCACGCGCGATGAGGCGATTGTGGATGCGTTCATTGCCGACCCGCTCTGCGGCAGAATTGCCACCGCCGGTTTGTTCCGCGATATGATGACCGGACTTCAGTTTATCTGGAAGACCGAAAATCTCAACAAGATGAACAAGGCCATGCCGGTGTACTTCTTCGCGGGCGATAAGGACCCCGTTGGCGGCAACGGCGAGAATGTCAAGAAGGTTTACAACCGGTTCCTGAAGATCGGTATGCAGGATGTGAAACTCAAGCTCTACAAGGACGGCCGCCACGAGATGCTCAACGAGCTGAACAAAGACGAGGTCTATGCCGACGTCCTCGCGTGGCTGAACAGCAAAATGTGATTGAATTTCAACCAAAAAAGCAGGGTGCAACCGCACTCTGCTTTTTGCTGTCATAGCGCGCTTCCCTGCACGAGATCGTCGCGGAGAAACGCAGCGTGGATGGCGTTGAGAACGCGCTTTTTGTCGGCGCTCCAGAGCGGAGCAATCAGATCGCGTTTGGCGCCGTCGCCGGTCATGCGGTGAATGACCACCTCCGGTGGCAGGACTTGCAGACACTGTTCCAGCAGCGCAATGTAATGCTCTGGCGTGAGCGTTTGAAAGCGTCCCGCGGCGTAATCCAACGCTAAATCCGTGCCCCGAAGCACATGTAGCAGATGCAGCTTGACGCCGTCGGCGCCGCTCTGCCCGATGTAGCGCGCGGTTTGAACAATCTGTTCGTCGGTCTCGCCGGGTAGGCCGATGATCTGGTGGATGACGGTTTCCAGCCCTGCCTGCTTCATCCGCGCCATGGCATCATCGAACACCGACAGGTCATAGCCGCGACGGATGTAGGCGGCGGTCGCCGGATGGATGGTCTGCAGGCCGAGCTCGACCCAGACAGGCTTTTGCGTATTGAGCGTTTGCAGCAGCGCGAGCACCGCATCCGGCAGGCAGTCCGGCCGCGTGGCGACCGACAGCGCAACGACCTCCGGATGGCGGATGGCTGCGCTGAAAAGACGCTCCATGCGCTCGACGCTGCCGTATGTGTTTGTGAAATTCTGAAAATAGGCGATGTACTTCCCAGTCCGGTTTTTGGATGCGACGCGCCGCTTGGCCTGCTCGATCTGCTGCGGGATACCGGCGGTACTGTCAGCCGTGAATTCCCCGGAGCCGGAGCCGCTGCAAAAGATGCAGCCGCGGGTATCCAGCGTGCCGTCCCGGTTCGGGCAGGTGAAGCCGCCGTCGAGCGCCAGCTTATAGACCTTGGTGCCAAAGCGCTTTTTCAGTTCCTCATTCAGCGAATGATAATACATACGATCTCCGTGATCAAAGGGGCCGGCAATGCCGGCCCCTTACTTTACTCTTTCATTTGCCGTTTGCGGGCCAGATTGACCATACCGTCCTGCATGTCGTTGAGATTCAGCAGCATTTTGCCGCCGCCGAATGCGGCGCACGAAAGCGCTTCCTCCACGACCATGGTTCGGATGCCGGTGTCCTTCTCCACAAGCTGGTCAAAGCCGTAGATCAGACTGCCGCCGCCGGACATGATGATGCCGTTTTGCGCCAGATCCGCCACCAGTTCCGGCGGCGTGCGCTCCAGCACCATGTGGATGGTCTCCAAAATCTCTCTGGCGGGCTCCGCAATGGCCTCCACCAGCTCGACTGAGCTGATCTTGACGGATTTCGGCAATCCGGTGACCAGGCAGCGCCCCTTCACTTCCTCAATGCCGACCTCTGCGCGCTGAATGAGGCAGCCGATGCTGATTTTCAGCTCCTCCGCTGTGCGTTTTCCGATGAGGATATTATGCTTTCGGCGGATGTAGCGGATGATTGCTTCGTCAAACGCATCGCCCGCGACTTTGATGGATTCGCACTCCACCACGCCGCCAAGCGAGACGACCGCTACCTCGGTCGTACCACCGCCGATGTCGATGACGAGATGTCCGTCCGGCTTGGAAATGTCGATACCCGCGCCGGCAGCCGTGGCAACCGCGGATTCCACGAGATACACCTTACGCGCGCCCGCTTCGATCACGGCGTCAATGACGTTGCGCTCCTCCACGCCGGTGACGCTGCTGGGCACGGTGACGAGCACGCGCGGCTTGAACAGGCTGAAAGAGGTCACGCGCGACAAGAGCTCGCGCAGCATGGCCGCCGTCATGTCGTAGTCCGAGATCACACCGGCGTTGATCGGATGGATGGCCACGATGTTGGCCGGGGTACGGCCAAGCATCTTCTGCGCGTCCTGCCCGACCTTCAGCATACGGCCGGTATATTTGTCCACCGCGACGATGGACGGCTCGCGCAGCATAATGCCCTTGCCGCGGACGTACACCAGAATGTTGCTCGTCCCCATGTCGATGGCGATATCACGTTCAAAAATCATCATAAAGCAAAACTCCCATAACATCCGGCTGCAGCAGGATGCTCGTAATCATGATTGACAGATTCCCGTTTTGTTAATCCCGGCGGCGGGCAACCGTTGCGCACACGACCTGCTCGGCTCCGGCGAGCCCCAGTGTTCTGGCGCATTCCGATAACGTCGAGCCGGTGGTGACGATATCGTCGATCAGCAGAATGCGCTTGTCCGCAATCTGCGCCGGAGCGGGTACACGGTACGCGCCGGAAATGTTGGCGCGGCGCTTTTCGGCGCTGCCAGTCTGCGATTGTGCGGCGGTGTGCTGAACCTTTTTCAGCGTGCCGACGGCAGCGGTTCCAAGCGCTTCGGCGACAGCTTCCGCGAGAAGCCGCGCCTGATCGTATCCGCGCCGGCGCAGACGTTTTCGGCTGAGCGGAACCCATGTGATGAGATCGAATTCTTTGTCAAGCTGCGTTCGGATGCAATCGGCCACGAGCGGCGCGTATACGCTGGCGTAGCCGGTCGCACCGTGGAATTTATAGCGAAGCAGCGATTGGCGCACGTCATTCTCGTAATACAGCGGCGAGACGCATGCCGCGACAAAGTTCATCTTCTGCTGGGCGCGATTTTCTGTATAGGGCAGATTTTTGCGGCAGGCTTCGCATATTGTGACTGCGCTGCTTGCCACAAGTCGGTGGCAAAACGCACACCGTGGCGGATACAGCAGATCGAGCAGAGCGTTCCACAGCTTCATGTCGCCTGCCCGCACTCTCTGCACAGGCGGGCGCGCAGGCCGCTGTACCGTCTCCCCTGCCGCTGATTGTCGATCATGCGGTGTGCAGTTTCCTCCTCGCCGACGGCGATCAGAAGCGACTTGGCGCGGGTGACGGCAGTATAGAGCACACTGCGCGTCAACAGCATCGGCCCCGCCTTGCCGACGGACAGGATCACGGCGCGGTATTCGCTGCCCTGCGATTTATGCACCGTCATGGCCCAGGCGTGCTCCAGCTCGTTGAGCATTTCGAAGCCATAGGTCGCGTACCGCTCGTCGAAGGAGACGACCATGGTTTCTGTGGCGAGATCCATGGAGACGATCTGCCCGACGTCGCCGTTGAATACACCGGTGCCACAGGAAATCCCGCTGGCGGTTTTCAACAGTATATCATAGTTGTTTCGGATTTGCATCACGCGATCGCCCTCGCGGAAGATGATTTCTCCGAATTTTTTCTCTTTCTTGTTCTCTGCGGGCGGATTGAGCGCCGCCTGCAGCCGGATGTTGAGCGCCACAGAGCCGGTTTCGTACCGGCGGGTCGGCGTGAGTACCTGAATATCCGACGCGGGAATCCCCATTTTGTTCGGCAGCCGCGTTTCACACAGCTCCACGATCGTCTCCACCGTGCGCACAGCGTCGCTGCGCCGCAGGAAGAAGAAATCGCCCTGATTGCGGGAAAGCGGCGGGTGCTCTCCGCGGTTGATGGCGTGCGCATATTCCACGATGCTGCTGCCCGCGGACTGGCGGAAGATCTCCGTAAGCCGCACGGTGGGCACCACACCGCTGCGGATGATATCCGCAAAGACGTTCCCCGGCCCGACGGACGGGAGCTGGTCGGCGTCGCCCACGAGGATCAGCCGGCAATCCGGCGGCAGCGCGCGCAGCAGCGCGCTCATGAGCGAGATGTCCACCATGGAGCACTCGTCCAGAATCACGGCGTCGCACTCCAACGGCTCGTCCTCATCGCGGTGAAACACGATGTCCTGATGATCCTCGGACATGCCCGCCTCCAGCAGGCGGTGGATGGTCTGTGCGCTCTGGCCGGTCAGCTCGCTCATGCGCTTGGCGGCGCGGCCGGTCGGCGCGGCGAGCTGCGTGTCGAGCTGCAGCGTGTCAAACAGCGCCAGAATGGCGCGGACGGAGGTCGTTTTTCCGGTGCCGGGGCCGCCGGTGATGGCGATGAGCTGATGGCGGCAGGCAAGCTCCAGCGCCTGTTTTTGCTGCGCGGCAAAGCGGATGCCGAGCTGCGCTTCGATCTGCGCCGCGATCTGCTCTGTGTCCGGCGCGTAGCGGTATTCTTCCTCCGCCATGGCGAGCAGCCGCCCGGCGGTGTAGCACTCGTCCTCGTACAGGCGCGCAAGATAGCAGGCCGCGACGTTCGCCACAGGCTCGCAAAGCACCTCCCCGCTGTCGAGCAGCATGTCCAGACTCTCGCCGACCAGCGGCTCCTCCACGGCAATGAGCTGCGCCGTGGCGGCGATCAGCTTTGCGCGCGGAATGAAGCAGTGCCCGTTGCGGGAATTGTACGACAGCTCAAACAAAATCGCCGCCGCAATGCGCTCGGCGCTGTCGCCGTCAAAGCCCTGCCCGAGCGCGAGCGCGTCCGCCTCCGCAAAGGTGGCGCCGATCGTGTCCGACGCGAGAATGTAGGGATTCTCCTGCACCAGCTCCAGCGCCTTATCTCCATAAAACTGATACATGCGCATGGCGATGACAGGCCGGATGGACGCGGCTGCGAGAAACTCGATCAGCCGCCGGAGTCCGGCCTGCCGGTGGAAATGCGCGGACATCTCTTTGGCCTTGGATAAGCTGATGCCTTTGATCTCGCACAGCTTTTCCGGGTGGTATTCCAGCACGTTCAGCGTGTCTTTTCCGAAGCGGGATACCAGCATTGACGCCGTGGCCGGACCAATGCCTTTGACCGTGCGTCCGGCAAGATATTCATAGATCGCCTCCGCCGATTCCGGCATGGTGCGCTCCACGAAGTCGGCTTTGAACTGCTGGCCGTGGGCCGGGTGCGTAACCCAGCTTCCCGTGACGGTCAGCATCTCGCCCGGCGCGGCGAACGGAATGCAGCCGATCACCGTGGTCTGGCTGCCGTCATCCACATCCATCCGGAGAACGGTGTAGCCGTTTTCTTCGTTCTGATAGATGACGGATGAAATACTCCCGCTCAGTTCGATCTGGTTTGTGTTTGCATCCATCGGCATAATTCCTCGCTCTTACATATCCTGATGAAGCTGCGCTGCTGCGCGAGCTTTTGCGCCAGCGCGGTGGCCTCCGGCGTGAGACCCTCGTCCAGAATCAGAATGTCCGTCCGGATCGTCCCGCTGTCGTGCAGCCAGATCAGGCCGCGCAGCATGGCCTCCAGCTCCGGCGCTGCGTCCTTCGCTGTGACAACGACAGTCAGCGCCGTGTCTTCTCCGGGGCACACGGGCGTGAGCAGCGCGCCGCTCAGACGCCAGAGCAGCCAGCCAAAGCCCAGTACCAGCAAGCAGCAGACTGTCATTTGATAAACCATAGAAACCGCCCCCTTTCTCTACCTTATGAGAAAAAGGGCTTGCCTGTGAACCAAATTCATCAAAAAATGCTTGTACTTTCGATGAAGGGAGCTTGCGCTCCGCTTAATTTTCCAGAACCGCTTTCAAAAACTGACCCGTATAGCTCTCCGGACACTGGGCACAGCCCTCGGGCGTGCCTTCAAAGACGATGTTGCCGCCCTGATCGCCGCCCTCCGGGCCGAGGTCGATGATGTGATCGGCCACCTTGATGACATGCAGGTTGTGCTCGATGACGATCACGGTGTTTCCGGCGTCCGTCAGTTTGCCGAGCATGTCGATCAGGCGATGCACGTCTGCAATATGCAGGCCGGTGGTCGGCTCGTCCAGCACGTAGACTGTAGAGCCGGTACTGCGCTTGGACAGCTCCGTCGCCAGCTTGATGCGCTGTGCTTCGCCGCCGGAGAGCGTTGTGGCAGGCTGACCGAGCTTCACATAGCCGAGACCGACGTCCATCAGCGTCTGGAGACGATTGCGGATCTTCTCCTGATTTTTGAAGAAGTCGAGCGCCTCCTCGATTGTCATGTCCAGAACCTCGGCAATGTGCTTGCCTTTATAGCGCACCTCCAGCGTTTCGCGGTTGTAGCGCTTGCCCTTACACACCTCGCACGGGACGTAAACGTCCGGAAGAAAGTGCATTTCGATCTTCAGCAGCCCGTCGCCTGCGCAGGCTTCGCACCGGCCGCCGCGGACGTTAAAGGAAAAACGTCCGGCGCCATACCCGCGCAGCTTGGCGTCCTGCGTGGAGGCAAAGAGCGTGCGGATATCGTCAAACAACCCGGTATACGTGGCAGGGTTCGAGCGCGGCGAGCGTCCGATGGGGCTCTGGTCGATGGCGATGATCTTGTCCACATACTCCAGCCCGTCAATGCCGCCGCATTTGCCGGGGCGCACCTTGGCGCGGTTGAGCTCCCCTGCGAGCGTTTTGTACAGCACCTCGTTCACGAGCGACGATTTTCCGCTGCCGGAGACGCCCGTGACGCATGTCATAACGCCGAGCGGGATGCGCACGTCGATGTTTTTCAGGTTGTTTTCCGCTGCACTGTGAATCAGCAGCGCGTGGCCGTTACCCGTGCGGCGCGCGGCAGGTACCGGGATCTTCTGCTTTCCGGAGAGGTACTGCCCCGTGACCGAACGTTCACAGGCACAGATCTCCTCCGCCGTACCGGCGCAGACCACTTCCCCGCCGTGTACGCCCGCGCCGGGGCCGATGTCGATGATATAATCCGCCGCGCGCATCGTGTCCTCGTCGTGCTCGACGACAATGAGCGTATTGCCGAGATCGCGCAGGTTGAAGAGCGTTTGCAGCAGCTTTTCATTGTCGCGCTGGTGCAGGCCGATAGAAGGCTCGTCCAGAATATACAGAACGCCCATCAGCGAGGAGCCGATCTGCGTGGCAAGGCGGATGCGCTGGCTCTCACCGCCGGAGAGCGTCCCGGCAGCACGCGAAAGCGTCAGGTACTGCAGCCCCACGTCCTGCAGAAAGTGCAGACGCACACGCACCTCGCGCAGGATGCTCTCGGCAATCATGGCCTGCTTTTCCGTCAGTTCCAGATGGTCTAGAAACTCCAGCTCCTCTGTAATCGAAAGGCGCGTGAATTCCGTGATATTCAATCCGCCGACCGTGACGGCGAGCACTTCCTTTTTGAGACGCGCGCCGTGGCAGTCCGGACAGTCAATCTCGGCCATGCAGGACTCCAGCTCGGCCCGCATACCGGGGCTTTGCGTCTCGCGGTAGCGGCGCTCCAGATTGTTGACGATGCCCTCAAACGGGCGGGAGAGCGTGCCGCGCCCGCGTTCGGTATCATAATGCAGCGTCAGCTTTTCCTCACCAGTGCCGTAGAGAATGATGTCTTTTACGGATTGCGGCAGGTCCCGGACCGGTGTGGTCAGCTTGAAGTGGTACTTCTTGGCGAGCGCAT
This sequence comes from Oscillospiraceae bacterium, assembly GCA_018265835.1. GTDB lineage: Bacteria > Bacillota > Clostridia > Oscillospirales > Oscillospiraceae > CAG-103. The sequence continues at coordinate 33,352 of JABLYK010000011.1, read as the reverse complement.
CAAAATACATGCGGCTGATGGTGTCATCCTTGATTTTCGACCAGCCGCTGGCGACAATTGCACCATCCTGCAGCGAGAGGGATGGATTCGGCATAATCAGCGCCGGGTCCACGCGGAGCTGCGTGCCGAGACCCGTACACGTCGGGCACGCACCATAGGGATTGTTGAACGAGAACATGCGCGGCGTGACTTCTTCAATGGAGATGCCGCAGTCCTCACAGGCGTAGTTCTGCGAAAAGAGGATTTCCCGCTTCTCGTCAAGCACGTCGGCGATGACGATGCCGCCGGAGAGCGCCGATGCCGTTTCCACAGAGTCGGTCAAACGGCGGTTCATGTCCGGACGGATGACCAGACGGTCCACCACGATCTCAATATTGTGCTTGATGTTTTTATCGAGCTGAATTTCTTCCGTCAGATCATAAATGCTGCCGTCCACGCGCACGCGCACGTAGCCGGAGCGGCGCGCATCCTCGAATACCTTCTGGTACTCACCCTTGCGGGCGCGCACGACGGGCGCGAGAATCTGCACGCGCGTTGCCTGCGGCAGCAGGAGAATCTGATCGACGATCTGATCGACAGTCTGCTGCTTGATCTCCTTGCCGCACTTCGGGCAGTGCGGAATGCCGACGCGCGCCCAGAGCAGGCGGAGATAGTCGTAGATCTCAGTAACCGTGCCAACCGTGGAGCGCGGATTGCGGCTCGTGGTCTTCTGGTCAATGGAGATGGCCGGCGACATGCCGTCGATGGAATCGACGTCCGGCTTGTCCATCTGACCGAGAAACTGCCGGGCATACGACGAGAGACTTTCCACATAGCGCCGCTGCCCTTCGGCAAAAATCGTATCAAACGCCAGACTGGACTTTCCAGAGCCGGAAAGTCCGGTCATGACGACCAATTCATTGCGCGGAATCTCCACGTCGATATTCTTGAGATTGTTCTCCCGCGCGCCTTTTACATAAATACTGTCCCGCATGGTTCCTCCTGCTTATGCATCCACCGTCAAATCTGCGACCGTACCGCCCACCAGCGCAAGAAGCGCATCCGGCGCAAGCTCGACCTGATAACCGATCTTCCCAGCGCTCACGAGCAGCGTCTCCACCCGCTGCGCCTGCGTGTCAAGCACAGTGCGGTAGCATTTTTTCATGCCGACGGGCGAGCAGCCGCCGCGGACGTACCCCGTCAGACCGGTGATCTCGCTGACGTGGATCATCGCAATGGATTTTTCGCCGACGGACTTCGCCGCCTTTTTCAGATCCAGCTCGCGCGCGACCGGGATGACAAACACATAGATCGCCTTGCTCGCGCCGCGAGCGACGAGCGTTTTGAACACGCGCGCAGGCTCCACGCCGATCAAGCCCGCGACGGTCACGCCGTCCACAGGGCCGTCCGCGTGGGGGTAGGAATGCGGCGTATAGGGAATTTTCTTCTGTTCCAGCAAACGCATAACGTTTGTTTTGTCCTTTGACGCTTTTGCCATGAATGTATGCTCCAATTTTTCACGAATACCTCATTATATCGGATTTCGGACTGCCTTTCAAGGGAATGACGCCTGAATTTATCTGCAAACTTGCATTTGCGCCGCCCGTCCGCTGTGCTATAATAGAGAAAAATACAGTTTGGAGGCGTCTCATGCACCAGACGGGCAAAAACAGCATACGCGGGCGTTTTGCGCCAAGTCCCAGTGGGCGGCTGCATCTGGGCAACGTCCTCTCCTCTCTGCTGGCGTGGCTGGATGTGCGCAGCCTCGGCGGCACGATGGTGTTCCGGCTGGAGGATCTCGACCCGGAGCGGAGCTGGGACAGCTATGCCGGACAAATGGCGGAAGACTTGCTCTGGTTGGGACTGGACTGGGACGAGGGCTGGCGTCCCGGCACAGGGGACGCCTACCGGCAGGGCCGGCGGACGGCTCGCTATGAAGCGGCGCTGGAAGCGCTCCGTGCGCGCAGTATGGTCTATGACTGCTATTGCAGCCGGGCGGAGCGGCTGGCGGCCTCCGCGCCGCATCCGGGCGAGCACGGCGACGTCGGCTGCCGCTGCCGGGAGCTGAGCCCGGAGGAAGTGCGGCAAAAGGTGAAAATGGGCCGCCATCCGGCGCTGAAGTTGGCGGTGGACGGCAAGACCATCGCATGGACAGACGGACATTATGGCGCACAGCGGCAGACGCTCGCTCCGGGGCGCGACGATTTCATCATCCGACGGGCCGACGGGGTGTTTGCGTATCAGCTGGCCGTCTCGGTGGATGATATGGAGATGGGCATTAACCGTGTGGTTCGCGCGCGCGACCTGCTCGACTCCACGGCGCGGCAGCGCTGGCTGATCGAAACGCTGGGCGGAAGCGCGCCGGCCTACTGCCACGCACCGCTGCTGGTCGCACCGGACGGACGGAAACTCTCCAAGCGCGAAGGTGATCTGAACATGGAATACTTCCGCTCCCGGTATACGCCGGAGCAGCTGCTCGGCAGACTGGCCAAGCTTGCCGGACTGCGGGAAACGGATGCACCCGTCTCCGCGATCGAGCTGGCTGCGGACTTTTCCTGGGACAAGGTTCCGCATGAGAATCTTATCATTCCAAACGATATCTGATCAAGAAACCGTGAACTGCGGAACCGGAAAATCGAGAGAGTAAGAGAGGAACACATGGCAAATTATACGGTAAAAGCAATTATGGAAAATTTTGAAGAGATGCTGGTAGAGATGCCTTTTAATAAAGTGACAGTATCTGCGCTTGTGGACCGGTGTGAAATCAGCGCCAATACGTTTTATTATCATTTTCAGGACATTTACGGACTGCTGGATCAGTGGCTGACCATCAAAGTCAATCAATATTTCAATTTTGACGATGAGGATCAGGATTGGGCGGACTGTCTGAAAGCGCTGCTGAAAGCAATGCAGACAAATTCCAGGATGATTTATCATATCTGGGGCGCCATATCGAAAGAGCGTCTGGAACAAGCGGTTTTCGGCCCCGTTCAGGATTGGTTTTGCATCCTGGTAAAAAAGCGGCATATCTGCGATGGCGTTTCGGAGGACTTTGTGCAGGACGTTGCGGAATTCTACTGCTATTCGATTCTGGGCTTTGTTCTGAAATTTATATGGGATCATATGCAGTCGGATGTCGATCAGGCAGTGGATCGCTTCAGCGGCATTCTCCGCGGCACGAGAGATTATATGCTCGCCGCCGAGAAAGGAGATGCAGCGCGCGCCGAACCCCAATAGCCCGAATCGCGCCACAACGGACACGGCGCCGGAATTGTCCTATTTTCGCGCAAATTGCCGAAATTCCTCAAAATTTGATGAAATTCAGCCGTTTCTCCCGAATCGGAGAAACGGCTGAATTTATTAATGTCGCAGTTCCGGTTCGACTGCTAAAATGGTTCCTATACAAACGGGAAAGGAGCTACCATTATGAGCGTATCGACAACCTTAAAAAAATTGGGCATTGAACAGGCATTCAAGTATCTCTACAAAGAACCGGAAAAAAATCTTCCAAAGCTGATGGATTGGGCAGACAAGTTCAGCAAGGGCGAATTTGAATCGCAGCGGAAGTACATCCGCCAGGCTATTGAAAATCCGGACGACGCCTACTATCCGTATATCCGCCATATGCTCAACGACGTGGATCATGAGGTCCTGACGACTGTGGCCGTGAACTTCTTCATCAACGCAAACATGATTGGCTGCGACATACAGGATGCGGCCAAGGAGAAATACGGCTGCAATATTCCCTGGGCCGTTTTGCTGGATCCCACCTCGGCCTGCAACCTGCACTGCACCGGCTGCTGGGCAGCGGAATACGGCAATAAGCTGAACCTGACCTTTGACGAGATCGACGATCTCATCCGTCAAGGCAAGGAGCTGGGCGTTTACCTGTATATCTATACGGGCGGCGAGCCGCTGGTTCGCAAGGATGATCTGATTCGGCTGTGCGAGAAGCATGACGACTGCGTGTTCCTCGCGTTCACCAATGGCACGCTGATTGACGAGAAATTTGCGGATGAGATGCTGCGGGTAAAAAATTTTGTCCCGGCCATCTCTCTGGAAGGCGACGAGGCGGCTACCGACGGCCGCAGAGGCAAGGGTACTTACCAAAAGGTGCGCCATGCCATGGAGCTGCTCCACGAGCGGAAGTTGCTTTATGGGATTTCCTCCTGCTATACCAGCGCGAATTTCGACTCGATTACCTCGGATGAATACTACCAGAGCCTGATTGATATGGGTGCCTATTTCATCTGGTACTTCCACTATATGCCCGTTGGCAATGACGCGGCGCCGGAGCTGCTGCCGAGCCCGGAGCAGCGGGAAGCCGTTTACCGCCGCATCCGTCATCTGCGCGCCACGAAGCCGCTGTTTGCCATGGACTTCCAGAACGACGCGGAGTTCGTGGGCGGCTGCATTGCAGGCGGACGGAAATATTTGCATATCAACGCGTACGGCGATGTGGATCCTTGCGTATTTATCCACTACTCCAACGCCAACATCCGGGAATGCACGCTGCTGGAGGCGCTGCAGAGCCCCATTTTCATGGCGTACCACGACAACCAGCCGTTCAACGACAACATGCTTCGGCCCTGCCCCATGCTGGAGAATCCGGAATTCCTGCGGAAGATCGTGGCGGAATCCGGCGCTCACTCCACAGATCCCCTATCTCCGGAGACTGCGGATCACCTGTGCTCCAAGTGCGACGCTTATGCTGCCAGCTGGAAGCCGGCGGCGGAGCGGCTGTGGGCGGAGAACCGTGCCGCAAAGGCAGCCAAAAAAGAGCAGGAATCATCCGCAGCTCCCGAAACTGGTAAATGACAGGAAGAAGAGCGTTATGAATCAATTTTTTACATCGGAATCGGTTACCTGCGGCCATCCGGATAAGGTATGTGACCAGATTGCGGATCGGATTCTGGATGAAATGCTGATGCAGGACCCGGAATCCCGTTCGGCATGCGAGGTGACCTGCGCCACCGATCAGGTGCATATTTTCGGCGAAGTGACGACCGCGGCCAAGGTTGACTATGAAGCGGTGGCGAGAAACGTGATCGCGGAGATTGGCTACACCGCGCCTGGAAGAGGCTTTGACGCGGATAGCTGCAGGATTACCGTTGACCTGCACGAGCAGTCCCCCGATATTGCCATGGGTATTACCCGCAGGGGAAAATCGGAGGAATTAAACAGCGGCGCCGGGGATCAGGGTATGATGTTCGGATTCGCGTGCCGGGAGACGGAAACTCTGATGCCGCTTCCCATTGAGCTTTCCCACGGGCTTGTCAAACAGCTCGAACAGGTGCGCAGGACGCGGGAGCTGCCCTATTTGCTCCCCGACGGGAAGGCTCAGGTGACGGTGGAGTATGAGGACGAGCGGCCAAAGCGGGTTTCCGCAGTGATTCTGTCTGCCCAGCACCGCGAGGATGTGGATATTGAAACCATCAGGACGGATATCCGGCAGCATGTTATCGTGCCGGCCATTCCCAAAGCGCTTCTGGATGAAGATACCCAGATCTTTATCAATCCGACGGGTCGCTTCGTGGTCGGCGGGCCTGCGGGAGATTCCGGCCTGACCGGGCGGAAGCTGATTGTGGATACCTATGGCGGATATGCCCGCCACGGCGGCGGCTCCTTCTCCGGAAAGGATCCCACAAAGGTGGACAGAAGCGGCGCTTACATGGCTCGTTATATCGCGAAAAACATTGTAGCGGCGGGACTTGCAGAGAAATGCGAGGTGCAGCTGGGCTATTCCATCGGCCTTTCGGAGCCGGTTTCCGTGCGGATTGATACCTTTGGCACGGAGAAAGTGGCAAGCTCCGCATTATATGAGACCGTGCGGAAGCAGGTTGATTTGCGCCCGGCCGCGGTCATCCAAAAGTTTGGGCTGACCCGGCCTATATATGCTGCCGTTTCCTGCTATGGCCACTTTGGAAACCATGCCGCTGCGATGCCCTGGGAGCAAACCGATCTCGCAGAATATCTGAAACGAACATTCAACCGGACGGGAGAACAGGAGATATTCACCAAAAGCGATGATTTATGTCTTATATAACCCGCTTGCCGACAATCGAAACGGCAGAAGCAATGCGGAAGGCATCGGAAAAATTTTGGAGACAAAGGAAGTTTCCTATCTCGATATCACCGGAATGAACGCCGCTGAATTTTTGCAAAAGGCTCTGCCGGACGACAAAGTCGTTTTATCCGGCGGAGACGGCACCCTGCATCATTTTGTGAACGAGTGCGGCGGACAGGCTCCGGAGCATCCGGTCTATTACTATCCGACGGGTTCCGGGAATGATTTTATGGCGGATGTATGGGAGCAGGAAAAGGACGGGCTTGTGTTTCTGAATCCCTATCTGCAGGATCTGCCCACCGTAACGGTAAACGGAGAAACCCGCTATTTTCTCAACGGCGTGGGTTACGGCATTGACGGCTATTGCTGCGAGGAGGGCGATAAACAGCGGGCGGAATCCGACAGCTCGATCAATTACGCGGCGATTGCGATCAAAGGTATGATGTCCTCTTTCATGCCCAGAAAAGCGACTGTGACCGTGGACGGCGTGACGCGTCATTATTCCAACGTTTGGCTTGCGCCGACCATGAATGGCCGCTTTTACGGCGGCGGTATGATGGTGGCGCCGGATCAGATGCGGCGGCGGAACGACGGCCTTGTAACAACGGTGGTTATGCACTGCAAAAGCAAGCTGAAAACGCTTTCTGTTTTCCCCTCCATCTTTAAGGGAAAACATGTCCGGCACACCGAAATGGTAGAGGTTCTGACGGGCAGAGAGATTACGGTTTCCTTTGACCAGCCCACTGCGCTTCAGATCGACGGCGAAACCATTCCGCAGGCCTCCTCTTATTGCGTCCATTCCGAAAAACAGAGTTCTTCCGCCGTTCCGGGTATCACGGAGAGAGAAGATCCGATGATCACCATGGAAGTGTAACATCAAACGGATATACCAATCAAGGCAAAGCGAAAGGGCTTGCCGTCTGTGAAATGCAGGCGGCAAGCCCTTTTCGGCTGCTTGCATCATTTTATGATCTTGGAAGGCGGCTTCACTGCCCGAGCTGCGCAGGCGCTTTTCACCTTGCAAGCAGCCGTTTTTTCATCGCTTCATGTGCGGCGGTTTCCGCTGTATCGTCCAGCGGCTGGAGCGTCAGTTCCGGGTAGCGGCTGCGCAGCGCCGTCTGCAAAATAAAGTCGCAGAGCTGCGGGTTTTTCGGCAGTACCGGCCCGTGACTGTACGTGCCGAAGACGTTGTGATACCGCACGCCCTCGAAGCCGTCCTCCCCGTTGTTGCCGCCGCCGACGAGCACTTTGCCGAGCGGAGACACGCCAGAGCCAAGGAAGGTCTTGCCGCTGTGGTTTTCAAAGCCGACGACCGTGCTGCCGCCGGAGTCCGGCAGGCATTCAAACAGGAAATTTCCGATCATGCGTTCCTTTGAACCAACGGTGTAAAAATCCACTGCACCAATGAAATCGCACTGGTGGCCGTCCCAGGTTTTGTAATAGTTTCCGAGCATCTGATAGCCGCCGCAGACGGCCAGAACCGTTTTCCCATCCGCAATGGCGGCCTTGAGCTCGGCACCTTTCCCGGCCTTGAGGTCGGACAGCAGCACCTCCTGCTCAAAATCCTGTCCGCCGCCGATGAAAAACAAGTCAAACTGCGTGAAATCAGCGGTCTCCCCCGCCGGAACCTCCGTGATCTCGGCCGCAATGCCGCGCCACTCCAGACGGCGCCGCATGCAGAGAATATTGCCCCGGTCGCCGTAAAGATTCAGGAGATCGGGATACAGATGGCAGATACGCAGGGTCGTTTCGCTCATTCCCAGAACTCCTTTCCGCCGAGCCGTTTTTGCAGCTGGCTGCGCAGATCAAGCATGGCGGTATATGTCGGCATGATGAACACCGGATACTCGCTGGTGCACATGGCCTCGATCAGGTCGCCATAGTCATAATAAGCAGTGATGCGGCGCTCCTCTACGCCTGCATATTTCAGACGCAGGCGCAGCTCGTCCGCCCGGACGCCGGAAACCAGAACCCGCTTCAGCCGGTCGCCCATGGAGCATAGGCGCTCAAAGTCCGCGTCCCAGATCCACGAGATGTCTGTGCCGTCCGCATCCCGGTCGTTCAGACAGACGACGAACACCGCGTCCTCCTCCAGCCCGGAGAGATAGCGGATGACCTGATTACACCCGGCGGGGTTTTTCACCAGCATCATACGCCCCGGCGTGCCCTCCAGATCGAATTTCTCCATGCGCCCGAAGCCGCAGCCAAACGATTGCAGCGCCTGCGCAATCGCATCCGGCGAAAAGCCGAATGTAGACAGTGCAGCCGCCGCGCCCGCTGCGTTGTAAATATTATAGACTGCGGGAAGATTGATGTGGAAATCGTATGCCTTCCCGTCTATGGACATGGTCACGTCGCTGGAATCAGCGCCGAGCGCGCCGATGGCAGTGACGGCGATCTGCGGCGTCTGCCGCCGGTAGCCGCACTTCGGGCAGCGGAAACCGCCCAGATGCCCATAAGTGCGATAGTCGTATTCGTACTCCGCTTTGCAGTGGATGCAGTGCGGCGCGTCGGAAATCTCCGTCACGCCGTCGGCATCGAGCGGAACGTTCACGCCGAAGAGCACAACCGGGTTCGGTACCTGTGCCGGGATGGACGCGATCAGAGAGCAGTCCGCATTCAGGCAGAGAACCGACTCCGGCGACTGGCGGATTCCCTCGATGATGTTATTGAGCGTGTGCGTAATTTCACCGTAGCGGTCGAGCTGATCGCGGAAAACGTTCGTGGCCACGATCACTTCCGGCTTGAGATATTTCAGCACCGTTTTGGAAGCTGCCTCGTCGCACTCGATGACGGCATACTCGCACTTGGGGCGACCGGTAAGCGTACTGTGCATGGCAAACTCGGCCGTGATGCCAGAGATGAGGTTCGCGCCGGATTTGTTGGAAAAATAGTTCCGGTGCTCGTTTTCAAACGCCTGCTCGATCATGCGTGCGCTGGTCGTTTTGCCGTTGGTGCCGGTGATAAGAATGGTGCGGACGCCTTTGGAAAGGATGCCGAGCACCTCCGGACAGACTTTGAGCGCCACCCGGCCTGGAAACGCCGTGCCGCCGCGCCCGAGCAGGCGGATAACTGCGCGCGCGAGCTTGCACAGCAGCACAGCGAAAAATGTCTTGATCTTCATTGGTATACTCCGAAATCTTTTGTGTTACGCGGATTTGACAACGGTGTCCGGTACGTCGGGAATGACCACATCGTCGCCCAGCGCGTTGACCCGCGCCCGGACCGACACGGCAGAGGATGCGTTGACAAACAGCACCTGATAGGTTGCGGTTCCCTGCAGAGCGATCTCTGTCAGCACACCGTTGGAGCTGACGGCTGTGAGTGTACAGCCAGAATAGCGGAACTCCATTTGGTCAATGTTTCCGATGTAGGAATCCATGAACGCCTGTACCAGATCGTCCGGTACATCTACCTGATAGGTCACGCGGCTGCGGTCCCGTGTGGTGCGGATGTCCAGACCGGACTGGTAGACCTTTGCACCCCATTGCAGCAGGCTCATGAAGTTTTTCGGAATCGCCTGCTCTCCGGCGTCAGTCTCGCTGGATTCCGAAACCTGACGGCCGTGGATTTTATAGAACGTATAGTCTGCCGATTTGCCGCGCACAGTGATCTTCACGGCGCTGTCATCCTGAAACGGAAACTTCACCGCATTGAACTGCGTGTCGATATTCACACCGGAAGTATTGACAGAAACGGCGAAATTTAAATCTGATGCCTCCGCATTGTACACCCGCATCAGCATCCGGCAACAGTCCACATAGTCCTTCACCGTCAACCGGTAGGCAAGATAGCCGCCGCCGGCCAGCAGACACACCACGATCAGGATGATGACGAGCGTTCTTTTTTGTTTGTTCATACGTCTCCCTCCTACCGCGGGGCTGGAACCGTCAGCAAATACTCATTTTCACCTTTTTCCCTGCCATGCGCAGCGCATCGCGCAGTTCCTGAATGAGCTGAAACTTCTTTTCAAAGCTGAATTCACCCGTCTGCTGCGCAAAATTGATAGCGTTGCCGAATAGAATGTTGATCTCCGTCGCATCCTCCAGCAGCATTTCGGCGAGCTTGGACGCACCGTCCTTCTGGCCGGTCAGATCCAGCGAGCGCATCCCGTCTTTTTGATAGGCTTTGATGATCTCCAGCGCAGCATTGAGCGTCACGACGCCCTCTGTTACAAGATCGACGCCTTGAATTTCACTCATGGGCGGGACGGTCTCCGTACCACTGCCCGGCAGCGTGCGGACGCGCGCGCCCAGATATTCCGATACGGCTTTGGCGGTCGTTCCGCCGCAGACGACGTGTTTGCCCTCCTTGGCGAAAAACAGGCGCATGGTGCTCAGATCGTCGTCCTTATTCTCCGGCGGGCCGATCATCACATTGACCGGACAGCGCGAACGCAGCTTGACGACGGCGACCGTTGCATCGTCCGCCATCGTGTCGAGATCCAGAGACCTGACGCACGACATGATCTTGGCGGCCATGCGCTGTGCGGAAATCTCAGGCGCATAGTTGCGCGTGACGAAATCCTCAATGGCAGACATCTCCCAGCCGGCGTCCGTCGTAACGCCGCGCCCGGCTTCCGACACACCGTCGCTGAACAAAATGAGCATATCGCCCGCGTCAAAGCTCAGGCGGCTCTCGTGCAGCTCCTTTTCCTGAATGAAGTGCGCGGAATAATTATACCGCCGCACGGCTCCGTTTTGCAGAAAGATGGCGCTTGGATTGTCATACTGCACCAGGCGGATGGTATCGCCTTCGGTCATCAGAATGGTAAATGTGGCATAGGCCAGCTTGCGTTCCCGGCACATCGGCAGCGTCTCCGCTACTGTGGTAACGCATTCGTCAAGCGGGACGTTCCCCTGCAGCATGGTGGTGAGCATGGTGGAGGTCAGCGTAGAGAGAATGTTGGCCTTCACACCGCTGCCCAGACCGTCAGACAAAATAACAGTGGTGCTGTCGCCGGCGTGCTCAACCAGACACTGGTCGCCGCAGAGACTCTCACCTGCTTTGTTTTGGCTGACGATCCCGATGTCCCAAACCGTGTTGCTGTTCCAGCGAATGTTCTTATTCATCTTCCCCATCCTCGTCGAGCATGATCGCTTCCTTCAGATCGTGGACGGCGACCTTCGTTTCCGCTGCCGTTTCACCAAGCAGACTTGCAATTTCGTGCACGATGCGAAGCTGGTTGTCGATGATCACGTCGGCCAGTTCGGCGGCGTGAACCTTCGTTTTCTGAATCTTGTTTTTGTGCTGGCGCGCCTTGGTCACGTCGCGCATGATGCAGGTGAAAAGCGTCTTTTCCGGGTCGCAGATGAAGATGCGCTCCAGATAGACGTTGTATTCCGCGAGAAACACCTGATCGGTGAACTGCGAGTCGTCCATGCCCATCAGACGCACAAAGTCGTATTCGTCCATGATGCGCGAGACGGGATATCCGATGATGTCCACAGGATCTTTGATGCCGAAAATTTTGCAGGCCGCTTTGTTGATCTGGGAGACCTTCAGATCCTTGCCGACGGTGACGATGCCCTCCGGCGAGACGTTGATGATCTTTTCGGAATAGGTCTCGGCGCGCTCTTTCATGTACGGCATGCACATGCTGATTTCAGCACGGCCGGCATATACCGCCAGTGCTTTGTCCCGGCAGGTGCGGTAGCCGCACAGGCCGCAGTTGAGCTCATCCGCCGGGCTGAATTTGCCCATCTTGCGCAAAATTCCCGTAATGACCGACTCCGGCGGCATCTCGACAATGCGCCGTTTGTCTTCCAGCGAGCGGGACAGATCCACCTGCTCCGGAACGTCATAATCGCCTCCGTCGATGGCGGTCTTCTCCACCCGGCGGCGGCACTCCAGCAGATTGTCCTTCCGCATCCGGAACGCCAGACCGCCGACGCAGTTGCCGTGGCACGCTGACATTTCAATGAAGCAGTTTCTCAGCTCGCCGTTGACTACGCTCTTGAGCACCTGAATGCTGTCTTCCAGACCGTCAACAAAGAGATAGTCGCGTTTGCCGCGCTTTTTCACACCGCTCAGAACACCGCCGGTCACGGTATAAGCCCGCGCAAGCTTCGGCTCATCCTTCGGCACGTCCCTGCGGACAGTAACGCCGACCTCCTTCATCCAATCCTCCAGCTCCGTGAAGGTGATGTCATAATCCGCGCCCACGCTTTCGAACCGGGTCGTTTCCTCCTTCTTGGAGATGCAGGGGCTGATGTAAACGACGACCGCATCCGGACAGCGCTTGCGCAGCAGCGCGGCGTGCGCCTGCATCGGCGACAGGATCGGCGCAAGATACGGCAGCACGTCTGGAAGGTGCTTTTCCGCGTAGAGCCCGATGGTCGGGCAGCCGGATGTGATGATCGGCGCGTCGCTTTCATCCAGCGCCAGCTCCTCCAGCTTCTTTTCCACCAGATACGCGCCCTCCGCCGTTTCGTAGGCTGCGGTGAAGCCGAGCTTCTGCAGCGCTTCGGTCATCCCCTGAAAACCAGCGGTATCAAAATATGCAATATAGGACGAATCAATGCTTGCCACAACCTGCTTACCGGAGGAAATCAGCTGGCGGATCTGGCCAACGTCGCTGATATCTTCCTTGGCATGCTGCGGACAAACGGCCACACAGTTGCCGCAGAGAATGCAGTCGCTGGAGATGATCTGCGCCTGCCCCTGATAAACGCGGATGGATTTTACCGGGCAGAATCGAACGCATTTATAGCAGTTTTTACAGTTTGCCTGTTTAAATCGAAGAACATCCATAATATTCCCCCTCACAGTCTGAATCATTTCACCATACTACCAATTTGGTGGAACTGATACAAGGATAACTTATCACAAAATCCGTTCAGTGACAATAGCTGACTCGATTTTTCAGCAATCGCCGGACCATGCAGGGTTTCTCTTTGCATCCACGGGGATTTGTGGTATCTTAAACACATCGGATGAAAAGGAGGATACCGGGTGAGACGAGCGTCGGCCATTTGCTTTTTGTCATTGGAGAGCCTATTGTATGGGCTGTTTCTCGCGGGCGATCTGCTGCACGCATATGATACGACGTGGCTGAAATTCTCTGCGATCGCGCTCGTGGCAGCGGCTGGACTGCGTGCAGGCAAGGGTGCAGAAAACCGCCTAACCGCGGCTGCGCTGGGTCTGACGCTGGCGGCAGACGTGTTTTTGCTGGTGCTGGACGCCCACTATGAAACCGGCGTGGCGCTGTTTCTGGCAGTGCAGCTGCTCTATACGCTGCGGTTGGCGGCGTCCGGCGGCAACAAGCCGTGGCGTGCGCTTGTGATTCGGATTGTCCCGGCGCTCATTGCCGCGGCAGTTGCGGTGCGATTCGGCGCGCTCACGGCTTTATCCGCGGCGTATATCGTTTGGTTTGCCGTTAATCTGATCGACAGCTTTCGTCTGGCAGCTGCGCGGCCGGACCGATGCCGTGTCTGCTTTGCGGTTGGACTGGCGCTCTTTTTCTGTTGCGATCTGTGCGTCGGCGCGCACAATTTACCGGCATCGGCGCTGCCGGCGTGGCTGCCGGGCTTTGCGCAAATTGCCATGTGGGGCTTTTACCTGCCAGGGCAGGTTCTGATTCTCGCTTCGACCGAAGCGGTGGGAGGAAGACAAGCATGAAAAACCGTGTAATCTCCGTTCTGCTGTCGCTTGTTCTGGCGCTGTTTTCCATCAGCAGCGCAATTGCCGTTCCAATTGTATGCAGGCCGTTTTACTACCTGCATATCAAAGCGCTGAATTTGCCGGAGCAGACCGGCTGGAGCGCGGAGGAGATTCGAAACGCATACGATGATGTGATGGATTATCTGCTGCGGGACGAGCCGTTCGGAACCGGAACGCTGCGGTGGTCAGAGTCCGGGAAGAGCCATTTTGCGGATGTCAAGGGGCTGTTTTGGCTGGATCTGATCACATGCGCAGTCACCGGGGTGCTTCTGGTCGTATTGCTGCTCGCGGCACGGCGCACCCCGCCACACTGGTTTGCGCAGCGCGGGCCGTCCTTCTGGGCCGGCGCCGGCATCCTGCTCGTCTTTGCTCTGGTTGGCGTATTGGGCGCGCTGGATTTTGACCGCGCGTTTACGGTGTTCCATAGCATCTTTTTCCCAGGGAAAACGAACTGGCTCTTCGACCCGCGCACGGATCAGATCATTCTGATCCTGCCGGACTCCTTTTTCCGCAACTGCGCCATTCTGGCGTTGGCACTGCTGGCGGCATGGGCATTGCTCTGCCTCCTGCTGGGGCGGAAACGAAAGCCGGACAAAACGTAAAAAATCCTCGGCTCTTCTGAGCCGGGGATTTTTGCGACTCCATTATTCTTCGATCTGCAGCGCATCGTAGCCGGTTTCGCCGGTACGGATGCGGACGACGTCTTCGACGTTGTAGACGAAGATTTTGCCGTCGCCGATGTTGCCGGTGTAGAGCGCATGCCGTGCCGCGTCGATGACCTTCTGCACGGGAACCTTGGACACGACGATGTCCACCTGAATCTTCGGCAGAAGCTGCATGCCCAGCTCAACGCCGCGGTAGTAGCGTCCCTTCCCCTTCTGCGTGCCGCAGCCGAGGACGTGTATGAGCGTCATGCCGGTGACACCGATCTTCTCCAGTTCGCTCTTGAGCGACTCGAAGCGGCTCTCATTCGTAAGGATCTGCACCTTGGTGAATTTGGCATCTGCGTTGGACGACGTCTTGAGCTCCACGGGGACAGCCGTCTCAACCGGAACGCTGGACGCAGCAGGCATGGGAGCCGTGTAGGCTCCGCCGGCGAAGACGAAGTCGGCATAGCTGCTGGCGAGGTTGTGCTCGCTGATGTCCAGACCTTCCAGCTCATCGTGCTCGGAAACGCGCAGACCGACGGTCTTTTTGATGAGATAGAATACGACCAGCATTGTTACGACAACCCATGCGATAACCGAGACTACGCCGAGGCACTGCACACCAAGCAGACGTGCGCCGCCGCCGTAGAACAGGCCGTTTTCATAATCGAAGAAGCCGACCAGAATCGTACCGGTAGCACCGCAGCAGCCGTGCACGGAGATCGCGCCGACCGGGTCGTCGATTTTCACCTTCTGATCGAAGAATTCGACGGCGAGAACGACGAGAATGCCACAGACAAGGCCAATGACCGTTGCGCCGAGCGCGTCCACATTCGCGCAGCCGGCGGTGATGCCAACCAGACCGGCCAACGCGCCGTTCAGGGACATGGAGACGTCAGGCTTGCCGTCCTTGATCCACGTAAAAGCCATCGTGGCGCAGGTAGCCACAGCAGCTGCAATGGTGGTGGTGCAGAGAATCTGCGCAGCGTGTGCGGTGGTCTTGGCGGCGGCGCCGTTGAAGCCGTACCATGCGAACCAGAGGATAAACACGCCGAGCGCTGCGAGCGTCAGGGAATGGCCCGGAATTGCGTTGACCTTTGTGGTGCCGTCCGGGTTCTTGGTATACTTGCCGATGCGGGGGCCGAGGATCGCTGCTCCGACGAGCGCCGCAACGCCACCGCACATATGGACTGCGGTGGAACCGGCGAAATCAATGAAGCCGAGGTTGGCCAGCCAGCCGTCTGCGTTCCAGATCCAGTGCGCCTCGATCGGGTACACAACGAAGCTGATGATAAAGCTGTAGATACAGTAAGCCGAGAACTTCGTGCGCTCCGCCATTGCGCCGGAAACGATGGTCGCAGCAGTGGCGCAGAAAACGAGGTTAAAGAAGAAGGTGGCCCAGTCAAAGCGCATGAAATCGGAGAAAACATAGGTGAATTTTCCCATGAATCCGCCGATGGAATCGCCGCAGATCAAGCCGTAGCCGAGGATCATGAAAGCGACGGTGCCGATGCAGAAGTCCATAAGGTTCTTCATGATGATGTTGCCGGCATTTTTGGCGCGGGTCATGCCGGTCTCTACCATGGCGAAGCCGCACTGCATGAAGAATACCAGCGCCAGACAGATAAACATCCAGAAGTTGGTGTATTCGTTTACGATTGTTCCGATATCCATTGTTTTGCTCCTCTCATTCATCGCAAACGACACCCTTGCCGCCAAAAAAGTTTTACTTACGGTAGATTGGTATATCCCATCAAGGAGAGCTCCGCCTGCGCCGTGATCGCAGACCCGTCCCACGATTCCATCATAGTCGCGCCTTATTCCAATGCGTCGATTACGATTTTCGCGGTTTCTTCCATGCGTGCGCAGTTCTCCATGCTCTTCCGCTGCAGGTAGCGATGTGCGGCGGCCTCGCTCAGGCCATTTCGCTCCATCAGGAGCTCCTTCGCTTTGACAATCAGTGCGTAATCCTCCGAGCTGCGCTTTGGCACGGCGCGTGCCGCGCGCTTGTGGTCCATCTGGAGCAGCATATTCACGGCGCCGATCAACTCGGCCATCCGCACGGGTACGGGAATTTTGAACAAATCCTCATCCTCGCACAGCTCCAGATACTGCGGCTTTGCGATCACAAGCAGAGACGCGATTCCGCTCAGATTGGATGACAGCGTATCCGCCGTCATATCCGGCAGCTTGAACGGACAGAGCACAACGCCACCGCCCATTTTCCGGATGGCGCGGATGACTTCCGCGCCGGTCCGGCAACGATAGCGCACCTCAACGCCGTTCTGCTCCAGCGCGCTGCAAATGGAATCGGCGTGCTCGCCGCCGCCAAGCGCGATCACTGTACGTATCATTGCCGTCCCTCCCTGCTGTCAGAATGAAATTCAAAATGTGCTCAATACAGCACCATGTATTTTGCGATCTCCCAGTCGGTGACCTGTGTGCGGTATTCGTCCCACTCCAGCAGCTTGCCGGCAACATAGCGCGGGAACGCATGGCTGCCGAGCGTCTGCTCCATCAGCGGGTCAGCCTTCATGGCGACAATCGCGTCATACAAAGAGCCGGGCAGGTTTTCGATGCCGTGCGCGGCGCGGGTTTCGTCGTCCATGGCGAAGATGTTTTCGGTGATTTCATCCGGCGGCGTCAGCCCCTGCTCAATGCCGTCCAGACCGGCGGCGAGGCAAACAGCCAACGCCAGATACGGATTGCAGGACGGATCGGGGCAGCGCAGCTCAACGCGGGTGCTCTGGCCGCGGGCAGCCGGAATCCGGATGAGCGCGGAACGGTTGGAGGCGGACCACGCCAGATAGCACGGCGCTTCATAGCCAGGAACCAGACGCTTGTAGGAGTTGACCAGCGGGTTCGTCACGGCTGCAAGGCCTCCTGCGTGTTTCAGCAGGCCGGCGATAAAGCTGTAGGCCTTCTGGGAGAGCTTGCGCTCGCCGCTGGCGTCGAAAAAGACGTTTTTGCCGTCCTTGAACAGCGACATGTTCGTATGCATACCGGAACCGTTGATGCCGAATACCGGCTTGGGCATAAAGGTCGCGTGCAGACCGTTTCTCTGCGCGATGGATTTAACCGCGAATTTGAAGGTCATGATATTGTCGGCGGCGGTCAGCGCGTCGGCGTACTTGAAGTCGATCTCATGCTGGCCGGCGGCGACCTCGTGGTGCGAGGCTTCAATCTCAAAGCCCATGTCCTCCAGCGCGAGGCAGATCTCGCGGCGGGTGCTTTCACCGTGGTCGAGTGGGCCGAGGTCAAAGTAGCCGGCTTCGTCACCGGTCTTCGTGGTCGGATGACCGTCGGCGTCCGTTTCAAAGAGGAAGAATTCGCACTCCGGGCCGACGTTGAACGTATAGCCCAGCGCTGCAGCTTTCTCCAGTTCCGCCTTGAGGATGTGGCGCGGGTCGCCGATGAACGGTGTGCCGTCCGGATTGTAAACATCACAGATCAGGCGTGCAACCTTGCCGTGCTGCGGCCGCCACGGCAGGATGTTGAACGTGTCCAGATCGGGATACAGATACTGGTCGGATTCATGGATGCGGGTAAAGCCCTCGATGGAGCTGCCGTCGATCATGATCTGGTTGTTGACGGCCTTCTCGATCTGCGAGGCAGTGATGGCTACATTCTTCATCTGACCGAAGATATCGGTGAACTGCATGCGAATGAATTCTACGTTTTCCTCCCGCACCAGGTGGATGATGTCTTCCTTGGAATATTTACTCATATTGCGTTCCTCCTTTAGAGTTTTCCGTCAAAAACCTTGCAAAAACAAAAAGAGCAAGGTGGTTCCTTTGGCTCTCGGAACACCCTTGCTCTTTGACGGGTCAATTATACTTGGCATTGTTAAATTTGTCAAGAATGGAAAACGAATTTTGTTGCATTGCACCAAAAAAGTGCGGATGAGAAAAAGGCAGCGGTCAAAATTCCGAAATCTATTCTTTACTTGCATAAAGTGTATAAGTATGCTATTCTGTCTTTAATTTTGATGAAATGAAGAAACGACGAGGAGGCTCACTTATGCTCGCCGATAACATTCAGACTCAGGATGGCACGCTGTATTTTGCAGGTCACAACACCGTGCAGCTTGCGCAGAAGTATGGTACGCCGCTGTACCTCATGGACGAAACGCGCATCCGCGAAAACTGCCGCATGTATCTGCGCGCGTTCCGCAAGCATTTTGGCGAAACTGCGCGGCCGCTGTACGCAAGCAAGGCCGCGTCCTTCAAGCGGATGTATGAAATCATGCGCAGCGAGGGTATGGGCGTTGATGTTGTGTCTGCCGGGGAAATCCACACGGCGGTGCGGGCGGGATTCCCGATGGAACAGGCCTATTTCCACGGCAATAATAAGACCGATGCGGAGATTCAATATGCAATCGAGCAGGGCGTTGGCTACTTTGTGGCGGACAACCATGAGGAGCTGGACGCAATCAACCGCATCGCCGGAGCGCTTGGCAAGCAACAGCGCGTTCTCCTGCGGCTGACGCCCGGAATCGATCCGCATACTTACGAAGCGGTCGCCACAGGAAAGGTGGATTCCAAGTTCGGCGCAGCCATTGAGACCGGGCAGGCAGAAGCACTGTTCCAATATACGCGCACGCTCCCGAACGTAACGCTGGTGGGTTTCCATTGCCATGTCGGCTCACAGGTGTTTGACGAAGACGTGTTCGAGCGCGCCGGACAGATCATGCTGGAATTTGTCGCACTGCTCCGAAACCGGTACGGCTTTGCCACGCAACAGTTGGATCTCGGCGGCGGCTACGGGGTTCGCTACTGCGAGAGCGACAAACAGGTGGATATCGAGCAGCGCATCGGAGAAGTGGCGTCGTCCCTGAAGGCGTCTGCGGCGGCGCTGGGGATTCCGCTTCCTACCATTCTGATGGAGCCGGGGCGAAGCATCGTGGCGGATGCAGGCATGACGCTGTACACAGTCGGAACTGTGAAGCGCATTCCCGGCTATAAAAATTACGTCTCCGTGGACGGCGGCATGACCGACAATCCGCGCTATGCGCTGTACAGCTCGGCATATACCGTCTTTGCGGCAGGCCGGATGGACGAGCCCCCCGTTCTGCAGTGCGATGTGGTTGGACGCTGCTGCGAAAGCGGCGATATCATTCAGCCGAATGTGACGCTGCCGGACGTCCAGCGCGGCGATCTTCTGGCTGTATGTACGACCGGCGCATATAACTACTCCATGGCATCGAATTATAACCGTGTTGCACGGCCACCGGTTGTGGTGCTCACACCGGAGCGCGACACGCTTGCTGTCCGGCGCGAGACGCTGGAGCAGCTGACGGAAAACGATATTTAAACGAAACGCCCTTGAGAATCCTGGTTCTCAAGGGCGTTTCACTGGCGGGACTGCCACTCAGCGCTGTAGATAATCCACTAAAATTGCAATAAACTGTGAATTGGTCGGTTTGTGCTTCATCTGGTACCCGGCAATGCCGCAAAGTGCAGCCGGGTTGTTTTCCCAAATGATCTGGACAACGGTACGAATGTTACGTTCCACACTGGTGGGCGTTGTGTGATCGCAGTTCGCAACCGCAGGATACAGCCGCTTTGTTACCAGATTGAGAAGTTCCGAATTTTCCAGAACCAATGCCACAGCATAAGCTGTCTGCTTCACGCCGGTATAGTTGCTGGGTACGCCGATCGAGGTCAGTAAATGTATAATTTCACGGGTTGTGGAAGTTTTCATATTCAATGATAGACCGTCCCTTTTCTCTCTGTGCTCATTTTCCCGCGCGGTGAAACACGCCCCGCTTACAAAATGGCGATTGCTTGACTCCTTCATTTTATATATGTCTTGAACACGTCGAAACAGGACAATTTTTTTCGTTTTTTCGAAAAAAATTTTAAAAATAGGCAATCCGAACAAATTTCAGATTAAAAATTTGTTCGGATTGCCCTATAATGTCACAACTGCAATTCTTCGCAGTTTAACGTTGTTGAGGGTTTCTCGAAATACGGGAACTCTCGTTTACATTTATCATATCCGGCAAAATCTCATGATCATGATAGCCGTCTCAGCTCTGGTGACCGATTTCAGCGGGCGGAACGTTCCATTTTCATATCCCTGAACGATGCCGTTTTCAGCCGCCCACGCAACAGCATTTTGGGCATGAGCCGGAATTGCATATGAATCGCTGAATTTGAGACTGCCGTTGGCTGCGGGTGAGCCGGCATAGCGATAAAGCATTGTCGTGAAGTTTGCGCGTGACATCGGCATGTTGGGGCAGAGCGTCTTGCCGACATACATATTCTTTAGCAGTCCGTTGTTATAAGCCCAGACGATCGCGTCATGTGCCCAGAAATCGTTGCTGACATCGTAAAACGGCTCGGTCAGGCCGCTTACGTCGGGATTGCCTGCAAGGCGGTAGAGAACGGTGGAAAGCTGGGCATAAGTTATGGTCGAATCGGGTTCAAAGGTTCTCTCTGCAGTGCCGATCATGAAATGCTTGTCCGTGACATAATTTACGGCATCGTAGTACCATGCATCGGCGCGGACGTCATCATAATAAGACTCCGCCTCGGGAAGCGCTGCAAGTATTTTCTCGGCCATCTTTGCATATCCCGCGGGTGTAGGGTGCGAACCATAGCAGATGATTCCCTCCATCTCAACATAGATATAGCCGTATTTATCAGCATTTGCCTTCATCGGCAAATTGATGGCGTCAACTATCATCTGCGAAGCCTTATGGCTTAGCTGCGCCTTAATACTGTTGTCATCAAAGTCAGTCTCATTCTGATATCCGGTGTCAAACATTCCCGGCACGACAAGAGTGACGTCCGGATTGAGTGCATAGATATCGTCCATGACGATTGTCCAATTCTTGATATAGTTGCTCACACCAAATGAGATTGCCTTGGGTAGCGCAGCCATGAGTCCGGGGAGCGCATCCATTGTATCGGCAAGATCTATCAGGGAATTGATCGGGCTGTCCTCAATACCCAAGTCTTTCAGCTTCTCACGAGCTGCTGTCACATACTCGGCAAGCGCCCCGTCCTTTTCCATTTCATCAAGGACTACCCAAGCAAGATAGGTACCGACATCATTTCCACCCAAGCCGAGAGTGATAAGATCCGCATCGGCTATCGACTGACGGAATTGAGGGATGCGTGCAATCGTCGCGGGTATGTCATATGTATCATGGAACAGGTACTCGTCAGGGACAAAATCATCCTCGAGCATATAACGCATCTCAATGGTTCTGAACCCCTGACACGCCAGAGGAACCAACTCGGCACCAAGCGTGTCCGCGATAATTGCGGGATAGGAGTGATCAACCCTGGAAAACTCTGTATTTACAAAATTTTTCTCATCGTAGCCAGCAGCAACGCTGTCTCCAAGCTGCACGATTGTATTATAGTGGCAGTAGTTTTTCTCCCTTTGCACTGCAAAGCATACGCCGAATCCCGCAAGCAGCGAGGCAATAAGAGCAAAACAAATCATGTTTTTCAGCACTCTATTCATACTAAATCGCGCTCCTTATATTAAAATGTAATATAATTTTACGATATATTCAACTCTAGGTCAAGCCTAAGCAAAAGAATTTGTTAAATATATTTCAAGCATTTTCTTAAGAGACACTTTCTACATTTTTCATCCGAATCCGTCAAACCATTATTTTCTGTTGAAGGGCAAAAATGCTCCCGATTTCAGATTCTGAGCGTAAAGAAACCGTAATCTCAATACCAGTGGTATCAAAATTACGGTTCTTTTTGGTGGACGATACAGGACTTGAACCTGTGACCCTCCGCACGTCAAGCGGATGCTCATACCAGCTGAGCTAATCGTCCGTGTCAGCAAGCGTTATTTTAACGCAAAGCCTCCGTTTTGTCAACACTTTTTTCGGCTGTCCCGAAAGATTTTCGGGACAGCCGAATCGTGCTTTCCGTCAGCCGGTGATATACACTTTGCACTCGGCCGTTGCACCGCCGCAGGCGACGGCGATTTTGGTATTGCCCTTTCCAACAGCAGTCACGTTTCCGTCCTGATCGACCTTGACAATCGACTCATCCTCGCTCGACCAGGTGACCTCCGCCTCCGAGCCCACCGGATAAATCGTAGCTTTCAGCGGAACAGAATCGCCAACCTTGGCGGAAAACTCAGTGCGCGGGCTGCCGAGGAAGGTGATCGTAATGCTGCTGACCTGCGGTGTGGGAGACGGCGTCGGCGACGGTGACGGCGTTGCAGCAGGCGTCTCCGGGACGACGGACGACTGCACCGGCGGAGTGATTGCCACAGTCTGATTGTCCGCAGGTTTTTGGGAACTGCTGATGCTGACCGTCACGAGCACAATGACTGCAATCACGACTGCGACAAGCAGGATCAACCCAAACAGCATTTGCCACTTGGTGTTGACCGCGGCGCGCTCGGACGCGGGTGTACCCGGTGTTTCGCTGGCGGTACCCATGGGCACGCGGTCGGTCGACTTGACACGTCTGGTTCCGCAATATGGGCAGCGGCTGCGGATACCGGAATACTCCCGGCCGCAGCGGCGGCATGTAACATGAGGAATAACGCTCATTCCATTCCCTCCGTTTATGTATCGGCTTGCTGATCTGATATCTGTAATAATACACGCAACCCTATTTTTCGTCAAGGGGAGAGATTTCTCTCCCCTTGTGTGAAAATTTCCATCAGAGCCACAAGACGCTGCCCTCGCCCTCCTGCACGAGCAGGATGCGTTCCTGCTCGCCAGTTTCTGTATTGACATAGATCAGGCATTGGCCGCCGTCTGCATCCGTGCAGAGATATTCATAGCAAAAACGCTCAAATTTGCCCGCGCTGGGGATCAGAACGGCCTGTTCCCGCTGAATCTGCAGCGAATCCGGCACCGCGTTTCTGGCCAAAGCGGAATCCGGCAGCGGGCTTGGCAGATCGCGCTGCGTGTGATACGTCAAATAGTCCACAGCCTCGAACGCGAGCACGCTGCCGCTCTCCAGACAGACCTTCACGCGCACCAGATCCGGGTAGCACAGGACGTCGCCCTGCTGATAGGCAAAGACAAAGGTTTCCGCATTTCCACTCGATTCATAGGAGCAGGGCTGCATATTCTCATATCCGTTGCGCGTCAGGAAATCCCCCGCCGCCGCAAGCGCCTGTTCATGTGTCAGCGCCGCTTCCCCGCTGGGGCAGGAGGAGTAGAAATACAGCACTTCCCCGCCCTGCACCGTAACGGAAATGGAGATTACGGTATCGCCGTCCTGAAGGTCAAAATTCCAACAGGGCGTTTTGCCCTCGGACCGGCCGCTTGGCTGCAATTGCTCCGCCGGGCGCTGCAGAAATTCTGCGGCAGCAGCGCGTGCATCCGCCTCCGACACCTCTGCTTTTCCGGACAGCATCCGCATTTCCGTGCTTGACCGGTCGGCATACATACCATCGTATACCAGAGCCGGCACTTCCGGGAACGCCTCCCCCAGCGCCTCCATCTCCGCGCCTATGGTATCGACCGCGCTGGCCGATTCTGCCCGGAGATTGTCCAGCGCATCTGTCAGGCGGCGGTGCGCTTCCGTGGAGACGGCGCCGTCTGCAATGGCCTGCTGCAAGGTACCGAGCTGCTCATAGAGCGCCGAGGTCGTCTCGGAAAACGATTTGAGGTTGGACAACGCTTCCTCGGAGAAGTGATTTCCCTCAGCCGCCGCGCGCGAAAGCGCATAGGCATAGTCGCCAACGACTGCGATGTGCTGCGCGATTTTTTCCAGGGACTGCGTTTGCACCGGCAGAACGCCAATGGCCATCTCTGCCGTCTGCGCGTCGCTGTAGATTTCCATGCAGACTGCGCACTCCATGGCCGGCGTGACGGCATATGCACTCTTTTTCAGCGACGTATCCAGTTCCTGCACCGCGGTCAACACCTCGCCGAAGGCGTGGCGGTAGTTTGCGTCGAGCCGGGTCTCATAGGAGGCCGCGCCCGCACGGCAGGCAACCAATGCAACCGCCAGCGCAATCACTGCGGCAGAGGCATAAGAAATGAGCAAAATTTTTGTCTTCCGTTTCATATACAAACTCCCTTTCCGGAATAGCTTGACCGAAAAGGGAGTTTTTGATTTCGGAAATTTTTGTCAGTTTTCTTGGAGCGACAGCGTTTTCATGCTGGCAGACAGACTGTCTGCACCAGATGAGTCCCCGCTGCCCGGTGTGCAGAGCACCAGCGTAATGCAGCCATGACCCGTTTGAATCAGGTAAGCGTCCAGCGCCGTTTCCATACCGCCGGCCTGTACGTGGATCGCCTCGTAATCGCCGAGTGAAACGACGCCGTTGTTCTGCGGCTCGGCTGCGATGCCGTAATCGTTCAGCAGCGTGCCGGAGAGCGTCTGCGCGTCTGCACCGTCGTGATACGCAAGCTCCAGATAGAGACTGGCAGCAGGATCGCCATAGGGGCTGAAATAGCAATGGCCGTCGATCTCCGTCATCTGAAATGTCTCCGTGTCCAGATACAGGGAAAAATCCGGTCCGCCGCGCTGTGCAAAGCTTCCGATGACGAGCGGCATGGAGACGCTGCCGTCGCCGGTCTCAACGTCCGACGTTTCGTCGCGCCCGTACGCGTCGCCGCTGCCAAGGATCCTCTCAGGCGTGTCGGAGAAGGGAAAATCCTGCTGTACCTCATCAGAGGGCGGCACAGGCTGCTGCGTGCCGACGTCTGTTTTGCCGATTTTGAGGTCAAACACCTTTACCACAAGGAAGGTGATGAGCAGCGCAGCGACCAATATGCTCAAAATAAGGATGGCGACATCCTGCTTATCCCGCTTCATGACGGATTTTCCTCCAGCAGCGCAATTCCCCGGTCAATCCGGCGCAGCGTTTCCTCCCTGCCCAGAATCCGGCAGATCTCCACCGCGCCGCCAGGTGTAACGGCCTTGCCGGAAACAGCGATGCGCACCGGCCACATGACTTTGGCGTTTTTCACTTCCAGCTTCGCGGCAAGTCCGGTCATGGCGGCGAGCAATTCCTCGTCCGCCCAGTCGGAAAGTCCTTCCAAAATTGGCCGCACCATGCGCAGCATTTCCAGAGAAACGGCCGCGTCCGTTTTGGATTTTTTGTTCGTGTAGAGCGCTGTGTCGTATTCCGGCAGTGCGTCGAAGAAATCGACCTTTTCCGGAATGTCCGTCAGCACCTCACAGCGCTGCTGCAGCAGCGCCGCGATCTGCGCCGGGTCAATGGCGGGATTCTGAACCGTTTTGCGAATATATGGCTCCGCCACGGCGGCAAAGCGTTCCGGCGTCATAGCGCGGATATATTCGCTGTTGAAGTATTTCAGCTTTGCCAGATCGAAAATCGCAGGCGATTTGGAAATGCCCTTGATATCGAAAACTTCCTCCAGCTCGCGCAGAGAATAGATCTCCTGCTCGCCTCCAGGCGCCCAGCCGAGCAGCGCAACATAGTTCACAACGGCGTCGGTCAGATAGCCCTGCGCAATCAGATCCTCATAGGAGGGATCGCCATGGCGCTTGGACATCTTATTGTGCTGGTCGCGCATGACGGGCGAGCAGTGGATATATTTTGGAATTTCCCAGCCGAAGCCTTCATAGAGCAGGTTGTATTTCGGCGTGGAGGACAGATACTCCGAGCCGCGCACCACATGCGTGATGCCCATCAGATGGTCATCCACGACGTTGGCAAAGTTATAGGTCGGCAAACCGTCGCGCTTGAGCAGGACCTGATCGTCCAGCGTGTCATTGTCTACGGTGATGCCGCCGAAGATTTCGTCGTGGAAGGTCGTCGTCCCCTCTGCCGGGATCTTCTGCCGGATGACGTACGGCTTACCGGCGGCGAGATTTGCCTGAATTTCCGCCTCGCTCAGCCGGGAGCAGCGCCCGTCATATTTGTGGATCGCCACACCGTCAGAAACACTTTCCGGCTCCTCGTCGTCCTTGTCACAAAAGCAGCGGTATGCATGTCCGCGCGCAATCAGCAGCTCGGCGTATTCCCGATAGAGTTCCCGGCGCTCAGTCTGAACATACGGGCCGACCGGACCGCCGACGTCAGGCCCTTCGTCGTGCGTCAGGCCGCACTCCTGCAGCGTTTTATAAATCATGTCCACCGCGCCCTCGACATAGCGGCCCTGATCGGTATCCTCAATGCGCAGGATAAACTTGCCGCCGTGGCTGCGCGCAATGAGATAGGTGTAAAGTGCGGTGCGCAGGTTGCCGACGTGCATATAACCGGTGGGGCTGGGCGCGAAACGGGTGCGAACCTCACCTTTCGGGATGCGCCGCTCCATTTCCTCAAACCATTTTTCATCTTTCATGTTTCAGTTCCTCCAGACGGAAGCATTCTTCGTTAGATATATTATTTTACAAAACCGCGCTTGTCAAGTCGGGGCGAAACAGTCTTTAAATTGAATTCAGAAAAAGTACATCTATTGTATTCATACGTAAGTTGTGGTAGAATGTAAAAACAAATACGCGTAATACAATATTTGGTCGTGAACTAAGGAAGTAAATACAATGGAAGAAACAATTGCAAAAAAAGTAATGCTCTCCGGCATCCAGCCCTCCGGCGATCTGACGCTTGGCTCTTATCTGGGTGCAATCAAAAACTGGAGCGAACGGGCAGACGAATTCGACTGCTACTATTTCATGGCTGACCTGCACTCGATCACCGTGCGGCAAAAGCCTGCCGATCTGCGCCGGCGCACTATTGAGCAGCTTGCGCAGTATATCGCCTGCGGTCTCGATCCGGAGAAAAATACCCTGTTTATTCAAAGTCATGTACCGGCTCATGCGGAGCTTGGCTGGGTGCTGAACTGCTACACGATGTTCGGCGAGCTGTCGCGCATGACGCAGTTTAAGGATAAAAGCGCGAAAAATTCCGAGAATATCAATGGCGGCCTGTTTACCTATCCTGCGCTGATGGCGGCGGACATTCTGCTTTATCAGCCGGACTATGTGCCTGTCGGCAGCGATCAAAAGCAGCATGTGGAGCTTTGCCGCGACGTTGCCACCCGCTTTAACAACCTTTACGGCGACGTATTCAAGATTCCGGAGCCTTATATTCCGAAGATCGGTGCGCGCGTCATGAGCCTGACCTCCCCGACGAGCAAAATGTCCAAATCGGACAAGGACCCCAACGGCTGCGTGTATCTGCTCGAAAAGCCGGATGATATCATGCGCAAGTTCAAGAAGGCCGTCACGGATTCGGACACGGAAAATTGTGTCCGCTACGATCCGGAAAACAAGCCGGGCGTGGCAAACCTGATGTCGATCTATTCTGCAACCACGGGGAAGACGTTCCCGGAGATCGAAGCGGAGTTTGCCGGAAAAGGCTACGGCGCGTTCAAGCCCGCCGTCGGCGAGGCCGTTGTGGAAACGCTGCGGCCCATCCGGGAGGAGAGCGAACGGCTCATCAAGGATAAGGCGTATCTTGAGAGCGTATACAGAGCCGGTGCGGAAAAAGCGTCCTACATTGCCGGCAAAACGCTGCGCAAAGTCTATAAGAAAGTCGGCTTCGTCGCAAGATAAGAATTGGGAGATAAAAAGCGATGTTTTTGAATACTGAGGTCTGGATCCGGCTTTTGCTGGCCATCATCGTCGCCTTTGTCATCAGCTTTGCAATCACGCCGGTCGTGAAAGCGTTTGCAACCAAGGTCGGTGCGGTGGACGTACCCGGAGAAGCGCGCCGCATCCACGACCATCCGATCCCCAGAATGGGCGGTTTGGCTATTTTCTTCGGTTTTTTGCTGTCGGTACTCCTGTTTGTAGACGTTACGCGCGAAGTACGCGGGATTCTGCTTGGCGCGATCGTCATTGTGGCAACCGGTGCGATTGATGATATTGTTTCCCTGCGGGCCTGGACCAAATTTTTGATTCAGATCTTCGCCGCGGTTATCGCGGTTTTGCACGGCGTCGTGATTCATGTTGTGATGAATCCGAATGTATTCAGTGAGCAGGAGGCCATTGTGCTTGGCTGGCTCGCTGTGCCGATCACGATTTTGTGGATCGTCGGGATTACGAATTCTGTCAATCTCATCGATGGGCTGGACGGACTTGCCGTCGGCGTATCCACCATCAGCTGTATTACGATTCTGGTCGTCGCATTGCTCGTATCGGAGCCGAATGTGGCGCTGATTGTGGCAGCGCTCGCTGGCGCATGCATCGGCTTTATGCCGTATAACCTCAACCCCGCCAAGATTTTTATGGGTGACACCGGTTCCCTCCTGCTGGGGTATGTGCTGTCCACGGTCTCTGTGCTCGGCCTGTTCAAATTCTACACGTTGGTGACCTTCGTTGTACCGGTGCTGGCGCTGGCCGTGCCGCTGTCGGACACGATTTTTGCATTCTGCCGCCGCATCCTCCATGGGCAGAGCCCGTTCAAGGCAGATCGCGGGCATTTCCACCACAAGCTGATGGATCTGGGGCTGAACCAGAAACAGGCCGTTGCGATTTTATACGCCGTCAGCGCCATTCTCGGTCTCGCAGCTGTGACCTTGACCACAAACGGAACGATGCGGATTTTGCTGCTGCTTCTGGCACTGGCGATCGCAATATCCGTCTGGGCGTATATCAACCAGAACATCAAGCATCATCCGCATGGGGCGGATGCACATGCAGACGGCCAGATTGAAGCGTCCAATCAAAAGCCGTCTGATGCAGAGCAAGGAGAGTCAAATGAGCAAGCAGATTAAAGTCCTGTCCGTTTTCGGTACACGTCCGGAAGCAATCAAAATGGCGCCGCTGGTATTGGAGCTCCAGAAACGCCCCGAGATCAGAAGCATGGTTTGCATCACGGCGCAGCACCGTGAGATGCTGGATTCCGTGATGCAGCAGTTTGGCATTCAGGCGGACTATGACCTGAACATTATGGAGCAGGGTCAGGATCTGACCGGCATCACTACGCGTGTGCTCGATCGGATGAAGGCCGTGCTGGAAGCGGCGAAGCCCGATCTGGTGCTTGTCCACGGCGATACGACAACCACCTTCGCCGGGGCGCTCGCGGCGTTTTACGCCAAAATCCCTGTCGGCCATGTGGAGGCTGGTCTGCGTACCTTTGACCGTTGGTCGCCCTTCCCGGAGGAGATGAACCGCACGCTCGTCGGCCGGATCGCCACGCTGCACTTTGCGCCGACCGCCAATAACGCCCACAATCTGGAACGGGAAGCCGTAACGGGAGATATTTTTATTACCGGCAACACGGTCATCGACGCAATGACTTATACCGTGCGTGGCGAGGGGTTCGCTTCGGATGAGCTGAATGCGATTGATTTTGGCGCAAAGCGCGTCATTACCCTTACCTGCCACCGGCGGGAAAACTATGGGCAGCCCATGCGCAACATTTTTACCGCCGTGCGCAGGCTGGCGCTTTCGTATCCCGACACGCTGATCGTCTATCCCGTACATCTGAGCCCGGTCGTGCGCAGCACGGCGCAGGAACTGTTGGGCGGCGTGGAGAATATTCGGCTGATCGCGCCGCTCGACGCTGTGGATATGCACCGTCTCATGGCGAAGAGCGATCTGGTCATGACAGATTCCGGCGGCATTCAGGAGGAAGCCCCTGCGCTCGGCAAGCCGGTGCTGGTGCTTCGCCGCGAAACGGAGCGGCCGGAGGCGGTTGCGGCCGGGACGGTAAAGCTTGCCGGAACGGAAACGGAACCGATCTTTGCCCTTGCATCCGAGCTTCTTGACAGTGCGGAAGCCTATGACCGGATGGCAAAGGCGGTGAATCCGTATGGCGACGGGCATGCCTGTCCGCGCATCGCAGATGCAATTTTGTATCAGTTCGGGCTGTCTGAAAAAAAGCCGGAGCCGTTTCAGCCAGGTCAGATCACAGCAGAAACAGCCCGCCCAGAATGAAAAGCAACTCTTTGTCACCGCTCTCTTTGTACATGAGATACAGAATCAAAACCAGCAACAAATCTTCCGTTTCCAGGTCTGCAAGGGAAAACTTCTGCAGCAGATTTTGAAGCGTGTTCGCCAAACCGCCGCCGGCCTGTGCCGACGGCGGTTTGGGTCTGTTCACAGGAACCATAGCTGGCTGCGGCCGGCGCTCCAGCTGCGGAGCGTCGTGGATGCGCTCCACCTTTCCGCTGTTGCCCTGATAGCGATTATACATGATCCTCTCCTCCGAATCCTCCCACGGCGATTTCTGCAAGCGACGCCAAGCGGGCCAGCTTCATCGCTTTGTCGATCTTCCGGCGGCGCTTTTCCGCCAGAAACGGCTTCATGGCCTCCAGAAGATCCCGGCTTTCCGTTTTTTTGCCGCCGTTCCCGCAAAGACCGCTGAGCATTTGCTTGAGCATTCCCATGTCTACTCCCATGTCTACGTCCGGCTCCTGCGGTGGCTCCTCCGGTTTGTTACTGTTGCCGCCCATGATGGACGATGCGATTTTCGAGATCTTCTCCAGCTCAGCGGGATTGTTCAAAACAGCGTTGATTTTTTCCTCCAGCTCATCCATCCTGCATCGCATCCTTCACTTTTTCCGCAAGGCGCTTGCCCTCGTCGGTGTTCAGAACCTGACTGAGGATCGCCTTCAGCGCTGCGGTATCGCCGGAGCGCGCAGCCTGCTCCACCTTTTTCGTATCGAGCGCGTCTGCCAATGCCTTTCCGTCGTTCGATTCGGCAATGGCCTTCAGCCGGTTCATCTTCCCCGTCTGCTCCAACTTCTTTTCCATCTCTTCAAACCCGTTCATAATCGTCCTCCTTGCCTTGCGCCCTTGACACTTCGGACGCAATCGCTTATGGTATACTATATTCCGCAAAGCGCTCGGAGGTGCTTTTCCATGAAAATTGCCGTTTTTTCCGATACACACGGACGCACCGACGGTATGCTCCGTGCAATCCATTCTGCGAACCCGGACGCTGTATTTCATCTTGGCGACTATGAGCGTGACATTCGCTGCGTTCGAGCGGCATTTCCCTCGCTTCTGCTCTGCAGCGTCAGCGGCAACTGCGATTCAAGGCCGGAAAATCCGGACACGGCGGTTTTTGTGGTCGGCGGCGTGCGGATCTTCGCTTCGCACGGACACCGTTATGGCGTGAAATACGCGCTCGACGCGCTTCTGAACGCCGGATATTTTTCGAACGCAGGCCTGATCCTGTTCGGGCACACGCATGTCGCCATGCACGAGGAGCTGGAAGGTACGCACATCCTGAATCCCGGAAGCGCCGGGATGGGGGCCCGGTGTACCTATGGACTTGTGACGATCGAAGACGGCCAAGTCGTATCCTGCGCCGTTCTGCCGGTTCCGGCATCTTAATCCTATGCCGGAAGCCGGTGCTTTGATGTAGAAAAAAATCGGGTGCGCAAGGCGCACCCGATTTTTGTGGGATTGGCTTTATTCACCTGGCCGGAAAAAGGAACCGCCCGTTTCCCGGAATGTGACGTACAGCGTATGGTTGCTGTCAATGTTCATAAAGGTGTAGGATTCCAGCGGGAGGACCTCCAGCCCGTCAATGATGAGCTTATCCACCTCATAACCTTCGTTGGGCGTGATCGTAAAGCTGGCTGTGCCGCCCTCTTTGACTTCCACCTTTCCGCTCGGACTCACGCTACCGCCAGAACCGCAGGTAACCGTTACGTCATAGGTCTTCTTCTCCGGGCCGGCTGAGATGGTAACGGAAACGGTGGTTCCCGGATCGACCATGGAGCCGCCGGCGGGATATTGCCGCGCGATGGAGCCTGCGGGTACATTGTCATCATACGCCGTACCGGAAGAAACGACCGTTACGCCCAGATTGGCCGCCGTTTCCGACGCCTTTGCAAGCGTCAGCCCGACAAAGCTCGGAATGGCGATTTTGTTTGCAGTGGTATCCTCCTGCTGATCGGGACCAAGGGACACGACAAGCGAGATCGACTGGTTGTGGGTGATATGCGTTCCCTGCGCCACGGCCTGGCTGATGACAGTGCCTTCCGTCTCCGAGCTGTGCTCGTAGGATATGATCGCATTGGCATCCAGCTTTTCAATCGCTTCTTTGGCGGCCTCTTCCGTCTGCCCCACGAGATTCGGCATGAGATTCGAGCCCTCTTTATGAAAATTGAACGTGCCGCTCATCACACACAATACGACCGTCAGCAGCGCAAGCAGACCCGCTGCAATCGTGATCCAAAGACGGGTTTTGGTTCGCATCCGGCGAACGTGGTGTTTTTGTTGCGTACTCATAGCGTTTCTTACTCCAAAGTTCACATCATACTGGCGATTCGATCGGATTGGGTATATAATAACACAGACGTTCTGATTTGACAATTGTTCGTTTCTGGGAGGATTTTTATGAAAAAAACTGCTCTGGTGACAGGAGGTTCGCGCGGAATCGGCGCGGCAACGGCGCTTGCGCTGGCAAAGCGCGGGTGGATCGTCCATGTCAACTACAGGAAGTCAGAGACCGACGCGCGTGAAATTGCGGCGCAGACCGGCGGTATGGCCGTGCAGGCCGACGTGGCCGATTTGCAGCAGGTCGAGCGAATGTTTGCGCAGACCGGCCCGGTGTCGCTTCTGGTGAACAACGCCGGGATTGCGCACGCCGGTCTGTTGACGGATCTCACGCCCGATGCGTGGCAGCGGCTGTTCGATGTAAATGTCACTGGGATGTACCACTGCTGCCGCTGCGCGATTCCGCACATGGTGCATGAAAAGTCCGGTAAGATCGTCAATCTGGCCTCGATTCTCGGCACGAACGGCGGCTCCTGTGAGGTGGCCTATTCAGCCACCAAGGGCGCTGTGATCGCACTGACCAAAGCGCTGGCCAAGGAGCTTGGTCCCTCCGGTATCCGCGTCAACTGTATTGCGCCCGGCTGCATTGACACGGATATGATCCGCAATCTCACGCAGGCGGACAAGGACGCGCTGGCCGACGCGACTGCGATGTGCAGGCTCGGCGCGCCGCAGGACGTGGCAGAGGTGATCGCGTTGCTCGCGGAGGATGGCGCCCGGTTCGTGACCGGACAGGTCATTGGCGTGGACGGCGGATTGGTCATCTGATTCTGCCCTGGGATGCAGAAAAGCCCCCGCAGATTCAATCCTGAAGTGACCCCAAAAAGTTAGACAATAATTAA
>JABLYK010000050.1 GCA_018265835.1 Oscillospiraceae bacterium | reverse complement strand
GCGGCCAAGCCGTGCGGCGTTCCGCGAGATGCTCCGCTACAGCATCCCCATGATCCCGACGACGATCTTCTGGTGGATCACGAGCGTGTCCGACCGGTACATGGTCAACGGCTTCATCGGCAGCGACGCGAACGGCATCTACGCCGTCGCGTACAAGATCCCGACGATTTTGACGCTGCTGTCCGGCATCTTCATGGAAGCGTGGCAGTTTTCCGCCGTGTCAGAGTCGCACGGCAGCCGGCGCGAGCACATCCGGTTCTATTCCAAGGTGTGGTGCTCGTTCCAGTCGCTGCTGTTCGTGGCGGCGGCGGTCATCGTGGCGCTCGCAAAGCCGGCGATCAGGCTCCTCGCCACGGAGGGATATTACAGCGCGTGGATCTACGTGCCGGTGCTCGCGGCGGCAATGATCTTCTCGTCGTTCGTGAGCTATCTCGGCAGCGTGTACATGGTGGAGAAAAAGAGCGTCCGCTCCTTCACGACGGCGATGATCGGCGCACTGCTGAACATTGCGCTGAATCTGCTGCTCATCCCGTCAGAGCTGGGCGTGCAGGGCGCGGCCATCGCCACGTTCGCAAGTTATTTTGTCGTGTTCGTCATCCGCGCGGTGGACGCGCGGCGGTTCATCCCGTTCAAGCTGTATACGCTGGGCGTGACGGAAAACGCAGTGCTGCTCGCGGTGCAGATCGTGTTCATGGTGCTGGAGCTGCCCGGCTGGCAAATCGCGCAGGGCGTGTGCATCGCGCTGCTGCTCTGGCTGAACGCCAAGCCGCTTCTGGCGAGCGCAAAGCGCGTCCTGCGGTTTGGAAGGTAAGCTGTATTCCCATATACTCTGGAGGAAATTTCGTTGAAAATCTGGGATAGTCTCATTGGAAAAATCATTATGACGTTTCTCATCTCGATGGTTCCCGTCGTCGAGCTGCGCGGCGCGATCCCGATCGGGGTGGCGCACGGGCTGAATTTCTGGGCCGCCATCGCGGTGTCCATCGTGGGCAATCTGGTGCCCGTGCCGTTTATCGTCATCTTCATCCGCAAAATCTTTGCGTGGCTGCGCACCAAGAGCGCGTGGCTGAACGATCTCGTCACGCGGCTGGAAAACCGCGCGCTGAAAAAAACCGACACGGTGCGCAAATTCAAGTTCTGGGGGCTGTTCATTTTTGTCGCCATCCCGCTGCCCGGCACGGGCGCGTGGACGGGCGCGCTCGTCGCCGCCATGCTGGAGATGCGCGTGAAGGACGCCTTCCCCGCCATCGCCCTCGGCGTGCTCACGGCGGGCATCATCGTCGCCTTCGTCACCTACGGCGCGGGCACGCTGCTGTTCGGACTCTGACGTCAGAACGGACTCGTTCCGTTCTGACACGAGCCTTCCCCTTGAGGGGAAGGCTTTGGGTGCATATCCTGCTTGCAGCGTTAAAACGGACTGGTTCCGTGAAGCTTTCGCCTGACGGCGAAGGCTTCACGGAACCAGTCCGTTCTTTTTTTGTGTTATGTCCGCTTGAACCTCTCCAACAACAAATCAATCGCGTTTCTCGTCGCGTCATCCGCCGCATGGTAGGCCGCCAGCAAATCGAAATCCCGCTGCGTGATGCCCTCCGGCGATTGGTCATCGGACGCGCCCGTCAGATAGGCGACGGTTGTCCCAAGCTCTCTCGCAAAAATTTCAAGCGCTTCCTCCGAGATCGAACCGTTCCCGGCTTTGGCGTCTGAAATATAGCCGCGCGAATGGCCAGCTAATTTGCAAAGATGGGACTTCTTGACTCCTTGCTTATTGATTAACGCCTCGAGTCTATCAAAATCAACCAAAATAGCCACCACCTTTTTATGCATATAGACGATTTCCGCGCTTTTGTACGATTTTTTCTTGCTTTCCGTACATATTGATGTATAATGCAATTGAACCGTACATCTGTACGGAAACATGCAGAGAAACAATGAGTCTGACATATCATTTTGTAATGTAGCAACTACAAAATAGCACACGTCAGAACAAAACGCAATTCTATCTTGCGAGCAGGGGGTGCAAATTTTTATGGATTCCACAGAAGCAATCTTTGCAAGGGCAGATATGCAGCAGATTGCGGCGTTCTTACTCTTTCGCATCACGCCCGCTTGAACCTCTCCAGCAACAAATCAATCGCGTTTCTCGTCGCGTCGTCCGCCGCATGGTAGGCCGCCAGCAAATCGAAATCCCGCTGCGTGATGCCCTCCGGCGATTGGTCATCGGACGCGCCCGTCAGATAGGCGACGGTTGTCCCAAGCTCTCTCGCCAACACTTCGATATCATTGTCTGATAAGGTTCCGTTGCCAACACGCGCATTTGAAATATAGTTGCGCTTATGCCCGATCAGCTCGCATAGGTAAGCATACTTTTTCCCTTGCGCCTTCACGAGTTGATCCAATCTAG
Source organism: Oscillospiraceae bacterium (assembly GCA_018265835.1). GTDB lineage: Bacteria > Bacillota > Clostridia > Oscillospirales > Oscillospiraceae > CAG-103. The sequence goes on along the minus strand of JABLYK010000050.1, from coordinate 11,760 downwards.
TAAAATCGACCAAAAATAGCACCTCCAAATTGTGCAACAAAACATTTTTAGAACTTTTGGTCTGATTTATATTGATTTTCTATCATTTGTGCTGTATAGTAAGCGCATACAGACCGTTTGTTCTGGAATTGGACGATATTTTGTAATGTAGCAACTACAAAATAGCACACGTCAGAACAAAACGCAATTCTATCTTGCGAGCAGGGGGTGCAAATTTTTATGGATTCTACAGAAGCAATCTTCGCAAGGGCAGATATGCAGCAGATTGCTGAATTTCTTCTGCACGGCTGCGACCGTGCGCCGGATCTGCGCACGTACTGGGAACGAACCGAGGACACGCTGAGCTGCTTGATCGACCGGCTTTTTGCGGATTATCCGAACCGGGCGGAATTCGAAGAAATCTCCGGCCTGGTGTATGCGTGCGCGAGCGCGTTTGAATCCGTTTACATGGAGATCGGCCTGCAGGCGGGTGCGCTTCTGGCCGCGCAGGTATGCAGCGCCCGGAACGCGGCGGAACGGCGTGGGGCCGCGCACGACTGAACCGCCCCGGCCATTTGGCCGGGGCGGTTTGCTGCTTAAAGGGGAAAGGAAGACTGAAACATCTGATCTGTGCCTATCATAGCATCCCCCAACGCACGCCACAAGCCGGGTGGGGGGATATTTTTTCAATATTCTTGACGTTATGAGGGGCGTATTCTCGCGGCAGACGCACCCCGTCTGCCGCGAAAGCGAAGAAAAATCCAGCCGGTCAATGAAAAGCCGCCTGCGGGTTTTCATGACCTTGCTGGATTTCTTCTGAGCCGGGTGGGGGATATTTTGTTCATGGCTCGGTATGTTTGGTCTTCCGGATGTCGAACCGCCAGACGGCGATGATGTAGGAGCAGAACGCGACCGCCTCGATCAGCGCGCAGGAGTACGAGCGCACCAGCAGGTCATACGTCAGCCAGAACGGCGAGTTCAGCAGATACAGCAGGCGCGTGTGCTTCATGTTCGTCGTCCACAGTGCAAGGGTCGTCAGACACATGCTGATCGCGGGCAGGATGCTGCGCGCGCCCTCCCACGTGACGATGGAGTTGGCCGCGAACAGCACCAGAAACAGCGCCAGCCACAGCCTGCTTTTCGCCCACGGGCGGTCGTTGAAATAGAACACCACACTGCGCGCAAAGCAGATGATGTTGGTGGCTGCGGCGGTCACCGCGCCGAGCAGGCCATAGTGCACCAGCCACAGCGCGCACGCCGCGGCCTGTGCCAGCAGGATCAGCTTCCGGTTGTTGAACTGCACCGACGAAAAGACGATCAGACTGCCCAGCAGCCCCAGCGCCTGTATCAGCCAGAAATTCATATGCGTTTGCTCCTTCCGCAGCGGTGGATTGAAATATGAATTCTAGCACATTGTACGGCGAAGCGCAATCCCAAAGTTGCAATTTTTCCGCGCGGCGGCGGAATCAGGCCTGCCGTGCCTGAAGATCCTTGCGGTAAAGCACCTTGAACAGCGTGCGCACCAGCGGCTGGATGAAAAACAGCTGCGTGAAAAACGCGAACGGGAAGTTGAAGCACACGAGCTTCAGCCAGTTTGCCAGCGCCGTGAGGAGGTGGAAGCCGCCGTAGTACGGGTAGTACAGGAACGCCGCGAGGAGGCTCATCGCCGGGCACATCAGGCCCACCGTCGCGCAGATGATCGTGGTTTCGAACAGCACGGGGTGCGTCTCGCGCGGGTTGAACACGCGCGCCGCCAGCCGGAAGGAGCACGGACTGCCCATCACCAGCTCCAGCGCGTAGGCCAGGCAGAACTCAATCAGCACCACGGCCCAGATCGGAAGCTGTGTGCCGAGCATGTATACGCCGCCCTGCTGCCGGATGGCCCCGAGCACGCTTGGCGCGCCGGTCACCGCCATGAGCGTGGAACCGTTGATGACGTAGAGACTGTAAAACACGTAGGCATGAACGGTGATGAGCACCGTCAGAAATGCGAATACCATTCGCTGCGCTTGATTTCTGGGCATAAGACGAATTCCTCCTGATTTTTGGCAAAAAAATGCACATGCGTGCCTTATCACGCCTGATTCTAGAACCAATGTCCCGTAATCAGATTTACGTGCAGTAGCACAACATGTGTCGTTTATACATTGCCAGTATGAAGTTTCGATTATTTTACCACTTAAAATTGCAGCGCGTCAAGTGGGCTGGAAGTCCAAAAAAACGGGTGAAATTTCGGCTGCACGAGGCAATTTTCCACAACGTCAGAACGGGGCGCTGCGCTCTGCTTCCGCCTGCGGGCGGCGGGGTGCGCGCCTTTGAAAGGCTTCCCCCTCTGGGGGAAGCTGTCGGCGGAGCCGACTGATGAGGGGGACATCGCAGCATGTTGCGCGACGCACGTCACCTCATCCGACCGCCCTGCGGGCGGCCACCTTCCCCTCAAGGGGAAGGCTTTTTAGCGCCCACCAGTTTACATAACGTTGAAGGAAGCCAAGAACAAGGGCTGGTCGCTTGACCAGCCCTTGTGATGTTTTTACGTACCTCCCACGCGGAACGCACCCTCCCACGCGTCTCCCGGACGCAAGCCTGCCTTGCGGACGGGTAAGGAAGAAGGCGGGAGCGGATAGGAAGACGGCGCGCCTGCGCGGCGGCGAAATGGAGCGAGCGTCTTCTGACGTTACTTGCTCTTGATGTACTTGTCGATGGCCGCGGCGGCTTTCTTGCCGGCGCCCATGGCCTTGATGACGGTAGCGGAACCGGTGACCGCGTCGCCGCCGGCGAACACGCCCGGCTTCGTCGTCACGCCGTTCTCGTCCGCAACGATGCCGCCCTTTTCGTTGTATTCCATATCGGGCGTCACCTTGCGCAGCAGCGGGTTCGGGGAGGTGCCCAGCGCCATGATGACGGAGTCGCACTCCATCTCAAACTCGCTGCCCGGCACTTCGACGGGCTTGCGGCGGCCCTTCTCGTCCGGCTCGCCCAGCTCCATCTTGATGCACTTCAGACCGCGCACCCAGCCCTTCTCGTCCGCGAGGACTTCGACGGGGTTGCACAGCAGGTGGAAGTTGATCTCCTCCTCCTTCGCGTGCTCGTACTCCTCCTTACGGGCGGGGATCTCCTCCTCGCCGCGGCGGTACACAACCGTCACGTCCGCGCCGAGACGCTTCGCGCAGCGCGCAGCGTCCATCGCCACGTTGCCCGCGCCGACGACCGCGACCTTGTGGATCGGCATGAGCGGGGTATCGTACCGCTCGTCATACGCGTGCATGAGGTTGATGCGGGTGAGGAATTCGTTCGCGGAGAACACGCCGCAGTAGCTCAGGCCAGGGATCTTCTGGAACTTCGGCAGGCCTGCGCCGGAGCCGACGAACACGGCCTCGTAGCCGCCGACGTCGGGGTCGTTCGAGAGCAGCTCGTCGATGGTCAGGCACTTGCCGACCGTCGCGTCGCACACGATGTTGACGCCGAGCGCGGCGAGCTTATCAATCTCCTTCTGCACGAGCGCCTTCGGCAGACGGAACTCCGGAATGCCGTAAGCCAGCACGCCGCCGGCCTTATGGAAGTGCTCGTACACGGTGACCTCATAGCCGAGCTTGGCCAGGTCGCTCGCGCAGGCGAGACCGGACGGGCCGGAGCCGATGACTGCGACTCTGTGACCGTTGGAGGGCACCTTTTCGGGCATCTCGTCCGCGTTCTGCATCGTCCAGTCGGCGACGAAGCGCTCCAGACGGCCGATGCCGACCGGCTCGCCCTTGATGCCGCGCACGCATTTGCTTTCGCACTGCTTCTCCTGCGGGCAGACACGGCCGCAGATGGCGGGCAGAGAGCTGTCTTCGAGAATCTTCTTATACGCGCCCTTGAAGTCCTGCTGGCAGATCAGGGCGATGAAATTGGGGATCTTGACGTTGACCGGGCAGCCCGTCATGCACGCGGGGTTCTTGCAGTTGAGACAGCGGGCGGCCTCGTCGAGCGCGATCTCCACGGTGTAGCCAAGGGCAACCTCGTCAAAGTTTTTATTGCGGACAGTCGGTTCCTGCTCGGGAATCGCGTTCTTTTTCGGAGACATATTCGCCATGATTACTGCTCCTCCTTCTTCCGATTTGCTTCTTCCGCGTCGGCCATCGCCTGCAGGTTGCAGTAGTGATGCCGTCTCTGGAAGACCTTCTGCTCCTGCTCCTCATAGATCTTGGAGCGGGCAATCGCTTCGTCGAAGTCCACGAGATGGCCGTCGAACTCAGGGCCATCCACGCAGGTGAACTTCATCTTGCCGTCCACGGTCAGGCGGCAGCCGCCGCACATGCCGGAGCCGTCGATCATGATGCAGTTCATATCGACCATGGTGGCCACGCCGTATTCCTTCGTGATCTCGCACACGAACTTCATCATCGGCAGCGGGCCGATGCAGATGCAGTGGTCATACTGCTGCCCCTCGGCCTTGGCCTTTTCGAGCAGCTCCTTGAGCTTCACGGTGACGAAGCCCTTTTCGCCGTAGGTGCCGTCGTCGGTCATCATGTAGAGATTCTTGCAGCAGGCCTTCATCTCGTCCTCCAGGACGACGATGTTCTTGGAGCGGAAGCCCGCGATGATATCGACCTCGCAGCCGCGCGCGTTGGCCTCTTTCGCCTGCGGCCATGCGATGGCGCAACCGGAGCCGCCGCCCACGACGACGACCTTATGCATGTCGTCGAACTCCGCAGGATTGCCGAGCGGGCCGACCACGTCGGCCACATAGTCGCCCTCGTTCATGCTCGCCAGCAGCGCAGTGGTGCTGCCGACCTTCTGCATGATGACGGTGACGTCGCCGGCTTCGCGGTCATAATAGGAGATCGTGATGGGCATGCGTTCGCCGAACTCATCGACGCGGAACATCAAAAACTGACCCGGCTGCGCCTTGCGGGCAACCAGCGGCGCGTGGAAGGTTACGCGGTACATATTATCCGATAATTGTTCTTTTTTGACGATTTTGAACATGAAATTCACCTCACTGAACGATTATAGCGGAAACCGCCGGTTTTCACAAGTCGAATCGAACTAATCTAAAAATTAACACGTAAAATCGCTCAAATTTGTCACATCTCACAAAAAATGTGATGCAAAACACAACATGCTGTCGCGTAACTGTGTTGAAAAGAGGGACACCCTGTTGGGAATGTTCTGCGGATTTAAATGGGCAATGCACTCGTCCCCCGTCCCGGCCGCAAGGCCGGGGCGGGGGACTTACTTCCACAATCTCAAACGATGAAGCCGCCGCCGAGGACGCGGTCGCCGTCGTAGAGCACGGCGGACTGCCCCGGCGCAGGCGCGCGCACCGGCTCGTCGCAGGTGATGGTGACGCGGTCGCCCTCTGCGACCACGGTGCAGGGCGGATTCTCCCACTTCGTATGGCGCACGCGCACCGTCGCGCGGATGGGCGCTGCGGGCGGGTCGATGAGCCAGTTGAAGCGCTCGGCGTGCACCTCGGTGTGGAACAGCTCCTCCCAAAGCGCCAGCTCGACCGTATTCGACGCCGCGTCGATGCGCGAGACATACACCTTGCGTCCGTCCACAAGGCCGGGGCGGCGCTGGCCAACGGTGTAGCGGAAAATGCCGTCATGCTGCCCGATGACCGCACCGTGCAGCACAAAATCGCCCGGCCCGGGCAGGGCCGTGCGCTGCGCCATCCAGTTTACATAATCCTTATCCGGGATGAAGCAGATCTCCATGCTGTCGGGCTTGCGCGCGACGGGGAGATGCAATTCATCGGCCAAAGCGCGCACCTGCGCCTTTTCATAATCGCCGAGCGGCAGCAGCAGACGCGACACCTGTTCGCGCGTCAGGCGGCAGAGCATGTAGCTCTGGTCGTTCGCGGGCATCCCTTTATATAATGCGCCGCCGCGCGCGCGGGCGTAGTGCCCGGTGGCAACGTACTGCGCGCCGAGCGCGTCCGCGCAGGCGAGCAGCGCCCGGAACTTGACGGTGGGGTTGCAGAGAATGCAGGGGTTCGGCGTTTTTCCTTCGAGATACGCCGCCGCGAACGGGGCGCAGACGTGCATCTCCAGCGCGTCGCGGATGTCCAGCACGCGCAGGGGGATGCCCACCGCGCCGGCCACGGTCTGCGCATCCTGCGCGCCGGTGCCGGGGACGCCGTTATCGAGATACAGCCCCGTGACGGCGTAGCCCTGCCGCAGCAGCAGCGCGGCGCTGACGGCGGAGTCCACCCCGCCCGACAGGCCGAGAATGACGTGTTCCATAAAATAGCCTCCTGTGCAAGGGGGATTCTGCGCGTGGGGTCAACGCGCCGAATGGTCACGCTTTCGTTTCCAAGTAGACCATCAGCGTTGCGATATCCGCGGGCGACACGCCGGAGATGCGGCTGGCCTGACCGATGTTCGCCGGGCGCAGCTTTTGCAGCTTCTGGCGCGCCTCCAGACGCAGGCAGGTGACGGCGGTATAGTCGATGTCCTCCGGCAGGCGGCGGTTTTCGAGCTTGGAGAATTCCTCGACCTGCCTGAGCTGGCGCTTGATGTACCCCGCATATTTCAGCCGGATCTCCGCCTGCTCCCACACGGGGCGCGGCAGAGCCGGGCGCGCGGAATCGAACGGGGCGAGATCGGCATACGTGATCTGCGGGCGGCGCAGGAGATCGGCGAGGCTCGCGCCCGACGCGGTCGGCGCGGTGCCGCGCGAGACGAGCATACCCGCGAGCGCGTCCGACGGCGGGAGGTGCGTGCGCTCCAGCCGCGCGCACTCCGCGTCCACGGCGCGGTATTTTTCCAGCACGGCCTCGTACCGCGCGTCCGAAATCAGGCCGATGCGGTGGCCGATGGCGCTCAGGCGCTCGTCGGCATTGTCCTGCCGGTGCAGCAGGCGGTATTCCGAGCGCGAGGTCATGATGCGGTACGGCTCGTTCGTGCCCTTCGTGACGAGGTCGTCGATCAGCGTGCCGATGTACCCGTCCGAGCGGCGGAGCACCATCGGTTCTGCGCCCTTGAGCTGCAGCGCGGCGTTCACGCCCGCGACGAAGCCCTGCACGGCGGCCTCCTCGTACCCGGACGAGCCGTTGAACTGCCCCGCGCCGTAGAGCCCGGCGATCTTCTTCGTCTCCAGCGTGGGCTTCAGTTCCGTGGGATCGACGCAGTCGTACTCGATGGCGTAGGCGCAGCGGGTCATCTCCGCGTGCTCCAGACCCGGAATGGTGTGCAGCATCTCGACCTGCACATCCTCCGGCAGCGACGAGGAAAAGCCCTGAATGTACAGCTCCTCGGTGTTCAGCCCCATCGGCTCCACAAAGAGCTGGTGGCGCGGCTTATCGGGGAAGGTCATGATCTTCGTCTCGATCGACGGACAGTAGCGCGGGCCGACGCCCTCGATCACGCCGGAGTAGATCGGGCTGCGGTCGAGATTCGCGCGGATGATTGCATGCGTGCGCTCGTTCGTATACGTCAGGTAGCAGACGGCCTTGTTCTCCACGGGGCGCGTAGTCGTGAAGGAAAACGGCTCGATCTCCGCGTCGCCGGGCTGCAGCTCCATTTTGGAGAAGTCCACCGTGCGCGCGTTCACACGCGGGGGCGTGCCGGTCTTAAACCGGCGCATGGACAGGCCCAGCGCCGCGCAGCATTCCGCGAGCGGCCCTGCCGCCGCAAGTCCGTCCGGCCCCGAGTCGCGCAGCACGTCTCCCACGATGGTGCGCCCGCGCAGGTACGTGCCCGTGGCGAGCACGACCGCACGGCAGCGGTAGACCGCGCCCGTCGCCGTCACCACGGCGGCGACACGGCCATGTTCCACCTCGACCGAGACGACCTCCGCCTGCTTGACGCGGAGGTTTTCCTGCAGCTCCAGGGTGTGCTTCATCACGGACTGGTACAGCCGCCGGTCGGCCTGCGCGCGCAGCGAGTGCACCGCCGGGCCTTTGCCGCGGTTGAGCATCCGGTACTGGATGCACGCTTTGTCCGCCGCGCGCGCCATCTCGCCGCCGAGCGCGTCCAGCTCGCGCACGAGGTGACCCTTGCCCGTGCCGCCGATGGCCGGGTTGCACGGCATGTTGCCCACCGCGTCGAGGTTGATCGTAAAGCAGACCGTGTCCAGCCCCAGCCGCGCGGCGGCCAGCGCGGCTTCAATGCCCGCGTGCCCCGCGCCGACCACGGCGATGTCACAGGTTCCGGCGTCGTATCGCATGAATGTGCCTCCGAAAGAATAGGATAACAGTTTATTTTACGACAGGCACGTGAAAAAAGCAAGCGTGTGGCAGCGCCCACATCGGCCCGTTGGTACACGCCACAATGCGGAATATGCTGCGATGTCCCCCTCATCAGTCGCCTGACGGCGACAGCTTCCCCCGGAGGGGGAAGCCTTGAAAGCCTTCCCCTTGAGGGGAAGGTGGCACGCGAAGCGTGACGGATGAGGTGTCCGGATGCATTCCCCTCATCAGTCGGCTACGCCGACAGCTTCCCCCGGAGGGGGAAGCCTTTAAAAGGCGCGCACCCCCGCGTCCCCCGGACGCAGGCTTGACCTGCGGCCGGGTAAGGAAGAACGGGGAAATGGATGTGAAGCTTTCCGGCTTGCCCGGGAAGCGGAACGCAATGCGCCCGTTCTGACGCCGACGCCGTTACCAGGTCAGCGCGTCGTCGAAGTCCAGCAGATCCGGGCGCAACGGCTCTTCGCCCATGACGGTCTGCATGTACAGATTCACCTGCCGGCGCATGTCGCGCTTCGAAATCGTGCGCGCATCCATCAGATCCTGCGAGACCCACAGCATATGCACGCCGCGCGCGGCCGCCTGCTCCTCGAACACGCCGCGCAGACCGTCCATGCCCTTGCAGGAAATCTGGTCGTACATGAGCACCATATCAGCGTCATACAGCGCACAGACCTTCCACAGCTCGTCGAGCACGTTCGCATAGCCGCCCTTGGTGTGCTTGCGCATGGTGGCGCGCTGATACGTCATGGCGAGGCCGGCCAGCGCCCGGTCGTGATCCTCCGTGTCGATGATGATATCCGAGATGAGCGACTCCATGCTGGCAAGGACGTTGATGCCCCAGCAGTTTTCTGCCCAGACGGAGAAGTCCGGATAGAAATTCGCCGGGCACGACCACTCCACGCAGCGGTGGCGCATCTCGCGGCTGCACGGGCGCTTTTTGGCATAGCCCTCCATCATGAGCTTATTCACGCGCGCATCGGTCTTCAAAAACGCCTTGTCCATACCGCCGGAGAGGTGGTAGAAAAACATGCGGTAGATCCAGAACGTCTCGCCCGTCATCTGCGGGTACGGCGTGCGGTTGACCTCCCACTTCTGCACCTCGTAGGCCGTCTGCTGGTTATACACCTTCATCGCGGCAAGGAACGTGTCCCAGTTGAAGGTTTCGCCGGTCTGTTCCTCGATGAAGGCGATGAGGCCGCGCATCTCGTCCACGGCGTACTGCTGCACGGGCGCCTCCGTATAGCGCGTGGGCACGCCGAAGCAGTAGGTCGGGAGCTTGAAATACCGGTCCTGATACGCCGAGGTCATGACCGAGCCGTCGCACGGCATGTTGCACGAGACGAAGCACACGCCGAGCTTCGGGTATTCGTCGAGCAGGGCGCAGCCGGCCTCCGCAGCGGGCAGTGGGCACACGTCCGCCGGGATGCCGAAGTTCTCCGCCGCGTCGAGATACGGCGGGGTGATCTGCTGGTCGAGGATGGAGCAGAGGAACACCGGCAGCGTCTGCGCCGGCAGGCCGATCAGGTTCGGGAAGCCCGCCATGATCTCGCACGGCACCAGCTCGTCGAACAGGACGATCTTCTTCGAGCGCTTGTTTGCTCCATGAAAATGCTCATCCGCGGCAAAGGTGATGTGCAGCAGCTCCGTCGCCTTCTTCACGATGCGGTCGTACTGCTCGCGCGCCATACGCAGCTGCGACCCGCGCATGCCGAGCGTGCCGCGGTCGACGAGGTTCGGATACGTCAGATACGACGCGAACCACCGGTAGCGGAACAGCGCCCGCACCGTAGAGATCGGGTCTTTGCCGACAAAGACGATCATGTCCTTCCAACACTTGCACCACATGTAAAAGTCATACGCCATGTCGCGCGGCGGACGGATCTCGCGGTAGCGGAAGCGGCCCTTCTTTTCATCAAAGCGGTATGTATAGTCGTTGAGGTGCTTCAAAAAGTCCAGCTTGCCTGCCATGGTCAGCGTCCTCCCTTCTGCGCGTTGAGCTGCTTGATCTCCAGACTCTCCACAAACGCCTGAACGCGGGTGCGGAGCTGCCCGTTGCCGCCGGTGGCGTTCTGCCGGTCCACGGCGACGGACGGAATGCCATAGTCGCGCGTGATGATGTGGCTCGCAAGCGCGCGCTCATAGCCCCAATACTCGCAGAACTTGAGCTGCTCATACAGCACGCCCTGCGCGTGGTACTCCCGCACGAGGTCGGCCACGAACTGCCAGCGCCCCTCCACCTTCTCGCGGGACATGTAGCGCGGGCACTGGCTGGTGTTCAGGTAGTGCCGGGCGATGCTCTCCAGCACGGGCATCCCCTCCTGCAGGTGGATCTCCTCCCTGCCCGGCGTGGCGCCGAAGCAGAAGCGGTCGGCCACGACGAGCGCGCCCGCGTCCTCCACGAGCTTCGTGAAGCCGGGGTCGTCGATCTCGCTGCCGACGACGGCGATCTTCACGCGCCAGCGCGGCTTCGGGTCCGGCTCGCGCGTTTTCAGCTCCTCCAGCGTCTCGCGGAGCTTATCCACGATCAGGTGCTTCGGGCAGCAGTAGCTCACGAGATTTAAAATATGGTACTCATACCCCGTGATGCGGGGATTTTCCTCCTTGCGGAACTGCCCGATCTCCGTGAGGATGCGGCAGACCTCGTTGTGCTCGGCGACCGCCTGGCGCAGCGCGTCGTCGGAGATATCCGTGCCGTAGACCTCGTGCAGCGGGTTCAGCACCTTGAGCTGAAGCTGCTCGACGTAATGGCGGACGGTGTGCTCGGCCACCTTGAACGGCATGTCGATGAACGTGACGAAGAACGGGTCGTTCTCGACGATGCGGATCAGCTCGAAATGCTCCAGCGCGCGGTTCATCTCCGAGCACGTCTCGGTGCCCATGATGGCGGAGAGGAAGTTGTACCCGCCCTCGATGCCGCGCTCCAGAATGGATTTGCAGTAGTCGCAGATGAAATTCGACATGTAGTAGGACGAAATGTCCAGCGAGCCGGTGAGCGGCGCGCGCAGACGCACGGAAAAGCAGTTGCCGGTGTTGAGCAGCACCTCAGGCATGTGATAGCACGTGTAGCCCACGGCGTGCATCCCCCCGGCGCAGGCCTGCTGCACGAGGGCGTTGTTCGCGCTTTCGAGCAGCTTCTCGAATTCGTAGAGATGTTTCAGGTCCTTCAAGTGGTTCACCGTCCGTTCGTTAGATTAGTAACAGTATACCGGATGGAAGCCGCTTCCGCAAGGTGAAATGGACAATTTCAGGATATTTTGTTTGAAAAATGGCGCGCTTGCGCGCTGCGGCATTTCGTTTTATAATGGGGAAAACGGATTCCGGGAGGGACTTCTATGAAACCGCAGTTTTCCAACGTGTTCAACGTCTCCACGAACGACTCGCGCACCGAGTGCTCGCTGAGCTTTTACCACATGTACGTGAGCCACAACTACACGCCCCAGCAGAAGGGGCTGATCGACATGCCCGAAAAGACGATCGACGAGGTCGCAAACGTGATGCTCACGCGCGAGGGTGCGCACGCGCTGATTCAGCTGCTCGTCAAGAGCTTCGGAAACCCGGCGTCAGAATGACAGCGCAAGGTCATCCCGTACCGCAAGCGGTACGGGATT
>JABLYK010000049.1 GCA_018265835.1 Oscillospiraceae bacterium | reverse complement strand
CCCCACTTGTTAGATAGTATATCATACTGTCTAACAAATGGGGTGCAATTCAAACCAATACCGAGGCTTTTCTGTTTTTCCCGTCTCAGCCGAGGATGTTTTGGCGCACGCTCTTGAACGCGTTCGTAAGGACAGTCGCGTCCATGCCCATGGTCACGCTGTCGTAGCCAAGGGCAAAATCGGCTCTGGCCGTCGCCTCGTCGGCAGCATAGATGAATGAAAACTTGCCGGCTGCGCGGCACACGCCCTGAATGTGGGCGATGGCGTCCTTGATCTCCGGGTCGCCGAACTGCGCGGGCTTGCCGAGCGCCGTAGAGAGATCAAACGGGCCGACATAGATGCCGTCGATGCCGGGCACGCGGACGATCTCCTCCAGATTTTCGAGACACTCCACCGTTTCGCACTGCGGCAGCAGCATCGTCTCGCGGTTGGACACCTCGAAATAGTGCTCCAGCCCGTGCTGGGCGTAATCCTCGAACCAAAAGCCGCTGCCCGCGGTGTTCGCAACGCCGCGCTTGCCGAGCGGCAGGTATTTTCCGTATTCGACGATCTGCTCCACCTCGCCAACCGTGCGCACATCCGGGATCACAAGCCCCATCACGCCCACGTCCAGCAGCTTCAAAATCGCCGCGCGGGAAATTTCCTGCACGCGCGCAAACGGCGTCAGGCCGTAGAGCTTCGCCGCGCGCACGAACTCCAGCGCGCTCTGCGGGTTGAACGGGCCGTGCTCCGTGTCGATGATGATGTAATCCAGCCCTGCAAGGCCGAGGCACTCCGCCACGGTGGCGCTGCCGGTTTCAAAAAACGTGCCGAGCGTCGGTTTCCCGGCCAGCAGTTTTTCCCGAACCATGTTTTTCATTGAGGTTCCTCCCCTTTTTCCGCTTTTCTGAAAAATTCGGCTGATGGAATCATCCTATCACACGCGCCGCCGCGATGCAAGCGGCGGCGCGAAGTTTAGACGGCAGACAGGGCCGCCTCGTCCGCAACCAGGATGAAGTCCTTGTGCAGCTGCAGGATTGATGCGGGCACGCGCGGCGTGACCGGGCCGAAAAAGGCCTCTTTCACAATACCGGCCTTGCTCTCGCCGCTGACCACCATGACCACGCGCTCTGCCTGCATGATGTCGCAGATGCCCATGGTATAGGCGAAACGGGGCACGTCCTCCTCCCGTTCGAAAAAGCGCTTGTTCGCCTGAATGGTGGCGTCCGTCAGCGCCACGCGGTGGGTTCCCTTGGTGAAGCAATCCTGCGGCTCGTTGAAGCCGATATGGCCGTTGTGACCCAGTCCCAGAAGCTGCAGATCAATGCCGCCGAGACCGTGGATCACGTCGTCATAGCGGGCACACTCCGCCTCGGCATCCAGATTGGTGCCGCACGGGATATGGGTATTGCTCCGGTCGATGTTGATGTGGTCGAAGAAGTTGTGGCGCATGAAATAGACGTAGCTCTGGGTGCTGTGGATGTCCAGCCCCACATACTCGTCCAGATTCACGCTCCGAACCTGGCTAAAATCCAGATCGCCCTTCTGATACCACGCGATGAGCTGCTGATAGGTGCCGATTGGGCTGCTTCCGGTGGCCAGCCCCAGCACGCTGTTGGGCTTCAGAATGACCTGCGCAGAGATGATATTGGCAGCCTGCCGGCTCATCAGAGCATAGTCTTTTGTGGAAATGATTTTCATTGCAGTGCTTCCTCCCTTTCTCCGCCGGAAATCCGCTTGCCGTCGATGTAAACGGCCTTCAGGTTCAGGGCCTTATCCAGCACCACAAGGTCGGCGCACTTGCCGACTGCCAATGACCCGATCTCGTCCGCCCGGCCAATCACCCTTGCGGGCGTCAGCGTAGCGGCGGTAACGGCGGTCTCCAGCGGCACGCCGAAGGAAACTGCCCGGCGGACACCGTCCAGCAGATGGATGGAGGAGCCGGCTATGGTGTCTGTTCCGGTAAGAACACACTTTCCGTTGATCACCGTCACCGGCTGCCCGCCCAAGCTGTAATTGCCGTCCGGCAAGCCTGTGCAACGCATCGAGTCGGAAATCAGCACCACTTTCCCCGCAAACAGGCGGAATGTGGCGCGCACCACTGCCGGATGGCTGTGAATGCCGTCGCAGATCAGTTCCACCGTAGCGCCGCTGTCGGACGCCGCGCCAATCACGCCCGGAGCGCGGTGGTGCAGCGGCGGCATGGCGTTATACAGGTGCGTGGCGTGGCTGGCCCCCGCCGCATAGGCGGCCATAGCGGTATCATAATCCGCCGTGGTGTGCCCGATGGACACCGTGGCAAGCTTGGAAACTTCTTTGATAAACGCGATTGCGCCCGGCTCCTCCGGGGCGACGGTGACCAGCCGGACGATGCCGCCGCTGGCCTCGTTGAGCCGCTTGAACAGCTCCGCATCCGGAGCATGGAGATTTTCGGCCGCCTGTGCGCCGCGCTTGGCATAGCAGAGAAACGGCCCCTCCAGGTTGACGCCCGCCACCTTCGCGCCGTTTTCCGGGCGCACAAAGTCCCGAATGGTGTGCATGGCTTCCGTCAGCACCGGCTCTTTCAACGTCATGGTCGTCGGACACCACGATGTGACGCCATGGGCGGCGTAGAAGCGCGACAGCACGGGCATTCCCTCCGGAATCCCGTCGCTCGCGTCCGCGCCCATGGCGGCGTGGGTGTGGATATCGACCAGGCCGGGGATGACATAGTCCCCCGCTGCGTCCACATCCGCTGCGCCCTCCACCGCGCCCAGCGCCGTGATTTTGCGGTCAAACACAATGCTGCCGTCTGTAAAAGCGCCGTTCACGAAGATCCTTGCGTTTTTGATGTGTGTCATTGCGCTGCCCTCACTTTTTCAGCGCAGGCAGACTGGCCGCAGCTGCGGACTGCCCCACGCGGCGGAACTTCTCATCGGGCAGGGTCGGAAAGATCGCTCCGGTCAGCTCCGGATATTCGTCTGCCAGCACGCGCCTGGCCTCGGCCAGAATGATGTCGCCGCCCTTGCCGCTCATGACGCGGCCCAGCAGCAGCACGTGCTTGCAGTGATACAGGTCATAGTAATAGGCCAGCGTATGCCCCAGATACGTGCCGATGGTGGCGTACACGTCCGCAGCGGCGGCGGAATCCTCCGCCATCAGGCGCTGCACCACCTTCAGCTTTTCGGCAGGCGGCAGGCTTTCGTCCAGCTCGATGCCCGCGCGGGGCGCCAGCTTGATGACGGAATCCTGCGAAAAATACTTCACGCCGCAGCCGATGTCGTGGCTCCACTCGTCCTCCATCGCGTCGGGATGGCAGTCCACCGGAACGAAGGCCAGCTCGTTGAGCCAGCCGGTGATGCGGCCTTCGCCGTCCACATAGCCCACGGCCTCGCTGGTGCCCATGGCGATGCCCAGCACATTCGGCTCACCCAGACTCATGGTGCCGGCCAGTGCGGACACATCGCCGTCGTTGACCACTTCAAAGGGCACGTCGCCGAACGTGTCGGTAATGGCGCGGATATAGATATCCTTCACCTTGGCGTCAAACAGATCCTTCGGCACCTTCAGGAACAGGGATGCGTTCATGGTGCGGTTGTTGATATACACGCCGGCGGAGGACACGCCCACCGCGTCCACCCGCGGCAGATGCGCGGCGGCAGACTTCAGCGCGGCCACAATGCCGTCGTAGTGATAATCGGGATCGGCAGTCACCTTGGGGAACCACACAACCTCCTCGGAATAGACGCTCTCACCGTCGATGACAGCGGAAACCTTCCGGTCGGAGCCGCCGGCATCGAAGCCGATGCGGCAGCCCTCCAGATGCCCGCCCATCTTCTTGGGGCAATCCTTGGCTGCGGGAATTTGGTCCACCAGAACGACCTCAAAGGGGCGCTCAAAAATGTTGGCCATGTAGTCGAAGTCGAAGTCCTGCTCGCCCCCGGCGGAGTAAGCGCGCTTCAGATAGCGGTAAGTCCCTTCGTCACCAGCCACATAAATCTTGAACCCGCCCTTCATCCACAGGATGGTCTTGACCAGACGGTTGACATAATAATGGTCGGCCTCCGCCATTTCCGGGGTGCCGTGGACAAAGGTGCGGCAGGCCGCCATCTGGCCGTCTGCCCGCTCCACCGCGATGGACACGGGCTTTTTGGCAGTCGCCAGAAAAGCCCGGTTGAATTTCAGAATGGGAATGAACGCCGGGTCGAGCTTGGGGGCGTTCTTGACCGGGATCTCAATGCCATGCAGCTTCATCTTCCGGCCTCCTCCTTTACGATCTGCACCATCTGCTCCCACTTGGCCTCCATTTCCGAGACCAGCCGGAACTGCGTGCGGCTGCGGATCAGGTTGTGCGCCGGACGGTGCACGGCAAAGTAGTGGTCGCCGTCCAGATAGTCGGTCAGGAAGCGGACGCCGCATTCCAGCGTCATGATCTTGGCGCCCATGGGCAGCATCGCGATCTCCTGCTCCGTGAGGTCGGGGCACGCCTTCAAAAAGCCGCGCGTAAAGACGCGGAACAGCTCCAGATCAATCGTCATTTTTTCAAGCTCCGTCTCGTCCTCCGCCGCAGTCGCGGCGCCGAAGCGGATGGAGTCGCCAAAATCGTATGCACTCAGTCCGGGCATGACCGTGTCCAGATCAATCACGCACAGCGCCTTATGGGTCTTTTCGTCCAGCATGACGTTGTTCAGCTTGGTATCGTTGTGTGTCACGCGCAGCGGCAGCGCGCCGCTCTCCCGCATCCGCTGGAGCGTGCCGGCCTCCGGCTCATGCGCCAGCACAAAGTCGATCTCCGGCTGCGCGCCGCCGGCACGTCCGCAGGGATCCTTTTGCAGCACTTCGTGGAAAATGCGGTAGCGATCCTCCGTGTTGTGAAAATTGGGGATTGGCTCGCTCAGCGTTTCCGCCGGAAACTGCGCCAGAATCTGCTGGAACGATCCAAAGGCAACGGCGCTCTCGTAAAAGTCCGCCGGTGTCTCCGCCGCCTGCAGGCAGACGCTGCCCTCCACAAACTCATAGACGCGATAGTTGCCGGTCGCATCCTGATAATAGCTCTGACCGTCCAGCGTGGGCACCAGACGCATGGTGCTTCTGGGATCACACGCGTGCGACGCCGTGAACTTCGTCACAGCCTCAATGTTCTGCATCAGTGCCGGAACGTCAAAGGCGTCGCTGATGCGCTGGAGAATATACCGGTGGCCGGTCGTGGTGACCATCAGATAGGTCTCGTTGATATGGCCGCTGCCATAGCGCTCCATGGAGAAGGGCGCGCCCTCCAACGCGAAATGGTATGCCGCGGAAGGCTGCATCCACAGCTCTGCCGGATACTGCTTCTGCTCCTTCATGGTCCGGATCGCGTCCTGAACCGACTGCAGATCCTCAGAATAGGTCACGCCGTGCCAAACGTCGTCCGTCGGGAGAACCCGGATCGTGCCAAGCCCATCCCGGAGCTGGGCATTCGCCACAGCGGGGAGAAAATACTCGCACTTGAGCGGGTTTTTGGGGAGGTTCTCCTCCAAAAACGCGGGGAACCCATCCACGAACTGCGCCAGAAGCTCCTGCTGGAAGCCCCAGAGGTTCATGGAAACGACCGTATCGCCGGGCAGGTCGGTATACTGTGTGCCGTCCTCGGTATAGGCAGCGTCTCTGCCGCGCTTTTCAATGTGGGTGCGCTCGGTCACGGCCTGCAGATAGCCGTCCCGGACGGTGCATACGCCGCGGGAGACATAGCCGCTGTCCGTCACGGTGTTGCGCAGCAAATAGCCCACCATCGCATGTTCGTTTGGACGGTGCTCCGCCTTGAGGAAATCATAGATGGTCTGAATGGCGTGCGCGCCATAATAATCGTCCGAATTCAGCACGGCAAAGGGACCGTCGATGGCGTCCTTTGCGCAGGCGATCGCGTGCGCGGTGCCCCAGGGCTTCGTCCGTCCCTCCGGAACTGCAAAGCCCTCCGGAATTTTATCCACTTCCTGAAAGACATATCTCACATCGAAATATGCTTCCATGCGTTTGCCGACCGCCGCTTTGAAATCCGCTTCGATTTCATGCTTGATGATGAACACCACCTTGCGGAAGCCGGCCTTCCATGCGTCGTACATGGAAAAGTCGATGATGCTGTGTCCTTCCTTGTCCACAGCGGTGATCTGCTTCAATCCGCCGAAACGGGACCCCATTCCGGCGGCCATAATAACCAGTACAGGTTCTTTCATTGCATACTGCTCCCTTGTAATTTGCATTTTTGTTCCGGATCAGTCGTTACAAGGCGGCGTATATCCGTCCAGCCATTCGGCGTCGCCGATGCAAATGGCCGCTTTTGTGTTGAAAACGTACATGGGAATTCCTCAACCAAATCCGTATTTTTGCCGCTCAGCCCTTCACGCCGCCGGAAGCCAGCCCACTGACCAGATTCTTCTCGATACACATGAAGAGAATGACGACGGGGATGACCGCAAACAGGGACGCAGCAAACAGGTACTGCCACTCGATCATGTTGTAGCCGTTGAAAATGTTGATGCCGACGGTCAGCGGCTTGAGCGTGTCTGTGGAAATCAGGGTCAGCGCAACGGTATACTCGTTCCACGCGTTGATGAAGATGAAGATCAGCGTGGTTACGATGCCAGGCGCCGCCACGGGCAGCAGCACGCGGAACATGGCCTGCATCTTGTTGCAGCCGTCGATCTTCGCCGCCTGCTCCATCTCCGGGGAGATGCTCAGGAACGTGCCGCGCAGCAGCCAGACGGTGAACGCCTGATTGAAGGCCGCATTGATGAAGATCAGGCCGATGATGCTGTTGGTCATGTGCAGCGACATCATGACCTTATAGATGCCGATCAGCAAAACGACCGGCGCAAACATCTGAGAGACGATGATAAAGCCCAGAAACGCGGTCTGCCCCTTGAACTTCATACGCGCGAGCGCATAGGCCGCAGGGATGCCGCAGAGCATGGCGATCAGCGTCGAGCCGCCTGCGATCAGGACAGAGTTGAGCAGATACTTCGCCATTGGCGCCCGCTTCCAGATGTCAATGAAGTTGGACCAGACGGCGGTGACCGGCAGAATCGTCCCGTTCATGGAAAAGATCTCCGCGCGGCTTTTCAGCGCCGTGCAGAGCATAACGAAATAAGGGTACAGCGTAATCACGCAAACGTCAAGAACGACAAAGTAAAGGAGCACCCGCAGGATCACCTTTTTTGCCGATACCGGCTTTTTGATGCTGTTTTTCGGCTCACTCATCTCAGTCGCCCTCCTTTTTTCTCAGCGTGGAGACCATATAAACGCTGGCGCAGATCAGCAAGATCAGGAATCCGATCACGGAAACCGCAGCAGCCTCGCCCTGCCGGCCATTGTAGAACGCCAGCTTATATAGATACGTCACCAACGTGTCGGTGTGGCTGCTCGGGTCGCCCTTGGTCATGGTCCAGATGATCGGGAAGGAGTTAAAGACGTAGATGATGTTCAGCACGGTGGACACCGTCAGCGACGGGCGAACCAGCGGAACCGTGATCTTGAACAGCTTTTGCCAGTAGTTGGCGCCGTCCACCGTGGCCGCCTCGTAATAAGACTGGTCGATGCTCTGCAGGCCGGACAGGACTGTAAACGTCACAAATGGGATCGTGACGAAAATGCCGCAGGCAATCTCCCACGCGAAATACGCTTCCGGCGTCGGCGTCCAGTTGATCGCCTGATGAATGATGCCCAGCCGCATCAGCAGGGTGTTCAGGGTGCCATAGTCCGTGTTGATGATGAAATTCCAGACGCTTGCCTGAATAACCAGCGTGGTGGCCCATGGGAAAACCACAATGGCGCGGGCAATTTTGCGGCCGCGGAATTTGTTGTTCAGGATCAGCGCCAGCATAAAGCCCAGAATCGTGGACAGCCCTACGACGGCAATCGTCCAGATCAGGGTGTTTTTCATAACCATGCCGAACGACGCGTCGCTGAGCACCGAAGAGAAGTTTTCAAACCCGGCAAAGCCTCGGATTTTTCCCGTCTTGCTGACGTCGCTCATGGCCATTTTGAATACATAGAAGATGGGGACGATGATAAAAATCGCCATCAAAATTACACTTGGCAGAATCCAAAGGTAGGGTTCTGCGGATCTCCATTTCTTTTTCACAGATACATCTCCCAACATTGAGACGAAACGCGCTGCGTTTGGTCTTAGCCATACTTCGATCTGCTTCAAAACACGGAAGCGGGCAATGCTTTGAAGGAGATCGAATCATTCGTCCATCCGCCGGCGGCAAAGTGGGCCGGGCCATAACAGCCCGGCCCACGGTGGATTCACAAATTACCGAATTGTCGAGAAGGAAGCGCTTCTCAGCTTCCGGCGATCTGAGTCTGCAGTGCGTCCAGCGCGTCCTTCACGCTGCCGCCCAGCAGTGCGGACTGCTCCGCCTTGATGACGCCCTGCTTCACATCAGCCCACTTGGCCTGAGCGGTCGGGTAGAACTTGCTGGAGCCGACGATGTCAACCCAAGCGGCCGCGCTCTCGTCCGCAGCAGCCATGATCTCGCCGCCGGTGGTGGTTGCGGGCAGGAAGTCTTCCATGATGACCCAGTCAGAATACCGGGTGTCGTCGTAGAAGAAGTCGAAGAAGGTCTTGATCGCTTCCAGCTCTTCTTCGGAGTAATCATTGTCGAAGCACATGAAGCGGTCCATAACACCGGCGGAAACGGATTCGCCCGTGTTGGAGGGGATCTCAGAAACTGCAAAGTTGACGTTCGCAGCCTTGGCCAGACCGGAGAGCTGGTTGGGCGCAATCATCATGGCAAGCTTACCCGCGCAGAACAGATCCTGCAGGTCATAGCGGGTCTCGGTCGCGGGGTCCGTGTTGGTGTAGCCGGCTTTGATCAGGCCGATGGCATACTCAATGGCCTCAACGTTTTTCTCACTGTTCAGCGTCCAGTTGCCGTTCTCGTCCACAAAGCCGCCGCCGTTGTTCCAGGTGTAGTAAGCGAACGCAGCCTGGCCTTCGTCGGTGGTCATGTCGATGCCCCAGGGATAAATGCTGGAGTCATAAGCCTTGAGCGCTTCGCAGGCAGCGGTCAGCTCGTCCCAGGTGGTAGGCACTTCCACGCCGGCTGCCTTCAGAATGTCAACATTGTAGTACAGTGCGCGGGCAGAAGCCAGATCGGGGATCGCCCAGACGGTGCCGTCGATCTCGGACTGCTCCAGGAACGCCGGGTACATCTTGTTGTAGGTTTCCTCGGAGACGTAGTCCTTCGCGGGCAGCAGCAGACCGTCGGCCTGGTAATCGGCGAAGACGTCGATGTTCAGGATGTCGGGAGCCTGATCGTTCGAAATGCGGGTGTTGACCACGGTGGAGATGTCGTTCCAAGAGACGACTTCCACGTTCAGGTCAATGTTCTCATGTGCAGCCTCGAACTCCTTGACAAAGTTGTCCCACCAAGAAGCAGTATTCGTGCCGTACTGGGCGGCGACGACATTCAGCTCGATCTTGTCGGCGGAACCTTTGTCAGAAGTGCTGCAGGCGCCCAGAGCCAGAATCATGGTCAGGGCCAGAAGCAGTGCAACAAACTTCTTCATTTCATGTCCTCCTTAAAAATAATCGTTGCAAGTCTATTTTTGACATAGGCTCGTTTTGCATTGTACCTTCTTTTGATATCTTTCGTCAATGGGGAACGCACAATTTCTTTCAATCTTTTTAACAAGTATCCCACATTTTCTGTGCATTTCAGTTTGCCCGCAAATAATTCTTGACTTTTTTTATGTGCAGTTTATATAATAAAAAAATAAGAGTGTCTTCTTGATATGGACACACCGCATTGAACTCTTCCGAAGCGCATATTTTGACCGCGGTCTGCTACTCCATTCCAATAGCGCTCCTGCGGCGAAAATAAGGAGGTAACTTCCGCCGGGCCGGCGGTGCGGCAGTGTGGAGACCTGTCGCAAAGCCATGGTCGTTTTGCTCCTCCATGGCGAGAAAGGGCTTGCAGAGGCATCCCTTTTACGGCCCTGTGCCTATGGCAACTTTGAAGCTGAAAGACGTCAAGAAGATTTATGAGGGCGGCGTCGAAGCGGTTCACGCCTTCAACCTGGATGTCGCCGACAAGGAATTCATCGTTCTGGTCGGCCCCTCCGGTTGCGGCAAATCCACCACCCTGCGCATGATCGCCGGGCTGGAGGAAATCTCCGAGGGCGAATTTTACATCGACGACGTCCTGATGAACAACGTAGAGCCGAAAGACCGCGATATCGCCATGGTCTTTCAGAGCTACGCTCTGTATCCCCACATGACCGTGTACGAAAACATGGAGTTCGCACTCAAGCTCCGCAAGCTTCCCAAGGACGAGATCAACAAGCGCGTCCGCGAAGCGGCCGAGATTCTCGATATCACGGAGTATCTGGACCGCAAGCCGAAGGCGCTGTCCGGCGGCCAGCGGCAGCGTGTGGCCATCGGCCGCGCCATTGTCCGCGAGCCGAAGGTGTTTTTGATGGACGAGCCGCTGTCCAATCTGGACGCAAAACTCCGCAACCAGATGCGAGCCGAGATCATCAAACTGCGTCAGCGGATCGACACCACCTTTATCTACGTTACCCATGACCAGACCGAAGCCATGACGCTTGGCGACCGGATCGTCATCATGCGGGACGGCTGGATCATGCAGATCGGCACGCCGCAGGAGGTGTTTGACCACCCCGCCAACATGTTTGTCGCCGGCTTTATCGGCATGCCGCAGATGAATTTCTTCGACGGCGAGCTGATCCGGGACGGAAGCACATATACGCTGGCGGTCAACGGCGCAAAGATCGCCCTTTCTGAGCGGATGCAAACGGCACTGGCCGAAAAGGATACTCCGGCGGGCAACGTCATCGTCGGCTGTCGCCCCGAGCATCTCATACTCAAGGAGTCCGGCCCGGACACCATGCAGGCTTCCGTGGACGTCTCCGAAATGATGGGCAGCGAAATTCACCTGCACCTGTCCTGTTTTGGCAAGGACATCGTCGTGCGCGTTCCGACCACCGAGCTGGACGCCTCGCAGCGCGGCGGTCTCGCCTATGGTACTGAGGTCAGCCTGACTTTCCCGGAGGATCTGATCCATCTTTTCAACCCGGAAACCGAAGAAAATTTGCTGTAAACAGACGCAACCGGCGGCGTGCAATGCACGCCGCCGGTGATTTTTTCAGCTCAGATTCCAAAGATATTCTCCCAGCGCCTCCACGGTGTCCACCGTGACAGCCGCGCCGGCCTGCTCCAGCTCGCCGGGTTCTGCATAGCCGTAATACACGCCGACACAGGTAAGGCCGCACGTTTGTGCGCCCGCAACATCATACTTCCGGTCGCCGATCATCAGCGCCTCGCACGTCCGCGCTCCAGTCAGACCGAACGTCTCCAGCGCCGCCGTGATGGCCTCCTCCTTCCTGGCACGCAGGCCGTCCGGCTCGCTGCCGTATACGCAATCGAAGATGCGCTCCATCCCGTGGTTTTTCAAAATCTGCTCTGCCATCTGCGTCGGCTTTCCGGTGGCAACGCCCAGGCGGAAGCCCTTGGCGCGCAGTTTTTCCAGCAGCTCCGGCATCCCCGGATACGGTTCGCACTCCAGCAAGCCGACGGGCGTATACCGCTCGCGGTAGAATGCCACCGCGTCCTTTGCCTGCTCCGGCGGCATACCGTACAGCTCCATGAACGAGTCCATCAGCGGCGGCCCGACAAATTTGCGCAGCTTCCGCAGATCCGTCTCATGGATGCCGAAGCGCTCCAGTGCGTACTGTACGCTGCGCAGGATGCCCGGCCCGGTGTCGAACAGCGTGCCGTCAAAATCAAAAATCAGTGCCTGTATCATAGGATCCTCCGTTTCGTGCGGCATGCGTGCAATTATAGACGCACCGCAGGAAATTGTCAACCGGCAGCACCGGTCACCGGTTGATGAACACCAGCCCGATCAGACAGAAGGCGATGCCGACGATTTTGTTCCATGTGATGGCCTCGTGGTAGAGCAGAAAGCCGACGAAAATCAGCGCGACGGACAAAAACGCGCTCTGCACAAGCGACGCCGTGCTGACCTGCCACCCGGCCTTGTAGGCATAGAGGAACCCCGTCTCCAGCCCGACGATGACGACGCCCATCGCAAAGGGCGCCCAGCTGAGCCTGCGGTATTCCCGCATCAGATTCGCATCCGGGTTCAGGGCTAAGTACAAAATTCCGGACGCGACAGCGGCAACGACATAGGTCACTGTCAGGGATGCGAGCGGATGGAGCGATTCGGGCTGGGACTTTGCACAGATCTGATAGATGATATTGGAAATCACCACGAGCGCGATCGGCCATACATACGAAAACATCCAAAAAACCTCCTGTTTGCGGAACTGCTCCGGGCGCAGAAACAAAAAGCAGCCAGACCGTTAGCCTGACTGCTGGTAGGTGCTCACCCAGTGCTTCTTTTTTGTCAGAATACCATCTTTTCCGTGGATTGTCAATCCCTTTCGCGGCATGCAGATTGTCAACTGCGCGCGCCGCTGCATAAGCTGTAGCAACTTGATGTTGTGAGGTTTCGGTATGGATAAGGGACTGGAAACACGCTATTTTCTCGGCGCCAACACCGGCGCCGGCTACTGCTCGTTTTTTTCGCATTTTCTCCGGCAGCCGGGCCGGTTCGTCCACATCCTCAAGGGCGGCCCCGGCTGCGGCAAATCCACCTTTCTCAAGCGCGTCGGCGAGCGCGCGCAGCAGCTCGGCCTGCACACGGTCTATCTGCATTGCTCCGGCGACCCCAGCTCCCTCGACGGGGTCTTTTTTCCGGAGACGAACACCGGCTACCTGGACGGTACGGCGCCGCACGTCTGCGACCCCGCCATATTCGGCGTAACCGGGGACTACCTCGACCTTGGCGCGTTTTGCCGCACGAAGCTGCTGGATACGGAGCGCATCCGGCAGCTCAGCATGGATTACCCGCTGTTTTACCGCCGTGCATACGAATATCTGGCCGCAGCCGCCGCGCTCGACGCGCGCAAGCAGCCGGGGCTGCTCTTCCCCGAGGACCGCGCTGCCGCCCGACGCCGCGCAGCCGGAACCGCACTGCGGGAATTCGGTGCAGTGAAAAAGGGCGCCGTGCCCGGCCGGTTTGAAAAGCGCTTTCTGCGCGCCGTCACCTGTGAGGGGCAGGCAGCCTTCCCGCAAACCGTCGAAACGCTTGCGGAACGGGTCTATCTGCTCGACAACGACTGCGGGCTGGCGGAGGACTATCTGCGCGTCATCCGTGAGCACGCGCTGCAGCGCGGTCTGGCGCTGATCGTCTGCCCCGCCCCCCTGCTGCCAGAGCGCACCGAGGCGGTGCTTGTTCCGGACCTGCACCTTGCTTTTCTCACCGCGGATTCGGAGCTTCCATGCCCGCACGCCACCGTGCGGCACATCCGGCTCGACGCCATTCCGGACAGCGCCCGCCTGCGCGCGCTGCGCCCCCGTATGCGCGCCGACAAGCGTCTGCAGCAGCAGGCGCTCGAGGCTGCAATCCGCCAGCTTCAGGCGGCGAAGCTGCTGCACGACGAGCTGGAGGCCGTCTACCACCCGTGCATGGACTTTGACGCGCTCACCGCGTTCACCGACCAGCATCTCCAAACGCTGCAGGAATAGACTTTCGCCCGGCTTTGTGGTACAATGCGGTCAAAACAACCCACAACAGAGAGGAGACGGGTCATGATCCGCAAAGCAACCCGAGAGGACATTCCGGGCGTCGTGCGCATTTACGACGCGATTCTGGAGCAGGAGGCAAACGGCGCCTGTACGACCGGCTGGATCAAAGGCGTCTACCCGACGGCGCAAACGGCGCTGGACGCCCTGGCTCAGGAGGAGCTGTTTGTGCTGGATTCCGGCGGCGCGATCGTGGCGGCGGCCAAGATCAATCAGGAGCAGGTTCCGGTTTACGCCGAAGCCGCGTGGGAGTTTCCCGCGCCGGACGAGGAAGTCCTCGTGCTGCATACGCTCGTCGTCGCGCCCGACACGGCGGGCAATGGCTATGGCACGCAGTTCGTGCGGTATTATGAGGCGCTCGCCGCGCAGCGCGGCTGTCCTTATCTGCGGA
The DNA here is from genome assembly GCA_018265835.1 of Oscillospiraceae bacterium. Taxonomy (GTDB): domain Bacteria; phylum Bacillota; class Clostridia; order Oscillospirales; family Oscillospiraceae; genus CAG-103. Next base: position 202 of record JABLYK010000049.1, on the reverse strand, counting down.
TGGATACGAACGCACGCAACCTTGCGGCGCGGACGCTCTACCGGAAGCTGGGCTACAAGGAGGTCGGCATTGTGCCGTGTGACTTCAACGGCATCCCCGGCGTACAGCTTGTGTGTCTGGAAAAGAAGCTCCAGTCTGAATCCCGGTAATCAAAACCACGCGTGAAACGCGTGGTTTGAAAAAGCCCTAGAAGGGCTTAATG
>JABLYK010000048.1 GCA_018265835.1 Oscillospiraceae bacterium | reverse complement strand
TGCTAATTTGAAATTATTTGTGAACTTTTGCAATTTAATCTTGACTTTTTCACTTTGCGGTCCGGCGCTTTTTTTGTATTGTAAAGATTTCTTGTCTTTGTTATAATAACCTGATACGATAGATGCAATTTTCGCGTATTCCATTTTCCTGCGTGAGGAGGAGAGATTATGAGCGATCAGAAGCCGAAAGCGCCGAACTATTCCAAAATTCAGCGCGCGCTGATGCCGAACTCACGGATGTTTCTGCTGTTTTTGATCATATTTGCCGTTGCGACCTTCTTTTTCTCAGATCAGCTCTGGCTGTCCATCGCAGAGGGCGTCATCATTCTGATTTTGATCGTCTATTCGCTGATTATGCAGCGCACGAAGCGCAAGGCGCTCATGCGGTACATCGAATCCGTCACGTATGATGCAGAGTCGGCCAAAAACAATACGCTGCAAAACTTCCCGCTACCGATGGCCGTGTTCCGTCCGGCGGACTCCAAGCTCATTTGGGCCAATCAGAATTTTTTTGATGTCTGCAACATCCGCAAGCCGTCGGTCGAGATGTGCATTGTCGATGTGATCCCTGCCTTTTCCGGACGCTGGCTCATGGAGGGCAGCACCCAGTGCCCGGAACTGCTGGAGCACAACGGCCGCAAATACCAGATCCACGGCAACCTTGTGCGCACGAATCCGAGCGACGAGACCGGCAATTATATGGGCATTACCTACTGGGTGGACGTGACAGATTATGAAGCCATCCGGGAAGAGTATTACAATTCCCGGCCCATGATCGGCCTGTTTGTGATCGACAATTATGACGAGCTCATCCGCGGCCTGTCCGACCGCAAGCGAAACGAGCTGCGTGACGCGATTGAGGATAAGCTCCTGCAGTGGTGCGACGGGAAGAACGGCTTTTTCCGCCGCTATGACCGCGAGCGGTATCTGTTTGTGTTCGAGGAGCGGCATTTGGAGAAAATGCGGGAGGATCAATTCTCGTCGCTGCTTGACAGTGTGCACAGCATCGTCAGCCCGACGGGGATCCACGCCACCGTCAGCGTTGGGATCGGACGCGACGGCAGTGGGCTGGAGGAAAACTACAACTTCGCCCTGTTGGGCGTGGAAATGGCGCTCTCCCGCGGCGGGGATCAGGCCGTGGTGAAAAACCGGGTCACGTTCGAGTTCTTCGGCGGCCGCGGCAGCGAGATCGAAACGCGCACCAAGGTGAAATCGCGCGTCATGGCGAATGCGCTCAGCCAGCTCATCGGCGACTCCTCCAAGGTCTACGTCATGGGACACAAATACTCGGACCTGGACTCGGTCGGCGCGGCAGTCGGCATCTGCTGCATCGCACGCAAGCTGAACACCCCGTGCCGCATCGTGATCGACCAATCCAAAACGGCGGCGCACCCGCTGCTGGAGAAGATTTCAAAGCTTCCGGAGTACAGCAAGGCGTTCCTCACTCCGCAGGACGCGATCCTGCATGCGGACAGCCATACGCTGCTCGTCGTGGTGGACACGAACCGTCCGGATCAGGTGGAAAATCAGGCGCTGCTGGAGTCCTGCACCCGCGTGGCGGTCATCGACCATCACCGGCGCGCTGCGGAGTATATCGCCAACGCGACCATGAGCTTCCACGAGCCGTATGCCTCCTCAGCGGGCGAGCTGGTGGCAGAGCTGCTGGAGGAGATCGTGGAACAGCCGGACATTCTGCGCGCCGAAGCGGAGGCGCTGCTGGCCGGCATGATGCTCGATACCAAGAATTTCACCATTCGCACCGGGGAGCGCACGTTCGAAGCGGCGGCCTTTCTGCGCCGCACCGGGGCGGATACCTCGGAGGTCAAAAAGCTGCTGCAGAGCGACATGGCGCACACGGTCGCCAAGTACCGCATTTTGCAGAATGCGAAAATTTATCGCAGCGGCATCGCCATCGCCGTGCAGGAGCAGCCGCAGGATCGCGTCGTGGCGGCGCAGGCGGCGGATGAGCTGCTGAACGTCGCGGGCGTGGATACGTCCATCGTCGTCTACCCCGTGGAGGACGGCGTGTTCATGTCGGCCCGGTCCATCGGCGATGTGAATGTGCAGATTTTGATGGAGAAGCTCGGCGGCGGCGGCAACCGCGCATCTGCGGCGGTGCAGCTCAGCCATGTGGAGCTGCCGGCAGCGGTGCGGCAACTGCGCGCCGCGATCGACGATTATTTTGAAAAATAAGCAAAGGAGAGATTGCTGCTATGAAAGTGATTTTTAACGTTGACGTGAAGGGACAGGGCAAAAAGGGCGAAATGAAGGAAGTTTCCGACGGCTATGCCCGCAACTACCTGCTGCCGCGTAAGCTCGCCATGGAGGCGAACGCGGATAATCTCAACGCCTATAAGCTCAAGGAAAAGGCCAAGGCTGCGCAGATTGCAAAGGAAAAGGCCGCCGCACAGGAGACCGCGTCAAAGCTCTCCGGCATTCAGGTGAAGATTGCCGCGAAGGCCGGCAGCGCGGGCAAGCTCTTTGGCTCCGTGACCTCCAGAGAGATCAGCGAGGCGCTGCGTGAGCAGTTCGGCATCGAGATCGAAAAGCAGAAGATCGTTCAGGCTGAGCCGATCAAGAGCTTCGGCACGTTCGAAGTCAAGTGCAAGCTTGGCTATGAGATCACCGGCACCGTCAGCGTGCTCGTCATCGAGGACAAATAATCCCAAGGGAGGCACACGTCATGGAGGAGCTGCTTGGCAGACAGGCGCCCCACTCCGCCCCGGCGGAGCAGGCGGTCATCGGCTCGATGCTGATTGACCCGGCCTGCATCCCGGATGTGATCGACAAGGTCAAGTCCGACGAATTTTATATTCAGACGAACCGCGACATTTTTGACACGATTTTCGCCATGTTCTCCTACGGGCAGAGCATCGACGCCGTCACCGTGCTGGAGCAGATGAAGGTGCGCGGCGTGTACCGCGAGGACTCCACGCAGCAATATCTGATGGAGGTCATGCAGGTCACGCCGACGGCGGCAAACGTGCTCAAGTACGCGGCGATCGTGCGCGATCAGGCGCTGCTGCGCAACCTGCACGTCGCGGCGGACGAGATCAACAATATGATCTTTGAAGGCTCCGGCGAGGCGGACGCCATGCTCGAAGCGGCGGAGCGGAAGATCTATGCGCTGCGGCAGGGACGCAATGTCGGCGGACTGCAGCCGGTGTCCATGGTGATCCAGCGCGTGTATGCAAATCTGTCGGAGGCGGCGAGCAGCGGCGGGGGCATCCCCGGTCTGCCGACCGGTTTGCCCGATCTGGACAAAACCATCCTCGGCCTGAACGCGGGCGAACTGATCCTGATCGCTGCGCGTCCCGGTATGGGCAAAACCAGTATGGCGCTGAACATTGCGCTGCATGTCGGCAAGACCTCTGGCAAGACGGTGTCCATCTTTTCCCTGGAAATGGCGCGCGAGCAGCTCACGACGCGGCTTCTGGCTGCTGAGGGACTGATCGACAGCCAGAAGCTGCTCACCGGCAAGCTGACGACGGACGAATGGCGCCGCGTTGGGACTGCTGCAACGACCATCAGCGCGACGGACATCCGCATCGACGACAATCCGTCGCTCTCCGTCTCGGACATGAACGCCCAGTGCCGCCGCATCCCCAACCTCGGCCTCGTCGTGATCGACTACCTGCAGCTGATGCAGTCCGCAGGCAGCGGCCACAGCTGGTCGAACGAAAGCCGCACGCAGGCGGTTTCGGACATGAGCCGGATGCTGAAGATCATGGCCAAGGAGCTGAACGTACCGGTCGTGTGCCTGTCGCAGCTTTCGCGTGCGAACGAAGCGCGGCAGAACAAGCGCCCGATGCTCTCCGACCTGCGGGAATCCGGCGCGATCGAGCAGGACGCGGACATCGTCCTCGCCCTGTACCGCGACGGGTACTACAACAAAGAATGCGAAAATCCGAATCTGGCGGAAGCCATCATTCTGAAGAACCGCCACGGCGAAACCGGCACGCTGGAGCTGATGTGGCTGCCGGAGTATACGTCGTTCGTTTCTGCGGAAAAACGCTACGATGATGAATATTGACTGCATCGCGCCCGGCGAGCGCGTGCTGTGCGCCGTGTCCGGCGGCGCGGACTCCATGTACCTGCTTTGCCGTATGCGGGAGTTGGGAGACGCAAACGGATTTTCCGTCGCCTGCGCGCACTATAACCACCAGCTGCGCGGCGCGGAGTCCGACCGGGATGAGCAGTTTGTCCGCGCGTTCTGCAAAGCGCACGGCGTGCCCTGCTATGTCGGCAGCGGCGACGTCGCCGCTGTGCGCGGCATGGGCGCGGAGGAAGCTGCGCGCACGCTGCGCTATGCGTTTTTGCAGCGGTGCGCCGAAGAAAATGACTGCCGATGGATCGTCACCGCGCACACCGCGAACGACAACGCCGAGACCATGCTGCTGAATCTTGCGCGCGGCTGCGGCCTGCGGGGGCTTGGCGGCATCCCACCGGTGCGGGAGAATCTTCTGCGCCCGATGCTGGATACGACGCGCGCGGAGGTGGAGCAGTGGCTGCTGGCGCACGAAATCCCGCACGTGGAGGACAGCTCCAATGCCTCGGACGCGTTCGCCCGCAACCGCGTGCGGCACGCGGCGGTACCGGTGCTGGAGGACGTCAACGGTGCGTTTGTCCGCCACGCCGCGCAGACGGCGGCGCTGCTGCGCGAGGATGAGGCGTATCTCAGCGCGCTGGCGGCGGCGTTTCTGGCGCAGTATGCGCCGGAGCGGGGCCTTCCGACGGCGGCGCTGCTGGCGCTGGCGCGCCCCGTGCGCAGCCGCGTGTTTCGCACGATCGCAGGCGCGGGGCTGTCGCAGACGCATGTGGAAGCGCTTCATGCGCTGTGCGCCGGAACGGAGCGCGCGGCGCTCGATCTGCCCGGTATGCGCGTTACGCGCGAGCAGGGGCGGCTTTGGTTCGGCGAAGCGGCAGAGACGCCGCGCACCGATTGCGCGCTGCATTTGGGAGAGACGGCTGTTCTTCCGGAACGGGAGCTGATCGTGTCGGCCAGCCTGCCGGAGACGGCCTTTGAAATTCATAATACGTTAACGACTTTTTACTTTAAAAGTACAAGCATTCGTGGTAAACTAACACTTACGTCACGAAAATCGGGGGACCGCATCCGGCTCGCGGGCAGGAACTGCACCAAGCTGCTGAGCGACCTGTTCACGGAGCGGAAGCTGACCCGAAGAGAAAGAGATACGGCGCTGGTGATCCGGGACGAGACCGGGCCAATCGCCGTTTCCGGCTTCGGCGTCGCCGAGCGGTGCGCCGCGCAGCCGGGCGATACCGTCATCCGCGTTTCCTTGCAGCGGATGCATGAAAAGTGGGGAGAATGACTATGAGCGGAATGAGAGACGATATTGAAACGATTCTGCTGACGGAGGAGCAGCTTCAGACGCGCGCCGCGGAGCTTGGCGCGATGATTTCCAGAGACTTCGCAGGCCGGGAACCGCTGTTCGTCGGCGTTCTGAAGGGCTGCTTTGTCTTTATGGCGGATCTGATGCGCTTCGTGACCATCCCATGCGCCATGGATTTTATGGCTGTGTCGTCTTACGGAAGCCAGACGACCACGACCGGCGCCGTGAAGATCAACAAGGATTTGAATCAGGATATCGAGGGCCGGGATATCATTCTGGTGGAAGATATCCTCGACAGCGGCGTCACGCTCCACTATTTGCAGGAATATCTCAGCGTCCGCAAGCCGGCGTCCATCACCATTGCAACCCTGCTGGACAAGCCGGCACGCCGTAAGGCACCGGTCTATGCGACATATGCCGGCTTTGAGGTGCCGGACGCTTTCGTCGTGGGCTACGGCCTCGACTATGCGGAGAAGTACCGCAACCTACCCTATATCGGTGTGCTCAAGCCGGAAGTTTACTCGAACTGACTTCCGCAATGCAAAGGATGTGATTGAAACTTGAAACCGAACAAGAACCGCGCGAGAGATATTGGTTTTTACGCCCTGATCGGCGTGATCCTGCTGGCGCTGATGTTCTACCTGACCACTCCGGGCGAGGAGAAGGAGTATACCTACTCCGAAATTGAGGATTTGTTCCGGCAGGAACGGGTCGAGTCCTTCAAGCTGGAGGGCAGCGAGCTGACGCTGACGCTCCGCGAGGCTGACGAGTCCGGGAAGACGGAAATTGTCAAGGAGCTGCCGGATGCCGACTGGTTCCGCGAAGACCTCGGCGACCTGATCGAGGCGCAGAAGCAGGCCGGTATCCTCACGGAATATGATTACGCCAAGGGCTGGATCGCCCCGTGGTGGATGTCCTTCCTGCCGTATCTGGCGGTGCTGATCATTCTCATCATCGTCTGGTACGTGATGATGAACAAGATGGGCGGCGGAGGCGGCGCACCGGGCGTTGGCAAGTTCGGCAAGGCGCACACCCGCACGGCTGAGGAAGGGCAGAAGAAATATACGTTCGTCGATGTGGCGGGCGCGGACGAGGAAAAGGAAGAACTCACCGAGATCGTCGATTTCCTCAAGCGGCCCGGCAACTATACCGAAATGGGCGCGCGCATCCCCAAGGGCGTGCTGCTCGTCGGCCCTCCGGGCACCGGCAAGACCCTGATGGCCAAGGCCGTCGCGGGCGAGGCGGGCGTGCAGTTTTTGTCCATCTCCGGCTCCGATTTCGTAGAGCTGTATGTCGGCGTCGGCGCATCGCGTGTGCGTGACCTGTTCGAGCAGGCCAAGAAGGTTGCCCCGGCCATTGTCTTCATCGACGAGATCGACGCGGTTGGCCGCCAGCGCGGCTCCGGTCTTGGCGGCGGGCACGATGAACGCGAGCAGACGCTCAACCAGCTTCTGGTCGAGATGGACGGCTTTTCGAACAACGAAGGCGTTATCGTCATGGCCGCGACGAACCGCGCGGACATTTTGGACAACGCCCTACTGCGTCCCGGCCGCTTCGACCGCCGGATCTATATGGGTCTGCCGGATGTGAAGGGGCGCGAGGAAATCCTGAAGGTACACGCCCGCGGCAAGCCGCTGGGCGACGATGTCAATCTCAAGAGCATTGCCAGAGGCACGGCGGGCTTCGCCGGCGCCGATCTGGAAAACCTGCTCAACGAGGCGGCGATCCTTGCCACGCGCAATCACCGCCGGTTCATCACCCAGCCGGATATTGACGAGGCAATTCTGAAGGTCGTCATGGGCCCGGAGAAGAAGAGCCGCATTATGTCCGACCGCGCCAAGCGCCTGACCGCGTACCACGAGTCCGGTCACGCCATTGCGGCGAAGTTCCTCAAGAACGCCGACCCCGTGCACTATATCACGATCGTGCCGCGCGGGCAGGCGGGCGGCTTCACCTGGTACCGGCCGAAGGAGGACGCGGAGAACTTTACCTCCCGCGGCGAGATGTTCGACAGCATTGTCATGTCGCTCGGCGGCCGCGTGGCGGAGCAGATCTTCCTCGACGATATCTCCACCGGCGCGTCTGGCGACATTCAGCAGGCGACCTCGACCGCCCGCGACATGGTCATGAAGTACGGCATGTCCGAGAAGCTTGGCCCCATTTCGTTTGACGATTCCGGCCACAGCATTTTCATCGGCCGCGACTTCGGCACGACCAAGAGCTACTCTGAAAAGACCGCAGCCACAATCGACGATGAGGTCAAGCGCATCTTCGACGAGGCGTATGCCAAGTGCGAGGAGATCCTGCACGAGCATTCCGACCTGCTGACCGGACTGGCGGAGTATCTGCTGCTCCACGAGACGGTTGACGGCGAGGACTTCGATTACTATTGCGAACACGGCGAGATGCCCATCCATCCGGACGAGACGATCGAGCCGCCCGCAAAGGTCATCCGCAGAATGGATGAGACTCCCGAAGTGCCGGACGTGAATCCGAAGCAGGAGGAGTCCAAAGCGGAGCCTCCGGAGATTCCGCTGCCTCCGGACGACACACAAAACTGACCCGAAACAGGGCGGGCAAGCTTGTCCGCCCTTGTTTTGCGGGATGGGAGAGATTGCATCTATGAAACTGGGTATCGTCGGACTGCCGAACGTCGGCAAGTCCACATTGTTCAACGCCATTACGAATGCCGGTGCGGAGGTCGCAAACTACGCCTTCTGCACGATCAGCCCGAACGTCGGCATGGTCACCGTGCCGGATGCGCGGCTGGACTATCTGGCGGAGCTGTACGAACCGAAGAAAAAGACGCCCGCCGTCATTGAATTCGTGGACATTGCGGGTCTGGTCAAAGGCGCGTCCAAGGGCGAGGGACTGGGCAACAAGTTTTTGTCCAACATCCGCGCGACGGACGCGATTGTGCACGTTGTGCGCTGCTTTGACGATGAGAACGTCATGCACGTGGAGGGCACGACCGATCCGCTGCGGGATATTGAGATTATTGATCTGGAACTGATCATGGCCGACATGGAGATGGTCGAGCGACGCATCGAAAAGGCGGCCAAGGCCGGCAAGGGCGGCGACAAGGCGTTTTTGCACGAGGCGGATGTGTTCCGCGGCCTGCTGGAGCATCTGAACGAGGGCAAGAGCGCCCGTACTTATGACTGCGCACCGGAGGATATGGCGCTGCTCGCAACCTCCGATCTGCTGTCCATCAAGCCGATCATCTACGCAGCCAACCTCGATGAGGCGACGTTTGCCGCCGGATACGAGGACTGCGGATATTATCAGCAGGTGAAGCAGCTTGCGGAGGCCGAAGACTCGCAGGTGCTGCCGATCTGCGCGAAAGTGGAGCAGGAAATCGGCGAACTGGAGCCGGAGGAGCGCGAACTGTTTCTCGAAGAGCTGGGGCTTACGGAGTCCGGCCTCGACCGGCTCATCCAGTGCTCGTACAGTCTGCTGGGGCTGATCTCGTTTCTCACCTGCGGCAGCGACGAGTGCCGCGCGTGGACGATCCGGCGCGGAACAAAAGCGCCGCAGGCCGCCGGAAAGATTCACTCCGACTTTGAGCGTGGCTTTATCCGCGCGGAGATCGTCGCGTTTGACGATCTGAAAGCCTGCGGCAGTATGGCCGCCGCGAAGGAGAAGGGGCTGGTTCGCTCCGAGGGCAAGGATTACGTCATGCAGGACGGCGATGTGACGCTGTTCCGCTTCAATGTGTAACGAAACAACAATCCGCACACCGTCATCGGGCGGTGTGCGGATTGTTTGTGCGTCCAAGCAAATAATCAATGGACACGTTATGAAAATCGGCGAGCTTGATGAGCACTTCTGTCGGAATGTCGATATCTCCGCGTTCATAATTGCTATATACGCGTTGACTACAGGAGAGAACTGCGCTAATCTGAGCTTGCGTCATATCCCGATCTTCCCGTAAATCCCGAATTCGTTGATACATGAGCAGCGCTCCTCTCCAAGTAGTAGTTTAGTATTTCCAATTGTAGTTTAGCGAATTATCCGCTATTGACTTTTAGCGATTTTTTCGCTAAGATAAAAAAGAAACACAGATAAAGAAAGGTGGTGCAACGGATGGACGAAATCCTGATTGCATCCGGTCTGAAAAAGACCTTTAAGCTCTCGGCCAAGCAGCAGAAGTTGGAAGGGGCAAAGGAGCGAACCAAGGTAGCGGTGAACGATCTCTCGTTTTCCGTGAACCGCGGCGAAATTTTTGGCCTGCTCGGCCCAAACGGCGCGGGGAAGACGACGACGCTGCGTATGCTGGCGACGCTCATCCGGCCCGATGGCGGCGACGCGCGCATTGATGGTGCGAGCATCGTTTCTGCGCCGGAGGATGTACGTGCCAAAATCGGCTTTCTCACCAGCGAGTTGAAGCTGGAGGATTTCTTCACGCCGAACTACCTTTATGACTTTTTCGCGTCGCTGCACCGGGTTGATCCGGCAGTGCGGGATCAGCGCAAGCGGGCCATTTTTGCGCGTTTCGGCATTGACGAGTTCGCCGAGGTGAAGGTTGCGAACCTCTCGACCGGCATGAAGCAGAAGGCGTCGCTGGCCATTTCGCTGGCCCACGACCCGGATATCGTCATTTTTGACGAGCCGACAAACGGTCTGGATGTTTTGACGGCGCGCGTCGTCACGGACTATCTCACGGAACTGCGCGAGCAGGGGAAGACGATCATTGTATCGACGCACATTTTCAGCCTTGTAGAAAAGGTCTGCGACCGCGTGGGCGTCATCGTCGATGGCAGAATGATCGCCTGCGGCCCGCTGGAGGAAGTCAAGGCGGGGAAATCGCTGGAGGATCGTTTCTTCGATCTGTATGCGGAAACGGCAGGTGAGACGAAATGAAAAGCAATATCTGGATCATTGCGAAAAAGGAACTGGATCGCTTCTTCCGGGACAGCCGTATGGTAATTTCTACGGTTTTGCTGCCGGGCTTGCTGATTTACATCATGTATTCCTTCATGGGCAGCGCGCTGGCCAATCAGTTTGACACGGCGGAAGATTATCAGTTTACCGTTGCGGCGGTGGAGCTGCCCGCTTCTGTGAAGACGATGCTGCCGGAGACGCTTTACGACGTTGATACGATCGCTTCCTCCGACGAGGTGGAAGCGTGCAAGGCTGCGATTCAGGCCAAGGAGCTGGACGCGCTGATCGTGTTCCCGGCGGACTTTGAAGCGGCTGTGGCAAACCCGCCTTCCCCGGAGCGGAGCGCGCCGCCTCAGGTGGAGATCTATTACAACTCCGCGCGCACGGAGTCCAGTTCGGCTTATCAGGCGCTGTATGAGACGCTGAATCAGTATGAATCGGCATTGGCGAATGTGTTTGACGTAAACGCGGGCGGCGGCTACGATCTTGCGAGCGAGAAGGACGCCACCGGCTCCATCTTCTCTTCCATGCTGCCGATGCTGCTGATGATTTTCCTGTTTTCCGGATGCATGTCCGTCGCGCCGGAAGCCATCGCGGGCGAGAAGGAGCGCGGCACGATTGCGACCATTTTGGTCACGCCGACGAAGCGCAGCGAGCTTGCGGTTGGAAAAATTTTTGCGCTGTCGATCATTGCGCTGCTGTCGGGCGCGTCGAGCACCCTTGGCACGATGCTGTCCCTGCCGAAGCTGATGGGCGGCGTCGAGACGATGAGCGCGGCATACTATACGGCGGCGGATTATCTGGTGCTCGCGGCGATCATTTTGTCCACTGTGCTGCTGCTGGTCGCGCTGATTTCGATTATCTCTGCCTATGCCAAGACGATCAAAGAAGCGCAGACTTCCATCATGCCGCTGATGATCGTGGTCATCTTCCTTGGCGTCACCGCCATGTTCGGCAGCGGCGCGAAGTCGCAGCTCGCGTATTACTGCATCCCGCTTTACAACAGCGTGCAGGCAATGGTCGGCATCTTCTCATTTGAGATGATTCCGGCGGCGGTGGCGCTTACGGTGGGCGTCAATCTGGCGTGCACCGTGATTGCCAGCTTTGTGCTGACACGGATGTTCAACAGCGAAAAAATTATGTTCCGGCGCTGACGGCGGTTTGTCCTTGACAGACGGAGTCAATGGTGATAAGATCGTACCGTTAAATTGGCAGTGACGGAGACTGCGCGCGCATTCCCGTGGTTTCAGAGAGAGCGTCCTCAGGCTGAAAGGCGTTCCGAAGCGAAGCGCGGCGCACACCACTCCCGAGCCGGTGGCCCGAACCGTTTTTCGCAGTAAGGCAGCCCGCGTGGCGCACGTTAACGCGCCGTCTGAGTGAAACTCAGGGTGGAACCGTGTCATTTCTGCACCCCTGTGCCCAACCGGCGCAGGGGTGCTTTTTTTGATAGGAGGATATACTATGGACGAACAGTATACGTTTGAAAACAAGGTTTATAAGGATACCTACCGCCACACGACCAGCCACATCCTTGCACAGGCGATGAAGCGCCTGTACCCGGAGGTGAAGCTCGCCATCGGCCCGGCGATCGAGGACGGTTTTTATTATGATTTTGACAGTCCCGAGCCGTTCACGCCGGAGATTCTCGAAAAGCTGGAAGCCGAGATGCGCAAGATCTGCAAGGAGAAGCTGCGCCTGGAGCGCTTCGAGCTTCCGCGCGACGAGGCGATTCAGTTCATGGAGGAGCGCGAGGAGCCGTACAAGGTTGAGCTGATCAATGACCTGCCGGAGGACGCGGTCATTTCCTTTTACCGGCAAGGCGACTTCGTCGATCTCTGCGCCGGCCCGCATCTGGACTCCACTGGTCGCGTGAAGGGCAACGCCATCAAGCTCACCAGTGTGACCGGCGCCTACTGGCGCGGCGACAGCAACCGCAAGATGCTCCAGCGTATTTACGGCACCTGCTTCCCGAAGAAGGACGAGCTGGACGCCTACCTCGCCCGCATCGAGGAGGCCAAAAAGCGCGACCACCGCAAGCTCGGCAAGGAGCTGGGGCTTTATACCTTTATGGAAGAAGGCCCGGGCTTCCCGTTCTTCCTGCCCAACGGCATGGTGCTGAAAAACCAGCTGATCGACTACTGGCGCGAAATCCACAAAAAAGCCGGTTATGTGGAGATCTCCACGCCGGTCATGCTCAATCAGGATCTCTGGCACCGCAGCGGCCACTGGGATCACTATAAGGACAACATGTATACCACTGTCATCGACGACGTCGATTTTGCGCTGAAGCCGATGAACTGCCCCGGCGGCATGCTGGTGTACAAATCGCAGCCGCACTCCTACCGCGATCTGCCGCTGCGTGTGGGCGAGCTGGGTCTGGTGCACCGGCACGAGCTTTCCGGCGCTCTGCATGGGCTGTTCCGCGTGCGCTGCTTCACGCAGGACGATGCGCACATTTTCATGACGCGTGAGCAGGTCAAGGACGAGATCAAGGGCGTTGCGAAACTGATCGACGATGTGTACTCGCTCTTTGGCTTCCGCTATCACATGGAGCTTTCCACCATGCCAGAGGATCACATCGGCACCGATGAGGAGTGGGCGGAGGCGACCGACGGCCTGCGCTCCGCGCTGGACGAGCTGGGCAAGCCCTATGTCATCAACGAAGGCGACGGTGCGTTCTATGGCCCGAAGATCGACTTCCACCTGGAAGACAGCCTTGGCCGCACGTGGCAGTGCGGCACGATCCAGCTCGACATGCAGATGCCGGAACGCTTTGAGTTGGAATACGTCGGCGCGGACGGCGAAAAGCACCGCCCCGTCATGATCCACCGTGTCTGCTTCGGCTCCATCGAGCGCTTCATCGGCATCCTCACGGAGCACTATGCCGGTGCATTCCCGCTGTGGCTGGCTCCCGTGCAGGTGAAGGTCATGCCCATCACCGACCGCGCGGCGGATTATGCAAAGTATGTCGCCTCCAATCTCACCAGGGCAGGGCTGCGCGTCGAGACCGATCTGCGCAATGAAAAGATCGGTTACAAGATCCGCGAAGCGCAGGGGCAGAAGATCCCCTATATGCTCGTGTTGGGCGATAAGGAAGCGGAAGCCGGCAACGTCTCCGTCCGCACGCTCTCCGGCGAGCAGAGCGTCGAGGAGCTGAAAGCGTTTACCGAGCGGCTGCTGGCGGACGTCAAATCGAGAAAAAGCTGAGATTTCCAAAATTTGAATCGCATTGCATGAACCACTCCTTCGCAGACTATCGAATAGAAACGTCTGCGAAGGAGTTTTGACGATGTCTAAGCAAAAAAGAAAGCTCGCTTTGGCGCTGGCCGTGGTTCTGTCTGTGAATCTGCTGCTGATCTCGCTGGTCACGTCTGCCGAAGCGGCGTCGTATAAAAAAGGATCCAGCGGCGCGGTCGTCACGCAGATCCAGACCAAGCTCAAAGCGTGGGGGTATTACACCGGCGCGGTGGATGGAATCTTCGGCAGCGGCACGGAACAGGCGGTTCGCAAGTTCCAGAGCGCCAACGGCCTGTCGGTAGATGGGAAGGTCGGCACGCAAACGCTTGCCGCGCTTGGAATTCAGGCGAACACCAGCTCCGGCGGCACGACCGGCGGCAGCTCCAGCGCGGATGTCAACCTGCTCGCGCGGTTGATTTCCGCAGAGGCGCGCGGTGAGCCGTATTCCGGGCAGGTCGCAGTGGGCGCCGTTGTGCTCAATCGGATTAAGCACCCCTCGTTCCCCAATACGCTGTCCGGTGTCATCTATCAGAACGGCGCGTTCAGTTGCATTGCCGACGGACAGTTTAACGAGCCGGTCGCCGAGAGCGCTTACCGCGCGGCGCGCGACGCGCTCAACGGCGCAGATCCCTCCGGCGGCGCGATTTATTATTTCAATCCATCTACGGCAACAAGCAGTTGGATTTGGTCACGCCCCCTGATCGTCACCATCGGCAAACACCGTTTCTGCTCCTAAGAAAAATCCCTCCGCCCCTGCGGAGGGATTTTTTCGAGAATACCGGCTCTGAAAATCTTCATTTTTACCGGATTTAATTTTAAAAAACCGTTGACAACCGGTGTGCAAAAGTGCTATATTATCAAAGCACCACGAAAGCGGCCGCGATTCACGGGAGGTTAACT
>JABLYK010000010.1 GCA_018265835.1 Oscillospiraceae bacterium | reverse complement strand
TCCGGAAACGTCCGGGCATGTACATCGGCTCCACCTCCGCGTCCGGCCTGCATCATTTGGTGTATGAGATCGTGGACAACTCCATCGACGAGGCGCTTGCCGGGTATTGCGACCACATTGAGGTCACCATTGAACCGGGCGACGTGATCTGCGTGGCGGACAATGGCCGTGGCATCCCCGTGGACATCCAGCCGCAGACCGGAAAATCCGCACTGGAGGTTGTGTTCACCGTACTGCACGCGGGCGGCAAATTCGGCGGCGGGGGCTACAAGGTCTCCGGCGGCCTGCACGGCGTGGGTGCGTCCGTCGTAAACGCGCTGTCCGAGTGGCTGGAGGTCGAAGTCCATAAAAATGGCAAGATCTATCAGATGAAATTCTCCCGCGGCGACATCACGCAGGGCATGACCGTCATCGGTGAAACGGATCACAGCGGCACGACCGTGCGCTTCAAGCCTGACCCGGAAATGTTTGAGGACACGGTGTATGATTACGAGACGCTGCACGTTCGTATGCGCGAGCAGGCGTTTTTGAACGCGGGCCTGCGCATTTCCATCACGGATGACCGCGGCGAGGAGCCGGTGTCCGAATCCATGTGCTACAAGGGCGGCATCCGCGAATTCGTCGGCTTCATCAACCGCAACAAGACGCCCCTGCACCCGGATTGCATCTACATGTCCGGCGAGCGGCAGGACTCCATGTGCGAGATCGCCATGCAGTATCACGATGGGTACAACGAAATTCTCGTCTCTTTTGCGAACAATATCCATACGCCGGAGGGCGGCATGCACGAGACCGGCTTCAAGGCCGCGCTCACGCGTGCGCTCAACGCCTACGGCAAGCGCACCAACATCCTCAAGGAGGGCGACAGCATCTCCGGCGAGGACTGCCGCGAGGGTCTGACGGCGATCATCTCCGTCAAGCTCACGAACCCGCAGTTCGAGGGGCAGACAAAGGCCAAGCTCGGCAACTCCGAAATGCGCACGCTGGTCGATTCCGTCGTGTTCGACAAGCTGTCGCAGTTTTTGGAGGAAAACCCGGCAGTCGGCCGCGTGATTCTGGAAAAGGCGCTGACCGCGTCCCGCGCCCGCGAGGCCGCGCGCCGCGCGCGTGAAAATATCCGCCGCAAAAACGGGCTGGAGGGCTTCAACATGCCTGACAAGCTGCGCGACTGCAACGACCGCGACCCGGCGCTGACCGAAATCTACATCGTCGAGGGCGACTCGGCAGGCGGCTCCGCCACGCAGGGGCGCGATTCCCGCTTTCAGGCGATTCTTCCCCTCTGGGGCAAGATGCTCAACGTCGAAAAAGCGCGCGCCGACAAGGTCTACGGCAACGATAAGCTCAGTCCGGTCATTACGGCGCTCGGCGCCGGCATCGGCGAAGAGTTTGATGTGAACAAGCTGCGTTACCACAAGGTCATCATCATGGCCGATGCCGACGTGGACGGCAGCCACATCCGCACCCTGCTGCTGACGTTCTTCTTCCGCTTCATGCGCCCGCTGATCGACGGCGGCTACGTCTATTCTGCCATCCCGCCGCTGTATAAGCTCACGCGCGGCAAAACTACGCGCGTGGCCTTTTCCGACGACGAGCGCGACGCCGTGTCCGCCGAGATGCGCGGCGACAATCCGAACGCGAAGATCGACATCGCCCGCTTCAAGGGCCTTGGCGAGATGGACCCGCACGAGCTGTGGGAGACGACGATGAACCCGGAGACCCGCACGCTCAAGCAGATCACGCTGGAGGACGCCGTGCACGCGGATGAGATCTTCACCGTGCTCATGGGCGAAAAGGTCGAGCCGCGCAAGGAATTCATCGAACAGAACGCGAAATACGCGGTCAATCTGGACTTTTAAAGGAGGTGTGCACGAATGGCCAAGGATTATAAGCCGGAAGATATCCTCTTCCCCGATCAAAAGATCATACAGAGCGAACTCGTCCATGAGATGCAGTCCTCCTATATTGAATACGCCATGTCCGTCATTGTCGGACGTGCGCTGCCGGACGTGCGCGACGGTCTGAAACCCGTGCACCGCCGCATCCTCTACGCGATGTATGAGGACAATCTGACCTCAGACAAACCGTTTAAGAAATCCGCCACCTGCGTCGGCGACGTGCTGGGCCGTTACCATCCCCATGGCGACGCCTCCGTCTATGACGCGATGGTGCGTCTGGCGCAGGACTTTTCCATGCGCTATATGCTTGTGGACGGCCACGGCAACTTCGGCTCCGTGGATGGCGACCCTCCGGCTGCCTACCGATATACGGAAGCGCGCATGTCGAAGATCGCAAACGAGATGCTGCGCGATATCGACAAGGACACCGTGGACTGGGATCCGAACTTCGACGAGAGCCGCAAGGAGCCGCGCGTGCTCCCGGCGCGCTTCCCGAACCTGCTGGTCAACGGCAGCTCCGGCATCGCCGTCGGCATGGCGACGAACATTCCGCCGCACAACCTGACCGAGGTTATCAACGCCTGCGTCTGCGTGCTGGAAAATCCGGATGCGACGCTTTCCGACCTGATGCAGCACATTACCGGCCCGGACTTCCCGACGCGCGGCATCATCGTCGGCCGCAGCGGGATCCGCGCGGCCTACGCCACCGGCCGCGGCCGCATCGTGGTGCGCGCCCGCACAGAGACCGAGGAGTGGGGACATGACCGCCTGCGCATCATCGTGACGGAACTGCCCTATCAGGTCAACAAGCGCCAACTCATTCAGAACATCTCCGAGCAGGTGCGCGACAAGAAGCTGGATGGCATTTCCGGCCTGCGCGACGAATCCGACCGCAACGGTATGCGCATCGTGATTGAGCTGAAAAAGGACGCAAACATGCAGGTCGTTCTGAACCGGCTCTTTGCGCAGACGCAGATGCAGACAACCTTTGCCGTAAACATGCTTGCGCTGGTGGACAACCAGTCGCAGCCGAAGATTCTCTCCCTGCGCCACATTCTGGACGAGTACCTCACCTTCCAGGAGGAGATCATCGTCCGGCGCACAAAATTCGATCTGAAAAAAGCGCTCGAGCGCGCGCATCTGCTGGAGGGTCTGCTGATTGCGGAGGAGAACATCGACGAGGTCATCCGCATCATCCGCGAGAGCTACGACGATGCGAAGGAAAACCTGATGCAGCGCTTCGGCCTGTCCGAGGTGCAGGCGCAGGCGATCCTCGACATGCGTCTGAAAGCGCTGCAGGGTCTGGAACGCGAAAAGCTGCAGAACGAGTACGACGAGCTGGAAAAGCGCATCGCTTATTTCCGCGAGCTGCTGGCCGACCCCGAAAAGGTCAAGGGCGTGCTCAAGGACGAGCTGATCGCCCTGCGCGACAAGTATGGCGACGCGCGCAAGACGGAAATTCAGGATATTGAGGACGAGATCGACATCGAAGACCTCATTGAGGAGGAGGCGTGCGTCTTCACCCTCACGCACGGCGGATACATCAAGCGCGTCCCGGCGGACGAATATACCGTGCAGAAGCGCGGCGGAAAGGGCGTGCGCGCGCAGGCACTGCGCGAGGAGGACTATGTAGAGACGGTGTTCACCGCCTCGACACACGACTATATTCTCTTCTTCACGAACCGCGGACGTGCCTACCGCAAAAAGGGCTACCTGATCCCCGAAGCGGGCAGAACCGCGCGCGGCACGAACATTGTCAACATCATTCCCGTGGAACCGGGCGAGCGCGTGAACGCCATGCTGCATATGCGCGAGATGGAGGACGGCTCCTATCTCGTGCTGACGACGCGAAATGGCACCGTCAAGCGTATGGAGCTGACCGCACTCAAGAACATCCGCAATTCCGGCATCCGCGCGCTGGGGCTTGACGAGGGCGACGAGCTTATCAACGTCATGCTCACCGACGGCAGCCAGAATATCCTCATGGCCACGCACAACGGTCAGGCGATCTGCTTTGCCGAGACGGATGTGCGCCCGATGGGACGCGAGGCGGTTGGCGTGCGCGGCATCCGGCTGAAGGACGGCGACTACTGCGTCGGCGCGGAGATCACGCGACCGGACGCCTGCGTGCTGTCCATCACGGAAAACGGCTACGGCAAGCGCACCGAAGCAGGCGAATACGTCCGCGGCGGCGGGGATGAGCCGCAGCACCGCGGCGGCTCCGGTATGAAGAACTACAATACGACGGAGAAGACCGGCAAGGTTGCCGCCGTCAAGGTCGTGGAGGACGGAGACGATGTGCTTGTCGTTTCGGACGACGGTACGATCATCCGCATGGAGGCGGACGGCATCTCCGTGCTGGGCCGCGCCACGCAGGGCGTGCGCATCATGCGGCTGGCCGAAGGGGCGAAGGTCATTTCCGTGGCGCTGACCGAGCGCGCGGAGGCCGTGTCTGAGGGAGAACCGGAAGCATGAAGCAGGTCACAATCTATACGGACGGCGCGTGCTCCGGCAACCCCGGCCCCGGCGGCTGGGGCGCAATCCTGAAATACGGCGCGCATGAAAAGGAGCTGTCCGGCGGCGAGGCGGAGACCACCAACAACCGCATGGAGCTGCTCGGCGCAATCACAGCGCTGCAGGCGCTGCATGAGCCGTGCGAGGTTTCCTTGTATACCGACAGCCAGTATCTTGCCAATGCCGTCAATCTCGGCTGGCTGCGCGAGTGGAAGAAAAAAGGCTGGAAGCGCAAGGGCGGCGAGCTGAAAAATGTCGATCTCTGGCAGACGCTCGACGCGCTGCTGCAAACGCACACCGTGCGGTTTTACTGGGTCAAGGGTCATGCCGACAACGTCTATAACAACCGCTGCGACGCGCTGGCCGTCGCAGAACGGGAAAAGTTCGCATAGGCAACGGACAAGGAAAAGGAAAATACGCATGAGCGACAAACACGACAACGAAAAAGACAACATCTATCACCTGCCGCAGCGCGACGAGCATCCGGAAGAGGCGCCCGTGTTCGCCGATCTGGACATTTTCTTTCAGAATCTGCCGCCGATCACGAATCTGCACATCGAAAAGGGCGGGCTGCAGGATCTGCTGCGGCTCTACCCGGTGATGAAGATGGACTTTTCCGCGCCCGTGCTGCTGCCGGAGCGGGTCTTGATCCGCGCGCTGCTTGGCAAAAAGCTGGAGCTGCACCTGTTCCGGGACGAATTCGGACGCGAGGCGGGGTATGCGCTCGTGTCGGTGCGCTCGTCGTATGGGTACGTGCTGGTGCATATGCTGGCGATTTACCCGTACCTGCGCGAACAGCGGCTCGGCAAGGTTGCAGCGGAGCTGCTCAACCGCCGCTACGCCGGGAAAAAGGGCATCCTCTTTGAGCTTGCCGGAAATCAGGCGGAGGCGGAACGCGCCTGTGCACTGCTGGCGTACAACGGCTATGAGGAGAGCGCCTTTGCCTATCGCAGCGAGGGACAGCGGATGCGCCTGTTTGTGCGCCCGTGCGAGGGCACGGCAGACGTTGCGCCGGTCGCAAAGCTGCTGCTCACAGAGCTGTATGACAATCTGCTGTCCCACACCGCCGCGCGGCGCCGGGTGCAGACCGAAACGGAGGGAACCCACCATGCAAACTGAGGTGACGCTCCGCCTGATGACGGCGGACGAATTTGAAGGCTTCCGGCAGCGGAATCTCGGCCGGTACATGCAGGAGCTGCTGCTCACCGGCAAGACCAGTGTAGAGGCGCACGCGCTCGCCGAGGCGCAGGGCGCGCTGGAGGAGGTGCTCCCGCAAGGGCTGGAGACCCCGCACAACTACATCATGGCCGCCGAGAATGCCGCAGGCGAGACTGTAGGCGAGGTGTGGTGCGACACGACAGAGGCGGAGACGGTGTTTTTGAACGACTTCTACGTCTACGAGCCGCACCGGCGCAGGGGCTATGGCGCGGCAATGATCCGTGCCGTGGAGGCGCTGGCAGAGGGCCAGAGCTTCGGGCAGATCATGACGCACGTGTTCCACACGAACAAGGTTGCAATCGCCATGTTCACCAAGCGCGGCTACGCACCCTTCGGCGGCGAAGCGGACGGCAGCATCTTCCTGCGAAAGGTGTATTTTGAAGTGCCGGAGCATTGAAGCGGCAAAAAACCTCTGACCGGTTGGCCAGAGGCTTTTTACTTGGACTCATGAGGCATAGATCGTTCCGACGATGTACGTCATCAGCCGCATGGGCATCAGGCGCGTGAGGAACACGAACAGCTGATATTTGCCGCCGAGCGTGTAGATGGGCGCGACGCGCTTTTGCAGCGCACGGCGGCAGAGGAAGGCCCCGGCGGTTTCTGCGGTCATGCCGGTTTCCTCGTCATGCTCCATGACGGCGACGGAGCGCGCGATGCGCCCGTTGTAAACATCGTCTCCGGCGGGATTCTTCGCCCGCGCGGCGGTGAAGCCGGTGTGAATATCGCCCGGCATGATGACGCAGACTTCGATGCCGAAGGGCTTTACCTCGCTTGCGAGCGCGAGCGAGTAGGTGCGCACGGCGGCCTTGGACGCGGAGTAATACGCCTGAAACGGGATGGCGATGGGCGCGGCAACGGAGCTCATGTTCAAAATACGGCCGCCGCCCTGCTGGCGCATGACAGGCAGTACGGCGCGGTTCATGTTCACCATGCCGAAGAAATTCACGTCGAACTGGCGCCTGGCCTCTGCCGTCTCGGTAAATTCTACCGCGCCGGAGATGCCGAAGCCCGCATTGTTGATGAGAATGTCAATCCGCCCCTCGCGCCGGACAATTTCCGCAACGGCGGCACGCACCTGCGCTTCATCCGTCACATCAGCCTGAAGGTGTATCACAGCGGCGTCCGCGCCCTGTGCGCGGCGGCTGAGCTCGTACACGCGGCAGCCCTTCTGCCGCAGCGCTTTGGCTGCGCACAGGCCGATGCCGGAGCTTCCGCCGGTGATGACAACGACTTTTTCCATATCAGCCTCCAAAACATTCAATAATTTTAAGTATTTTATCATCTTTCGACCCATTTTGCAACCCTGGGTGAGACGATTTGTGTCACATGATAATTGACGGCAATTCATCATTTCGGTATACTATTCCCATCAGGGTGTTGGCCCGGAGAACGCGGAGGAAACCAATTATGCGCATCAGCGACGAAATAGCATCCATGCAGGACGACTGCGTCCGCATCCGGCAAGACCTGCACCGGATTCCCGAAATCGGCTTCCGGCTCTACGATACGCAGGCGTACGTGCTCCGGGAACTGGAGTCATGCGCGCCGGATACGGTTGAAACGCTGGCGCTGACGGGGGTGAAGGCCGTATTCTACGCAAAGAATGCGGAAAAGACCATCGCCTTTCGCGCTGACATGGACGCGCTGCGCAATGAGGAAGCGAATGAGGCTCCCTACCGATCCTGCCGGGAGGGCGCGATGCACGGCTGCGGCCACGATGGGCACACCACAATTTTGTTGCTGCTGGCAAAGTGGATCGCCAAAAACCGCAAAAAACTGCGCTGTAATGTGGTACTATTATTCCAGCCAGGCGAAGAGGGCTGGGCCGGCGCGCGGCTCATGATTGGGGAAGGTGCGCTGGAGCATCCAAAAGTGGACTGCATTTATGGCCTGCACCTGTGGCCAACCGTGCCGAAGGGCAAGATCGGTGTGCGCTGGGGCTATCAAATGGCGCAGACGAGCGACTTTGAGATTACGGTGCGCGGCAAGAGCGCGCACGCCTCCACGCCGCAAATGGGCATTGATGCGATTGTGGTGAGCGCGGAGCTGATCACCATGCTGCAAACGGTCATCACGCGCGACGTGGACCCGCATCAGGACGCACTGCTGACACTGGGCAAAATTCAGGGCGGAACGTCCCACAACGTGATTGCGGAGGAGGTTGTGATCAGCGGCACGCTGCGCGTGTTCAGCAACGAGCTGTTTCACACGCTTAGCCACAAGATCGGTGCGCTCGTACAGGGACTGGAGACGGCGACGGGCGCGATTTTCCACGTGGAGCGCAAGGTACATTACCCGTGCGTATCGAATCCGCGCGCGCTGGTGGAGCAGCTTTACACGGTGCTGGACTCCATGGACGACACGGTTCTTGTGGAGCCGGTTATGGCGGCGGAGGACTTTGCCGAATATCAGCAGAAGATTCCGGGACTGTTCGTGTTCCTTGGCGTGAAAGGCGGCAAGGGCGGCGCACCTTTGCACAACAGTCATTTTGATTTTGACGAGGACGTACTGCTCTGCGGAGTGGAGCTTTGGAAACGAGTTTTGGAGGGAATGTTATGATCCATCAGGGCGACGTGAGCCTGGAAAAGAAAATGCCGACGAAAATTGACGGGAACCTGCGGGCATTTGCCCTGCGGGTGCCGGAGGTCATCTACAAGTGCAGCGGCATCCTGGTGTTTGGAAAACGCATCAAGTCGCTCGTGTTTTCGACCGATTTGTCGATCATCACCAACGTAAATGCGGACGCGATTATCGCGGTCTATCCGTTCACACCGCAGCCGATCATCACGCAGGCGCTGCTGCTCGCGGCGGACGTGCCGGTGTTCGCGGGCGTGGGCGGCGGGCTGACGCAGGGTCAGCGCGTGATGAATCTGGCCATGTTTGCCGAGATGCAGGGCGCGACCGGCGTGGTGCTCAATGCGCCGACGGCGAACGAGGTTCTGCAGCACGTGTCGGATACGATCGATATCCCCATCGTGGTCACGGTCGCGCGCGCGGACACGGACTATGACGCGCGCATCGCCGCGGGTGCGGATATTTTCAACGTCTCTGCCGCGGCGGAAACGCCGGCGATTGTCCGCGATATCCGCAGCCGCTATCCCGACATGCCGATCATTGCCACCGGCGGCCCGACGGACGAGTCCATCCTGGAGACGATCGCCGCCGGCGCGAACGCCATCACGTGGACCCCACCGTCCAACGGCGAGATTTTCAAAGACATCATGGCGGCATATCGGGAGAATAAGCCGCACCCGTGAGGTGGGAATCTGAAATTTCCGACAAAATTCGACAAAAATCAGGATACAATCTCCAAAGATTGTATCCTGATTTTATATGTTTTTCCAAAAATGGATTTTAGGCAGCAAAAAAGGTTGACGTTTCTAAATAAGTTTGTTACTGTAAATTTAGCAGATCTGCATAAGGAATTCAAAGACAGAAAAGAGATGAATGTTGAAAAAGGAGGATTCCAATGAAAAAATTGATAACTTTATTGTTAGTTGCCGTCTTCTGTATATCCATTGCATTACCGGGGAATTCCTGTGCGACGAATCACTCACAAAAGCAGGAAACTTCGGCGCAGCAGGGATGTGCTGATACAACTGAGCCGGATGCAGACATCTCTGTAAGTGATATGAAGCAATATCTGCTGCAAAGGGATTACCCGTCTGATTATTTAGATGGTTTGATTGATGAGCAGATTGAAGGATTGTATGAGATCGCAGTGAATGATCTTGCGGCACGTTTTTATAGTGTAGAAAATAAAACTGTATCGATCTCTGAAAACGACAACAATCTTACGCGTGGCGTTATCCCAACGAGTGAGCTGAACTATCAAATAGCACTTACGCTCGCGACGAGCTACTACGGCAACAAACAGTATATTACCAAAGTGTATGTGACAATCACCTATGATTGGTTAAAGCTTCCTGCTTTCAGACTAAACGATGCCATTGCAGTGAACTGGGATAGCAACAAGTTGGGATATGTCGATAATACTTTCAAAGAATATAACTACGGGAAAGTATCTGGCACGTGGGTTACATACAATACGTACACCGCGTCATCCGAACTTCGGCAAGGGGGACTCGGTACATTCGCACCGCTGAATTTGCAAAATGCGACTGGACTGAAGGGAACCGTGAGCTTCCAACTGGAGCCAAGACCGCTGTTTTCCATGGGATACGTTCCGGATGGTTCTGCAACAACGATCAATGCACAATATACACATAATAAAAATTCAATGGTAGGACTTACTTTTGGTGTGCAAGGTGCTTCAGTAAGCATCAACTCAAGCGGATTGGCAGATTCGATTGCCAAGAGTTCTACGATTTATTACGCAGCGCTATAAAGTTCGACAAAAAATAGGACGCAATTGCCAAAGGCTGCGTCCTATTTTTATATATGTTTCCAAAAATGGATTTTACCGAAAAGTTTTGGTTGATATCGTCAGACAAATCCTGTATTCTAAAAATAGAGATCGTTTACAAACGCGCGTTTGGAAGGCGAATTGTTGCAGTTGATTCCGTGAGAAAGGAGAAAGACTCATGCGTTTGGCGGACAAACTGCTCCTGTGCAGTGCAATCATTTATTTGCTCGATAGCGGTTCCATTCTCATCGACGAGTGGAACAACTTCGGGTATCAAAGAGGGAACTTTTTCGTTTACGCGTTCCTCGTGCTGGCGCTGATTGAATATGCCAAGCTTCTCTGGCCGCGCGTGCAGGCGTGGCGCGCCAGACGCCGGGAGCAGCCGCTGCCGGAGGGCAGGGAACATACAGACTGACTGGCGAATCCGCTTTCCTGCAGGGGGAAGACGTTTCAAAAAAACAGACGCGGCAAGCTTGCCGCGTCTGTTCATTTTTGTTTGCTTACAGCTTGGCCATGCACTCGCGGATGGCTTCGCCGAGCAGGCGGATGCCTTTCTCAATGGCTTCGTCGCTGCTGTTGGAATAGTTGATGCGCATGGTGCGCACGCCGCGCTGCGTCTCATAGAACGGGTCGCCGGGGCAGACCGCGACGCCCTTTTCCAGACCGGCATAGTACACGTCCACGGCCTTCAGGCCCTCGGGCATGGTGGCCCACATGAACATGCCGCCCTCCGGCTGCGTGAAGGTGACGCCCTCGGGCATGTACTTCTCCATGCAGGCGATCATATACTCGGCCTTCTGCTTGTACAGCTTCTTGGTCTCTTCGATGTGCTCGTCGAGGTCGTTGTCCTCCAGATACTGCGCGAGCACCATCTGGCAGAAGATGTTGGTGTGCAGGTCCATGGTCATCTTGTAGGCCAGGAGCTTCTTGCGCAGCTCCTCGTTGCGGCAGCAGATCCAGCCGATGCGCATACCGGGCGCGACGACCTTGGAGAACGTGCCGAGCATGCAGCACTGCTCGCCGAGGTAGCGGCCGAAGGAGCTGCTGGCGACGCCGGAGTAGCGCAGCTCGCTGTAGGGGTTGTCCTCCAAAACGAGGACGTTCGTCTTCTTGAGGAGTTCGGCGGCCTTTTCGCGCACTTCGGTCGAATAGGTCAGGCCGGTGGGGTTCTGGAAATTGGGGATGACGTAGATGAACTTGGGATTGTGCGCTGCGAGCGTCTGCTCGAGCGCTTCGCAGTTGATGCCGTCGCTGCGCAGCTCCACGGGGAGGACGGTGGGGTCATAAAGATGGAACGACTGCAGCGCAGCCAGATAGGTCGGATCCTCCACGATGATCTCATCCTTGGGATTGAGCATCACGGCGGAGAGCATGTCCAGCGCCTGCTGGGAGCCGTTGGTGATGATGATATCGTCGGCCTTCACATCGTCTACGCCCATCTTCTTGTAGCGCTCGGCGACGAACTGGCGCAGCGGGGCGTAGCCCTCGGTGGTGCTGTACTGCAGGGCAGCGGCGCCGTTTTTCTCCAGCACCTTCTGCACGGCCACTTCCATCTCTTTGACGGGGAAGGAAATGGGGTTCGGCAGCCCTCCGCCAAATGAAATGAGATCGGGCGAAGCAGCGGCCTTTAGAATGACAGCCGTAAACTCTCCCTGAAAATCCGGTTTGTTGATGCGATCTGAGAATTGAAACTGCATTGACATTTCCTCCTTTGTAAGATTTGGTGTGTCCATATGGTAACACGGTTCCGGGAGCGCTTCAATGCAGAAAATTACTAATTTTTTTAGCATTTAAACCGCGAAAATTCGGAAATTTGATGTAAAATACCGGCGCAGCGGTTTCTCTCCCGCTGCGCCGGTATTTTTGCCGTTATTGGCCGAGCTTTTGATCCTTTTCGATGATCGCGCCGATCGCCTGCTGGATGGCGGTTTCAAAGCCGAGGCGCTTGAGCGTGTGCACGCCCTCAATCGTCGTGCCGCCGGGGGAACACACCTGATCGACCAGCGCGATGGGGTGCTCCGCGCTCTCCTGCGTGAGTTTGGCGGCGCCGAGCACCGCCTGACAGGCGACGTCCTGCGAGAGCTTGCGCGGCAGCCCCGCCTTGACGCCGGCAGACGCGAGCGCGTCGATGTAGATGTGGATGAATGCGCCGGAGGCGCCGCCGAGCGCCGAGAAGGCTGCAAACTGCGATTCGGAAATTTCAAACACGGAGCCGACCGTGGCGAAGAGCTTTTTTGCCGTCTCCAGATGCTCCGGCGTTGCATACCGGCCGCCGCAGACGGCGCTCGTCGCGGCGCAGACCTTCGCGTTGATATTCGGCATGACGCGCACGACCGGGATTTCCGAGGCGAACGCCGCCTCATAATACGCGGTGGGCTTGCCCGCTGCGATGGAGATGACGAGCTGCTCCGGCCGGAGCGCCGGGGCGATCTGCGGCAGCACGTCGCCCATCATCTGCGGCTTGACCGCGAGGACGACAACGTCCGCGCGCTGTGCGACGGCGAGCGCGCTGCTGCACGGCTCGAGGCCGATCTCCTGCTGCAGCGCAAGGGTCTTCCCCTCGCTGCGGTTGTAGCCGCAGAGCGTGTCTGCGGCGAAAGCCCCGCTTTTGTACATGCCGCGCAAAATCGCGCCCGCCATGTTGCCGAGGCCGATGAATCCGTAAACCATCGTGTTTCGCTCCTTTATCTGATCTGGCCGTCGCCGTAGACCTTGAATTTCATGGATGTCAGCTCGTTGAGTCCGAGCGGCCCGCGCGCGTGCAGCTTTTGCGTGGAGATGCCGATCTCCGCGCCGAGACCGAACTCGCCGCCGTCCGTGAAGCGGGTGGAGGCGTTGTGGTACACTGCGGCGGCGTCCACGCTGTTCAAATACCGCTCCGCTGCGGCGGGATCGTCCGTCACGATGCATTCGGAGTGGCCGGTGGAATACTGATAGACGTAGTCGATCGCATCGTCGATGCTGCCGACGATGTGCGCCGCAATGATGTAATCGCCGTATTCGCGCCCCCAGTCCGCGTCCGTCGCGGGCACGGCCTGCTCGCGCAGGATGGAGAGCACCTCGGCGTCGCCGCGGATTTCCGTGTGCTTTTCGCGGAGCTTGCGCGCAATGACCGGCAGCACCTGCGCGGCGATATCCCGGTGGATGAGCATACACTCCGCCGCGTTGCACACGGACGGGCGCGAGGTCTTGGCGTTGCAGACAATGTCCGCCGCCATGCCGATGTTCGCGGCCTTGTCTACGTAAATGTGGCACACGCCGGAGCCGGTTTGGATGACCGGGACGGTGGACTGCTGAACGACCGCGTCGATCAGGCGCTTGCTGCCGCGCGGGATGAGCACGTCCACGTAGGCGTTCAGGTGCATGAGGGCATTTGCGCTCTCGTGCGTCGTATCGGTGATGAGCTGGATGCAGTCCGGCGGCAGCGCCGTCTCGGCGAGCGCTGCGCGCATGGCCTCCGCGATTGCAATGTTGGAGCGGATGGCCTCCTTGCCGCCGCGCAGGATGACCGCATTGCCGGATTTCAGGCACAGCACGGCGGAATCCGCCGTCACGTTCGGGCGCGCCTCATAGATGACCGCGATTACGCCGATGGGCACGGCGGTCTTGACCAGACGCAGCCCGTTCGGGCGCACCTCGTCCGACAGAATGCGGCCTACGGGATCGGGAAGACGGACCACGTCGCGGACGCTCTCCGCGATGGCGCAGATGCGGCTCTCGTCGAGCATCAGGCGGTCGAGCAGTGCGGCGGTCATGCCCTTTTCCCTGCCTGCGGCCATGTCGGCCTGGTTGGCGGTGACGATGGCGGCACGGCTCTGCTCAATCGCGTCCGCGATGGCGAGCAGCGCGTCGTTTTTCTGCTGCGTGGTGGCGGCGGCGAGCGCTCTGGCCGCCTGCTTTGCGTTGCGTCCGATGGATTCAAGCATGGGAATTCTCCTTTGCAAAAAAGTGTGTGCCGACGCTCTCGCCGTCGAGCAGGCGGTAGATGTCGTGAAAATCGCGGTTGCCGACGACGTAGGTCTCCACGCCCGCGCGCGTGGCGATCTCCGCCGCGTGCAGCTTTGTGACCATGCCGCCGGTGCCGAGTGCCGTGCCGTGGCCGGAGGCGCAGGCGCGGATCGCGTCCGTGAGCTCCGGCACCTCGGCGATGCGGCGTGCCGCAGGGTCTTCTGTGGGGTTCGCGGTGTAAAGCCCATCCACCTCCGTGAGGATGATGAGCGCACTCGCGCGCAGGAGCGCCGCGACCTCCGCCGAGAGTGAGTCGTTGTCGCCATAGACGATCTCGTCCACGGCCACGGCGTCGTTTTCGTTGATGATCGGGATCGCGCCATAGGAAAAGAGCTTTTGAAACGCCTGATCGAGATTGGCGCGCCGCTGCGGGTCGTCCATGTCCTCCTTCGTGATGAGAAGCTGTCCCACGGTGTGGCCGTACTGGGAGAACATTTTGTCGTACATGAACATCAGCTCGCACTGGCCGACGGTGGCGGCCGCCTGCTTACCGGCGGTGTCACGCGGGCGCTCCGGCAGCCCCAGCTTGCCAACGCCGACGCCGATCGCGCCGGAGGTCACGAGCACGACCTGCCACCCCGCGTTTCGCAGATCGGCCAGCACGGTGACCAGCTCGTCCATCGCTTTGAGATTTGTTTTGCCGGTCGCATGTGTCAGCGTCGAGGTGCCGACCTTGAACACGAGCGTCTTTGCCTGCGGCTGCATAAGCATCCCTCCGATTTGGGAAACGATTTTGATGACTCATTATAGCACACGAAAGTGGCGCAGTAAAGCGAAGAGCGTCCGGCAGTGCCGGACGCTCCTTTGCGTTTTTCAGAACAGACCAATAATCTTTCCGGATTCGTCCACGTCGATGCTCTCGGCGGCGGGACGCTTGGGCAGGCCGGGCATGGTCATGATGTCGCCGGTGAGGGCGACGAGGAAGCCTGCGCCGGCAGACACCTTCACATTGCGCACCGTCACACGGAAGCCCTCCGGCGCGCCGAGCAGCGCGGGATTGTCGGAAAAGCTGTACTGCGTTTTGGCGACGCACACCGGCAGTCCCCCGAAGCCGAGCGCGGTGAGCTGCGCGATCTGCTTTTTCGCGGCAGCAGTGAAATCGACGCCGTCCGCGCGGTAGACGCGCGTGGCGATGGCGCTGATCTTCTCCTCGATGCTGCCGTCGAGCGCGTAGCTGAAGCGGAAAGTATGCGGCTGCTCGCAGAGCTGCACAACCTCCTCGGCGAGTGCGCGCGCGCCCGCGCCGCCCTGCGCCCAGGCGTTGGACTCCACGGCTTTGACGCCGAGCTCCGCGCACTTTTGCACGACGAGCGCCAGCTCCGCGTCCGTGTCCGTCGGGAAGCGGTTGATGGCCACGACGGACGGCAGACCGTACACGTCGCGGATGTTCGACACGTGGCGCAGCAGGTTTGGAAGCCCACGCTCCAGCGCGGCGAGATCCTCGCTGCCGAGGTCGGTTTTGGCCTTGCCGCCGTGCATTTTCAGTGCACGCACCGTCGCCACGATGACGACCGCGTCCGGCTCCAGACCGGCGGTGCGGCACTTGATATCGAGAAACTTTTCCGCGCCGAGGTCGGCGCCGAAGCCGGCCTCCGTCACGGCGTAGTCGCCAAGCTTGAGCGCCATGCGCGTGGCGATGACGGAGTTGCAGCCGTGTGCAATGTTCGCAAACGGGCCGCCGTGCACGAACGCGGGCGTGCCCTCCAGCGTCTGTACGAGGTTCGGCGAGATCGCGTCGCGCAGCAGCGCCGTCATGGCGCCGACGGCTTTGACATCGGACGCGGTGACGGGCGCGCCGTCATACGTGTAGCCCACGATGATGCGGCCGAGCCGCGTCTTGAGATCGGCGACGGATTCCGCGAGGCAGAACACGGCCATGACCTCGGAGGCGACGGTGATGTCCCACGAATCCTCGCGCGGCACGCCGTTGACGCGGCCGCCGATGCCGTCCACCGCGTAGCGGAGCTGGCGATCGTTCATGTCCACGCAGCGGTGCAGCGTGATGCTCTTGGGGTCGATGCCCAGGGCGTTGCCCTGATAGATATGGTTGTCCACCATGGCGCAGAGCAGATTGTTCGCAGCGCCGATGGCGTGAAAATCGCCGGTGAAGTGGAGGTTGATGTCCTCCATCGGCACCACCTGCGCCCAGCCGCCGCCGGCGGCGCCGCCCTTGAGCCCGAACACCGGGCCGAGCGACGGCTCGCGCAGCGCGACGACCGCGTTTTTACCGAGCGTTCTCAGCCCGTCCGCCAGGCCGACGGTGGTGGTGGTCTTGCCCTCGCCCGCGGGCGTGGGCGTGATCGCGGTGACGAGGATCAGCTTGCCGTTTTTGCGCGGACTCTCGCGCAGCAGCGCACTGTTAACCTTGGCCTTGTACCGGCCATACTGCTCCAGATACGCTTCGTCGATCCCGGCGGTTGCCGCAATCTCCGTGATGGGGCGCATTTGCACCGACTGCGCGATTTCAAGGTCTGTCATCATAGCTGAACCCTCCGTCAAACCTGCTTGTTGGAGGTTTTCAGCACGACGTCGTGCGCGCCGCCCTCCACGATGCTCACGGAGGACACGAGCGTCAGCCGCGCCTTCTCCTGCAGCTCGCGGATGGTGAGCGCGCCGCAGTTGCACATGGTGGAGCGCACCTTGGCGAGCGTCTGCTGCACGTTGTCGGAGAGCTTGCCGGCGTAGGGCACGTAGGAATCCACGCCCTCCTCGAAGGACAGCTTGGAGCTGCCGCCGAGATCATAGCGCTGCCAGTTGCGCGCGCGGTTGGAGCCTTCGCCCCAGTATTCCTTCATGAGCGTGCCGTTGACGTTGACCTTGTCCGACGGGCTTTCGTCGAAGCGGGCAAAATAGCGGCCGAGCATGACGAAGTCTGCGCCCATGGCGAGGGCGAGCGTGATATGGTGATCGTGCACGATGCCGCCGTCGGAGCAGACGGGGACATACACGCCGGTCTCCTTGAAGTATTCATCTCTTGCGCGGCAGACGTCGATGAGCGCGGTGGCCTGGCCACGGCCGATGCCCTTGGTCTCGCGCGTGATGCAGATGGAGCCGCCGCCGATACCGACCTTGACGAAGTCTGCGCCGCAGTCGGCGAGGAAGCGGAAGCCGTCGGCGTCTACGACGTTGCCGGCACCGACCTTTACGCTGTCGCCGTACTCCGCACGGATCCACTCCAGCGTGCGCTTCTGCCACTCGGAAAAGCCCTCGGACGAGTCGATGACCAGCACGTCCACCCCGGCGTCCACGAGCGCGGGCACGCGCTGGGCGTAGTCGCGGGTGTTGATGCCGGCGCCGACGAGATAGCGCTTCTGATCGTCGAGCAGCTCGTTCGGATTCTGCTTATGCAGGTCGTAGTCCTTGCGGAAGACGAAGGAACGCAGGCGGCCCTCCCGATCCACGATGGGCAGGGCGTTGAGCTTGTGATCCCAGATGATGTTGTTGGCCTCTTTCAGGGAGGTGCCCTCCGGCGCGGTGATGAGCTTTTCCAGCGGGGTCATGAAGGTGCGCACCTTCTCGTCCGGGCTCATGCGGCTGACGCGGTAGTCGCGGCTGGTGACGATGCCGAGCAGGCGGCCGTCGGCCGTGCCGCCCTCCGTGACGGCGACGGTGGAGTGGCCGGTTTGCTCGCGCAGGGCGAGCACGTCGGCAAGCGTCGCGTCCGGGCTGATGTTGGAATCGCTGGGCACGAAGCCGGCCTTGTAGCTCTTGACGCGCGCGACCATGGCGGCCTCATCCTCGATGGACTGGGAGCCGAAGAGGAACGACACGCCGCCCTCCTGCGCGAGCGCAACGGCGAGCTTATCGCCGGAAACGGACTGCATGACGGCGGAGACCATCGGGACGTTGAGCTGCAGCGCAGGCTCTTCGCCGCGGCGGAAGCGCACGAGCGGGGTTTTCAGAGAGACGTTTTCCGGGATGCACTCGCTGGAGGAGTAGCCGGGGACGAGCAGATACTCGTTGAAGGTGTGGGACGGTTCGGAAAAGAAATAAGCCATTGGGAAACCCTCCTTATACTACTTATTTGAAATACCGGACGGCGGCGCGGAACATACCAAGCGCATAGCAGCCATCCACATTTTGATACAGATCCTTGCCGACGCGCTCGGCGTGGCCCATTTTGCCAAAGACACGGCCGTCGGGCGAGGTGATGCCCTCGATGGCGCAGACGGAGTCGTTCGGGTTGAAGGCGATCTCCGACGTGGGATTGCCGTCAAAATCGACGTACTGCGTGGCAATCTGGCCGTT
This sequence comes from Oscillospiraceae bacterium, assembly GCA_018265835.1. Classification (GTDB taxonomy): domain Bacteria; phylum Bacillota; class Clostridia; order Oscillospirales; family Oscillospiraceae; genus CAG-103. The sequence continues at coordinate 45,096 of JABLYK010000010.1, read as the reverse complement.
TTCGGCCAGCTGCTTTACGAGCGCCGGCTCCGCGAGGAAGCGCCCCTCGCCGTGCGAGATGGGCACAGAGTAAACCTCGCCCACGCGCGCCTCCGCCAGCCACGGCGAGCGGTTCGATACGACGCGCGTGCGCACGATACGCGACTGGTGGCGGCCGATGGTGTTGAAGCTCAGCGTTGGGCAGTGCGCGTCCGTGTCGATGATCCTGCCATACGGCACAAGACCGAGCTTGATGAGCGCCTGGAAGCCGTTGCAGATGCCGCACATCAGCCCACCGCGCACATCGAGCAGATCGGTGACGCTCTCGCGCACCGCAGCGTTGCGGAAGAAGGCGGTGATGAACTTGCCGGAGCCGTCCGGCTCGTCGCCGCCGGAGAAGCCGCCGGGGATGAAGATCATCTGCGCGCCGCGTGCTGCGGCGGCAAATTCGTCCACCGAGCGGGCGATGCCGTCGCTCGTGAGGTTGTTGATGACGTAGATCTGCGCTTCGCCGCCGGCCTCGCGCACGGCGCGGGCGCTGTCGTATTCGCAGTTCGTGCCGGGGAACACGGGAATGAGCACGCGCGGCTTTGCGATGCTCGCGGCGGGCGCGGTGCGCTGCGCCGTCTCATAGTGGAAGAGCGGGAGCGCTTCGCCGCCCTGCCGGATGTTGCAGGGGTAGACCGGCTCAAGCTTGTCCTCGTAGATGCGCTGCAGCGCCGGAAGCGGCAGGCGCGCATCCTTCTGCGCGATCACGGCGTCCGCCGTGGTGCAGCCAAGCAGCGTGCCGCAGGAGGGTGCTCCCGCAAGCTCGACGACGAACGCGCCGTAGCGGTAGCCGAAGATGGTTTCGAGCGGCACCTCGTCCGCAAACGCGAAGCCGACGCCGTTGCCGAGGCACATTTTCAGCACGGCCTCGGCCGCGCCGCCGTAGCCCGGCGTGTAGACGGCGAGCGCCTCGCCGGAGCGGATCATCTGCGTGACACGCTCAAAATTTGCAAGCAGGCTTTCCGGCACGGGCAGACCGGTTTCGTCGTATTCCGGCGCGAGCAGCACGACGCTGTGCCCCGGCGCGCGGAAATGGTTCGGGAGTACGTCCGAGGTTTTGCCGGTCGTGACGGCGAAGGACACGAGCGTGGGCGGCACGTCGAGCGATTCGAAGCTGCCGCTCATGGAGTCCTTACCGCCGATGGCGGCGACGCCGAGATCCATCTGCGCGCGGAACGCGCCGAGCAGGGCGGCCAGCGGCTTGCCCCAGCGCGCTTCGTCGCGCCCGAGCTTTTCAAAATACTCCTGAAAGCTGAGATATACATCGCGGAACGCAGCGCCCGTGGCGACGAGCCGGGAAACGGACTCCACGACCGCGAGATACGCGCCGTGGTAGGGGCTTTGCTCCAGAATGTAGGGATTGCAGCCCCACGCCATGAACGAGCACGTGTCCGTATGCCCGGTTTCAACCGGGAGCTTGTGCACCATGGCCTGAATGGGCGTTTGCTGGTATTTGCCGCCGAACGGCATGAGCACCGTGCCCGCGCCGATGGTGGAGTCGAACCGCTCGGACAGGCCGCGCTTGGAGCAGACGTTCAGATCGCCCGCGAGTGCGGTATAACCGTCGGCGAAGGTTTCGGGGATTTCTTTCTGCACGCACTTGCTTGCGGCGGGTGCGGCGGTGATGTGCTTTTCCGCACCGTTCGTGTCGAGAAACGCGCGGGACAGGTCAACGATGGTTTTGCCGTTCCAGCGCATGACGAGACGGGGCGACTCCGTCACGGTGGCGACGGGGGTGACCTCCAGATTTTCGCGCTCCGCCAGCGCGCAGAACCGCGCGGCATCCTCCGCCGCGACCACAACGGCCATGCGCTCCTGCGATTCGCTGATGGCAAGCTCCGTGCCGTCCAGCCCGTCGTACTTGCGGGGCACGGCGTTGAGGTCGATGTCCAGCCCGTCGGCCAGCTCGCCGATGGCGACGGACACGCCGCCCGCGCCGAAGTCGTTGCAGCGCTTGATGAGGCGGGAGGCCTCCGCATTGCGGAAAAGCCGCTGGAGCTTGCGCTCCTCCGGGGCGTTGCCCTTCTGCACCTCCGCGCCGCAGGTCTCGAGCGAGGTGAGGGTGTGTTTTTTCGAGGAGCCGGTCGCGCCGCCGCAGCCGTCGCGTCCGGTGCGGCCGCCGAGCAGCAGCACCACGTCGCCGGGTGCAGGGCACTCGCGGCGCACATTCGCGGCAGGCGCCGCACCGATGACCGCGCCGACCTCCATGCGCTTGGCGGCATAGCCGGGGTGATACAGCTCGTCCACCTGCCCGGTGGCAAGACCGATCTGGTTGCCGTAGGACGAATAGCCCGCGGCGGCGGTGGTGACGAGCTTGCGCTGCGGCAGCTTGCCGGGGAGCGTCTCCTCCACGGGGCGCAGGGGGTCTGCCGCGCCCGTGACGCGCATGGCGGCATAGACATAGCTCCGGCCGGAGAGCGGGTCGCGGATCGCGCCGCCGATGCAGGTGGCCGCGCCGCCGAACGGCTCGATCTCCGTCGGGTGGTTGTGGGTTTCATTTTTAAAGAGCAGCAGCCACGGCTGCGCCTCGCCGTCCACGTCCACTGTGATCTTCACGGTGCAGGCGTTGATCTCGTCGGATTCGTCCAGCTTGTCGAGCCTGCCCTGCGCCTTGAGCACCTTCGCGGCGATCGTGCCGATGTCCATGAGGTTCACGGGCTTGGTGCGGTTGATGCTGCGGCGCGCGGCGAGATAGCTCTCATACGCGCTTTGGAGCAGGGGGTCAGAAAAGCGGACGCTGTCGATGGTGGTGAGGAAGGTGGTGTGGCGGCAGTGATCGGACCAGTAGGTGTCGAGCACGCGGATCTCCGTGATGCTGGGGTCGCGCCCCTCCTGCCGGAAATAGGCCTGGCAGCAGGCGATGTCGCCCGCGTCCATGGCAAGGCCCTTTTCGGCAAGGAACGCGGCAAGCTGCGCATCACTCCAGCCGCAAAAGCCCTCCACGGTTTCGACCTCGGTCGGAATATCGTACTGCACGGCGAGCGTCGCGGGCTTCTCGAGCGCGGCGAGCCGGCTTTCCACGGGGTTGACGACGTATTTTTGGATTTCCGCCAGCTCCTGCGCGGTGAGGTCGCCGGTGAGGCAATAGACCTTCGCCGTGCGCACCGTGGGCCGGTCACCGCAGGAGATGAGCTGGATGCACTGCGCAGCGGAGTCGGCGCGCTGGTCAAACTGTCCCGGCAGATATTCCACCGCGAACACCGCGCCATCGTGCACCGGCAGGGTGTCGAACGTGTTGTCCAACTGCGGCTCGGAAAAGACGGTTTTTTTAGCGATCTCGAACAGCTCCGGCGTGATGTTTTCCACATCGTAGCGGTTGAACAGGCGCACGCCCTGGAGCGCCGAAATGCCGAGAAAGGTGCGGATGCTTTCCAGAAGCGCGCGCGCCTCATGGTCGAGGCCGGGCTTCTTCTCTACCAATACCCGAAAAACCATTACTTCGCCTCCAGTGCCCGTTTGCCGATGTCACGGCGATAAAATGCGTTTTCAAACTGCACGGCTTCGGCCAGCTTGTAGGCCTTGCCGATGGCGGCGGGCAGCGTGTCCGCGCAGGCCACCGCGCCGAGTACACGGCCGCCGCTGGTCACGAGCGTGCCGTTTTCCAGCTTCGCGCCGGCAATGTAAATGTCCGAATCGGCGTCCGTCTCCGGCAGCGTGATGGGATAGCCCTTTTCGTAGTGCTTGGGGTAGCCGTCGGACGCGACGACGACACAGCACGCGGCGCCGTCGCGGAATTTGACTTCCGTTTCTGCAAGCCGTCCTTCGGACACGGCCTGCATGATGGTCAGCAGGTCGCTTTCCAGCAGGGGAAGCACCACCTGCGTCTCCGGGTCGCCGAAGCGGCAGTTGTACTCGATGACCTTCGGGCCGTCGGGCGTGAGCATGAGGCCGAAATACAGGCAGCCGCGGAAGGTGCGGCCCTCTGCGTTCATGGCGCGCACGGTGGGCAGGAAGATCTGCTCCATGCACTGCTGCGCAACGGCCTCGGTGTAATACGGGTTCGGCGCGACGGTGCCCATGCCGCCGGTGTTGGGGCCGGTATCGCCGTCGTGTGCGCGCTTGTGATCCATGGAGGAGACCATGGGGACGATGGTGTTCCCGTCCGTGAAGGACAGGACGGACACCTCCGGTCCGGTGAGAAATTCCTCAATGACGACGCACGCGCCACTCTCTCCGAACACGCGGTCGGCCATCATGGAGCGCACGGCGTCCTGCGCCTCCTGAAGATTCTGCGCGATGATGACGCCCTTGCCGAGCGCAAGTCCATCCGCCTTGACGACGATGGGCATCGGCGCGGTTTCCAGATAAGCGAGCGCCTTGTCCATGTCGGTGAACGTCTCATACCGCGCGGTGGGGATGCCGTATTTGCGCATGAGCGCCTTGGAAAACGCCTTGCTACCCTCGATGATGGCGGCCTTTTGATCCGGGCCGAAGCACGGGATCCCGGCGGCATTCAGCGCATCGACTGCGCCGAGCACCAGCGGATCGTCCGGCGCGACGACGGCGAAGTCCACGCCGTGCGCCACGGCGAAATCGACGATGGCCGGGATGTCCTTTGCGCCGATCGGCACACACTGCGCGTCGCGGGCGATGCCACCGTTGCCGGGCAGGGCGTACAGCTCCGTGACGGAGGGGTTTTCGCGGATCTTCTTAATGATGGCGTGCTCGCGGCCGCCGCCGCCGATGACCATGACTTTCATAGTGCGCACCTCCGAAAACTCAGTGATGGAACAGCCGCAGGCCGGTAAAGGCCATGACGATGCCGTATTTGTTGCAGGTGTCAATGACGTGATCGTCGCGGATGGAGCCGCCGGGCTGCGCGATGTACTGCACGCCGCTCTTGCGCGCGCGCTCCACATTGTCGCCGAAGGGGAAGAATGCGTCCGAGCCGCAGGAGACGCCCGTCTGCTGCGCGATCCACGCTTTTTTCTCCTCTGCCGTGAGCGGCTCCGGCCGCGTGCGGAAGGTCTGCTGCCACACGCCGTCGGCGAGGATGTCGTCCGCCTCGCCGGAGAGGTAGACGTCGATGGCATTGTCGCGGTCGGGGCGGCGGATGGTTTCCGCGAAGTCGAGCGCGAGCACCTTCGGGTGCTGGCGCAGCAGCCAGTTGTCGGCCTTGCTGCCGGCCAGCCGCGTGCAGTGGATGCGGCTTTGCTGCCCGGCTCCGACGCCGATGGTCTGGCCGTCCTTGACGTAGCAGACGGAGTTCGACTGCGTGTATTTGAGCGTAATCATGGCGATGAGCAGGTCGGTTTTTGCGCTTTGCGGGAGCGTTTTGTTCTCTGTGACGCGGTTTTCCAGAAGCGCCTCGCTGATGACGCTGTCGTTGTGCCCCTGCTCGAAGGTGATGCCGAAAATGTCGCGGTGCTCGTCCGGCGCGCAGACGTAGTCCGGGTCGATCTGCACGACATTATAATTGCCTTTTTTCTTGGTTTTGAGAATTTCGAGCGCTTCCGCTGTGTAGCCCGGAGCAATCACGCCGTCGGACACCTCGTACTTGAGATAGCGCGCGGTGGCGGCGTCGCAGACGTCCGAGAGCGCGGCCCAATCGCCGTAGGAGCACAGGCGGTCGGCGCCGCGGGCGCGGATGTAGGCGCAGGCGAGGGGCGTAAGCTCCTGCGCATCGTCCACAAAGTAGATCTTCTTGTCGGTTTCCGACAGGGGCAGGCCTACGGCGGCGCCGGCGGGCGAAACGTGCTTGAACGAGGCCGCGGCGGGCAGACCGGTCGCGGCTTTCAGTTCGCGCACGAGCTGCCAGCTGTTGAGCGCGTCCATGAAATTGATGTAGCCGGGGCGGCCGTTCAGGACGGTGACAGGCAGGTCGCTGCCGTCTTTCCTATAGAGCCGCGCGGGCTTCTGATTGGGATTGCAGCCGTATTTCAGTTCCAGTTCAGTCATGAGGCTCCTCCTGTTTCAGATCGTTTCGTTGCCGTTCTTGTTGCGGATGACGGTTTCCGCTTCTCCGGTCTCGCAGTCGAGATACCGCACGAAAAGGGAAATCTTATTATCGGCGTTGAGACTGCTCCACAGCGTTTCGGCGAACGCCGCCGCCGTGGGTGCGGTGATGGAAACGCGCTCCGGCTCGCCGTCAAAGGAGGGCAGCGGATTGCCGTCGGTGCGGTAGGTATGGAGAAAATGGCCGGTTCCGGCCATGGGATGCTCGTATTCAAAAAAATGCCGCGTGCAGCAGGACGGATCGCCGTCGAGCGATTTCAAAATGGAGAGCTTGTAGCTCCCGTCCGGCGCGACAAGGCCGGAGATGCGCGGCGTGTAGTTCGGCGCGTCCGGCTCAAACTCGCGTGTGCGCAGGGCGGCTTCAAACGTCTTGCCCGCGCAGAGAAAGTCGCGGACGGTGTCGGTCTGGTCGCCATTCGTGACGATGGTGCTGCCGCGCCACGTGCGCACGGGGTGATAGATGATGAGGCTGGGATCCGAGAGCTTCGAGGGGTCGAACGCCTCAGTGCGGATGCCGTCGTCCGTCGGGAGAAAGATGCGGTTGCGGCTGTTGACGCTGCGGCCCATGATGAAATAGGCCATGACGGCCTTGCTTCCGTCGGCACTGCGGCCGAGGAGGATGCCGCGGCCGGGATAGCTGTTTTCCCGCAGCAGCGTTTCGATGTCATACGTTTTGGCCATGTTCTCGCTCCTTTGCAAGGTTTGCCGCGACAAGCTCCGCGGCTTTTGGGAGGATGATCCACTCCGCCTGTTCCATGACGCGGCGCTGCAGCGTTTCGGGCGTGTCGCCATCGCACACGGCGACCGGCTGCTGCAGCAGAATTTTGCCGCCGTCCGGAATTTCGTTCACAAAATGCACGGTCGCGCCGGTCACTTTGACGCCGCGCGCGAGGGCGGCTTCGTGCACGCGCAGGCCGTAGTAGCCCTTGCCGCAGAAGGCCGGGATGAGCGACGGGTGGACGTTGAGGATGCGCTCGGGCCAGCGCGCGGTGAAACCGGCGCTGAGAATGCTCATGTAGCCCGCGAGGATGATGAGTTCGACTCCCTGCTGCTCCAGCAACGCGGAAATGCGCGCTTCCGCCGCCTCCTGCGAGCCAAGCTCCCGCGCGGAGACGACGGCGGTTTCAATCCCGGCGCGGCGGGCGCGCTCGAGCGCGAAGGCGTCCGGGCGGCTGGAGAGGACGAGGACGATCTCCCCGCTGTGCAGCGCGCCGCTTTGCTGCGCGTCGATGAGCGCCTGCAGATTCGTCCCGCCGCCGGAGACGAACACGGCGATCCTGGTTTTCAGCACAGGATCACGCCCCCGTCAGCCGCGGCGATCTCGCCGATGACGTAAGCGTCCTCGCCGTTTTCGCGCAGGATCGCAAGTGCGCGGTCGGCGTCTTCCTTGGCGACGACGGCAATCATGCCGACGCCCATATTGAAGGTGTTGAACATTTCACGCTCGGGGATGTCTGCCGTTTTGGCGATGAGGTCGAAAATCGGCAGCACGCGCACGGCGCTGCGCTCGATTCTGGCGCTCATGCCCTGCGGGAGGCTGCGCGGGATGTTTTCAAAGAAGCCGCCGCCCGTGATGTGCGACACGGCCTTGACCGTGATCTGCGCCTGCAGCGCGAGCATGGGCTTGACGTAGATTTTCGTCGGCGTGAGCAGCGTCTCGCCGAGGGACGCGCCGCCGAGCGCCCCGACGGGCGCGCGCAGGTCGGCGTGCTCCACGTCGAACACGCGGCGCACGAGGGAGAAGCCGTTGGAATGTACACCGCTCGACGGGAGGGCGACGATTACGTCCCCCGGCCGGATGGCGGAATTGTCCAGAATCTTGTCCCGATCCACGACGCCGACGGCGAAGCCCGCGAGATCGTATTCGTCCACGGGGTAGAAGCCCGGCATCTCGGCGGTTTCGCCGCCGATGAGCGCAGCGCCGGACTGCACGCAGCCCTCCGCCACGCCGGAAACGATGGAAGCGATGCGCTCCGGGACGTTCTTGCCGCAGGCAATGTAGTCGAGAAAGAACAGGGGCTTTGCACCGCAGCAGATGATATCGTTGACGCACATGGCGACGCAGTCGATGCCGACGGAGTCGTGCTTGTCCATCTGAAACGCGAGCTTCAGCTTGGTGCCGACGCCGTCCGTACCGGAGACGAGCACCGGCTTTGCGATGCCGGTCAGGTCGAGGGAAAACAGCCCGCCGAATCCGCCGACGCTGCCGAGCACGCCGTCGGTCGTGGTGCGGGCAATGTGCTGCTTCATCAGCTCCACAGCGCGGTATCCGGCGGTGATGTCCACGCCGGCGGCTGCGTAACGGTCACTGTAACTGTTCATTGCGCTTTTTCGCCTCACTTATCTTGAATTCAAAGCGGTTCTTTTCGCCCTCAGCGGGGACTTGCGTGGGATATCCGCCGTCGAAGCAGGCGCCGCAGTAGCCCTTGCCGCATTCCGTGCCGATCAGGCGGCAGAGATCCTCCGTGGGCAGGTAGCCCAGCGAGTCTGCACCGATGATTTTGGCGATCTCCTCCACGCTGTGGTGGCAGGCGATCAGATTGTCGCGGGAGTCGATGTCCGTGCCGTAGTAGCAGGGGTTGAGAAACGGCGGCGCGGAAATGCGCACGTGCACCTCCGCCGCGCCGGCTTCGCGCAACAGGCCGACGATGCGGGCGCTGGTCGTGCCGCGGACGATGGAGTCGTCGATCATGACGACGCGCTTGCCGCGCACGACACCGGAGATCGGATTGAGCTTGATTTTTACGAGATTTTCGCGCGCGCTCTGCCCCGGCGAGATGAAGGTGCGGCCGATATACTTATTTTTAATGAAGCCGACCTCGTAGGGGATGCCGGAGGCCTTGGCGAAGCCGAGTGCGGCGTCCAGCCCGGAGTCCGGCACGCCGATGACGACGTCCGCCTCAACCGGGTGGCGCTGGGCGAGACACTCGCCCGCGCGCATGCGCGCCTCGTGCACGCCGACGCCGTCGATGACGGAGTCGGGCCGGGCAAAATAGATGTGCTCAAAAATGCAGCTTTTGCGTTCGGCTGTGCCGCAGTGACCGCGCAGGAAGCGCACGCCATCGCGCGTGAACACGACGATCTCGCCCGGCTGCACGTCGCGGATGAACGAGGCCTGCACCGCTTCGAGCGCGCAGCTTTCGGACGCGACGACGTAGCAGCCGTCCTCCGTCCGGCCGTAGCACAGCGGGCGGAAGCCGTGCGGGTCGCGCGCGGCAATCAGCTTGGAGGGCGACATGAGCACGAGCGAATACGCGCCGTCGATTTTGTCCATCGTGCGGTTGACCGCTTCTTCGATGGACGGAGCGGTCAGGCGCTCTTTCGTGATGGTATAGGAGATGACCTCCGTGTCCGTTGTGGTGTGGAAGATGGAGCCCTGCAGCTCCAGCTCGCGGCGCAGCTCGCTGGCGTTGACGAGATTGCCGTTGTGCGAAAGTGCCATGCGGCCCTTGATGTGGTTAACGACCATGGGCTGGCAGTTGACGCGGCCATTGGAGCCGGTGGTGCCATAGCGCGTGTGGCCGACGGCCATGTTCCCTGTGCCGAGCGCGTGCAGCTGCTCCGGCGTGAACACGTCGCAGACGAGACCGACGTCCTTATATGCGGTGAACAGGCCGTCATCGTTGACGGCGATGCCGCAGCCTTCCTGCCCGCGGTGCTGCAGTGCATACAGCCCGTAGTACGTAAGGGAGGCGACGTCCGTGGTGGCCGGGCTGAAAATGCCGAACACACCGCATTCTTCGTGAAGATTTCCTGTCATGAGTGTCCTCTCTGTACCTCAGCCGAGGATGCGGCGCAGCATTTCCGCGTAAGCGCCCTCGACGTTGCCGAGATCGCGGCGGAAGCGGTCCTTATCGAGCTTCTCGTGCGTCACGCTGTCCCAGAAGCGGCAGGTGTCGGGCGAGATTTCGTCGGCGAGGACGATGGTGCCGTCGGCAAGGCGGCCAAACTCCAGCTTGAAGTCCACGAGATCGACCTGCACGCCCTTGAAAAAGGCCTTGAGCACGTCGTTGACGCGGAAGGCGAGCGTCTTGATCGTTTCAATCTCCTCCGCCGTAGCGAGCCCGAGCGCGAGCGCGTGGTAGCTGTTGATGAGCGGGTCGCCGAGGTCGTCGTTTTTGTAGGAGAACTCGATGGTGGGCGCGTCGAACACGATGCCTTCCTCCACGCCGTAGCGCTTGGCGAAGGAGCCGGCGGAGATGTTGCGGATGATGACCTCCAGCGGCACGATGGAGACCTTCTTTACGATGGTGTCGCGGTCGTCGATCTGCTCGACAAAGTGCGTGGGAACGCCCTGCGCCTCGAGCATCTGCATGAGGTAGTTGGTGACCTTGTTATTCACAACACCCTTGCCGACGATGGTGCCCTTCTTCTGGCCGTTAAAGGCCGTGGCGTCATCCTTGTAGGAGACGATGACGAGATTCTCGTCGTCGGTGGCGTAAACTTTCTTGGCTTTGCCCTCGTAGAGCTGAATGGTCTTTTTCATGATGTAGACTCCCCTTTTCAAAACTCAGTGGTTGAAGCGGGCCGCGACAGCGCGGTCCTTTTCGAGCGTTTTCTGCGTATCTGCGGCGCGGCGTGCGTCGAGCGCGGCGGCCAGAGCGGGATCGGACACCGCCAGGATCTGCACGGCAAGCAAAGCGGCATTGACTGCGCCGTCAATTGCAACTGTGGCTACCGGGATGCCGGAGGGCATCTGCACAGTGGAGAGCAGGGCGTCAATGCCGTCAAGTGTGTTGGATTTTACAGGAATGCCAATGACAGGAAGGGTGGTGTTCGCGGCGATCGCGCCGGCCAGATGCGCCGCCTTGCCGGCGGCTGCAAGAATTGCGCCAAAGCCGTTTTCGCGCGCGGACATGGCAAATGCGCGCGCCTGCTCGGGCGTTCTGTGCGCGGAGAACACGTGTACCTCCGCCGGCACACCGAATTCGCCCAGCGTGGCGATGGCTTTTTCGACGATGGGCAGGTCGCTGTCACTGCCCATGATGACTGCTACTTTGTTCATCTCGAACCTCCTGAAAAAAATAGACAGACCTGGATTGAAAAAGGAAGGTCTGCCCAGACGGTCGACAAAAAATGTGCGGACACCGGTTCCCCTGTGGTTTTTCCACGGCCCGTCAGTTACCGGTGCTGGTTATTGAATAGGATATCCTTATTATCCTAAATTCCTGCAGGAAAGTCAATCGTTCCGAGGCGGAAAAACAGAGAATAAAACGCGAGTTTTGCAAAATTTCGTCGTCATTTTGCCAAAAAACCGTGCTCGGTTTCTGTCCAATATTTCAGGGGAGAAACAGACAAACGCACGGCGTTTCGCCGTGCGTTTGTCATGCGGGTCAGAGCTTGCGAATTTTGTCCTTTTCCTCGATCAGCGGGAGATATTCCAGATACGGTGTGTGGTTCGCGCAGGCATATTCCGCCTCGTTGCTGTAGGCCTCCACCGCCTGCTGGGACTGCTGGATGGGCCGCATGGTGCCTGCACCGTTGACGCAGCCGCCGGGGCAGGCCATGCCCTCGAGCAGGTAGCCGTTGTATTTTCCCGCTTTGGCCATCATCAGCAGCCTGCGGCACTCGGCCAGGCCGTCCGCGTGCGCGACCTTGACCTCGCGGTCGGGGTCGATATCGTGAATGGCGTTGACAACGGCCTGCGCCACGCCGCCGGACATGGCGAAGCGGCGTGCGTCCTTGCCCGCCACGCTCAGCGGCTCGGGTTCGCCCTCAAAGACCTTATCCATGCCGCGTGCAGCCATCATGCCGAGCACCTCTTCAAACGTGAGCACGAAGTCCACGTCGCTGCGCACGGTGGTGCGCCGCGCCTCCAGCTTTTTCGAGTCGCACGGGCCGATGAACGCGACCTTGCAGCCCGGATGCTTCCGCTTGAGCATACGCGCGGTGAGCACCATGGGCGTATAAGCCACGGAAATGTTCTTCTCAAATTCCGGGAACAGCTTTTTGACCATATCGCTCCAGGACGGGCAGCAGGATGTGACCATGAAGCTGTGCTTTTCCGGCACCTCCTCAAGGAAATCCGCAGCCTCCTCAATCACGCAGAGATCTGCGCCGATGGCGACCTCATATACGTCCGTGAAGCCGAGCGCCTGAAATGCGGAGCGCATCTTTTCCGGCACGCCCTCCGGCCCGAACTGGCCGACGAACGCGGGCGCGAGCGCCACGTAGACCTGCTCGCCCTTTTTGATGGATTCAATCGTCTGCAGGATCTGACTCTTATCCGAGATCGCGCCGAACGGGCAGCTCACCATGCACTGGCCGCAGGAGGTGCACTTCGTGTAGTCGATGTCCGCGCGGCCGAGGCTGTCGGAGCGGATGCAGTCCATGCCGCAGGCCTTGCGGCACGGGCGCTCCAGCCGGACGATGGCGTTGAACTTGCATTCCTTCAGGCAGCGGCCGCAGCGGATGCATTTGTCCATATCAATGTGCGCTTTGCCCTTCTGCCGGGTGATGGCCTGCCGGGGGCAGACCTCCATGCAGGGGTGTTCCAGACAGCCCTGGCACACGTCCGTGACGGTGACGATGTTGTCCGGACATTTGTTGCAGGCGAATTTGATGACGTTGATGAGCGGGGGCTCATAGTAGCTCTCGGGGTCGAGCGCCTTCTCGATTCCTTCGGAGAGCAGGGAATATTCCGAAAATTTCCGAAGCGGAAGTCCCATTGCGAGCCGCAGCCGCTCGCCGACGACTGCGCGCTCCAGAAAGAGGCTGTCCCGATAGGTGCCGATTTCGCCGGGGATGATTTTGAACGGCAGTTCCTCCAACCGCTTGGCATAGTCGCCGCCTTCATATGCCATGCGTGCGATTTCCGTGAATACATCGTGCCGAATCCGGGCCTTGCCGGTCTCAATTCCGCGCATAGTGGGTCTCCTTTACCATTACGAAACTCTCTGCCGCGCGCGGCGGCAGCTTACCGCAGCCATTATAACGGGTATGCCGCACGGTTTGCAATCGTTTTTCAAAAATTGTGCCGACTTTTTAACAAACCATGGCGAAACGCTTCAAAAAACGAAAAATGATCGGGATATTGTTGAAAAAATCCGGGAAAATTTTGCGCTGTATTGTGACAACGCCACAGAAATATTCCTCCAGATCCGGTATGATATGCACAAGCAATCAGAAGCGCGGCCTTTGGCAACGCTTTAGGAGGGTCGAATATGGAAGAAAAGAAAACCAAAGCTAAGATTATAGCAGTCGCCGGAAAAGGCGGCGTCGGCAAGACCTCGCTCTGCTCTGCCATTGTGCGGCAGCTTGTGGAGACCTACCCCGGCAAGCGCATTCTCGCCATCGACGCGGACCCGGCCATCGGCCTGTCTACTGCGCTGGGCATCCAGGTCGAGCATACGATCGACGATATCCGCAACGAAGTGATCGAGACTTCCGAGCGCGGCGAATACCGCCAGGCGATCGAAGTGCTCAACGAGGCGCGCTTCCGCATCTTCGACACGATGGTCGAGTGCGAGGGCTTCGCGTTTCTAGCCATCGGCCGCCCGGAGGCGGCGGGGTGCTACTGCTCCGTGAACTCCTATCTGAAGGAAGTCATCAGTATGCTGGCGAACGATTTCGACTATGTGGTGATCGACGGTGAGGCCGGCATCGAGCAGATCAGCCGCCGCGTGATGGAGCAGGTCACGCACCTGCTGCTCATCACCGACCAGAGCGCCAAGGGCGTGAACGTCTGCCGCGAGATCAAGCAGGTCGCGGATGAGCTGATTACCTATGAAAAAGTGGGCATCATCGTCAACCGCGTGGTCGATCCCGCGATGAACGATCTGATTCAGGTCGAGGGCGTGGACGTGGTGGCCTATATCCCGACGGACCCGCTGCACGCGGCGAACGACATTCAGGGCAAGAGCGTGTTTGCGCTGCCGGAGGACGCCAACGTCATGACCGGCGTGCGCGAGGCGCTGCACAACATGGAAATCATCTGAGGAGGTTCGAACGATGGATCTTTACAACAGCTTTATTCAGGATACCGAAGCAATGCTGGGCGCGCCGCGCGCCAAGTGGGCCTATGCCGAGCGCAATGCATGGAAGGACACGGGCGAAAGCGAGCTGGTGCTGATGCGCGATGCAGCGTTTGAGCTGGGCGGCAGCGGAAAGGGCGCCGTGAACTTTACCTGCGTCACCTCCGACCCGAAGCTGATCGACACCGACGAAGTGCTGCTCTACGGCTCCGACCTCAAGGAGATCAAGGACGACGTGCCGTTTGCCCGCATCGTGGTTCTGGGCGTGGACGGCATCGGCGGCGACGAGCAGGAGGCGTACAACGCCATCCGCAACATGGAATTTGTGAAATACCACGTGTTCCCCGAGGGCTACATGATGCGCGTCTCGCCGGAGAGCAGCCGCGAGCAGATCCGCGTGAGCAAGAAGGCGCTCAAGAAGGGCATCTCGTTCCAGAGCGTGGGCTGCGACTTCATCAAGCAGTACAAGAAAAATCCGCAGATCAAGCACGTGCGCGTCATCTTCATCACCGACCCCAACGTAGATTACAAAAAGCTGCTGGAGACGGCGAACAAGGTCAACGACGTGACCAAGACCATGAACACCATCCTGGAAGGTCTGCCGGAGGATGTGGACTGTGCGCATTGCAGCTTCAAGCCCGTGTGTGACGAGGTGGAAGGTCTGAAAGAGCTGCACTTCGGCAAAGACGGCATGAAGAAAATGCAGAAATAACACCCCTGAAGATTTCATCCATTCCCTTTTTCCCATTCAACAACAGCAAGCCCCGGAGCATTTTGCTCCGGGGCGGTTTCTTGCTATCGCCTTTTACTTTGTCTGTCCGTTTATGTAAAACTCGATCTCGTCTTTGTGTTGCTCCATCAATGTGGCAATATACGCGTCATAGGCATCCAGCATCGCTTCCTGCCGTTCTTCCGGGTCGTCGGTGGATTGGATCTCATGTTCCGCTCCCCACTTTTCGTAGAATGCACTCTTGAACCGGTTGAGCGTCAGCGTGGCATACGCCTGCTCCTCTACCGTCTGAAAATATTCCTCCAGCGTTTGCCCGGCGTTGGCGCAAAACTCGTCGATCTGTGCTTTTACCTCTGGGATCGTTTCATAATTTTCCCGGAGACTCTGCATATATTCCTGAATTTCTGGATCCGTTGCTGCGAGTCCCTGCCGTTCCGCTTCCTCCAGCGCAAGCTGGCCGCCGATCAGCCGCTCGGCAATCTCCCGCGCATCCGTTGTTTGAAAATGTTTTTGCGTGCGCATCGGCGCAAGTTCCTGCTGGTAGCGGATTTCCTCCCACGTGACCACGAAATCCCCATAGCGCGCGGCAACGGAGTCGCCGGTGCCAGAAGTCTGATTGGTGCTGGTCGCCTTTTTAAATGCCACGCCGATTCGCTGTGCAATCGACATTTCGCCGCCAAAGTCGCCGAACACAACGACTGCGGATGCCGCTACGATACAGATTACAAGGACTAGAATTACAAGAGTCTTCTTTTTCATCGCCGCCCTCCTGAATCATTAAAATATGCATAAGTTATCCATTCATGATACTTTTAACCCAAAATATCATATAATTGTCATTTTGTCACTGGGTTTGAACATTTTTCTCAGTTCAAGGTTGAAAAGGATATCCCCGGAGCATTTGCTCCGGGGATGCGTTTTAGTATTCGATATTCGCCACGAGATCGGCATACGCCGGCTTGGTTGAAATCAACCCCTCGCCGTACATCCAGTCGATGTTCGCCTGCCAGATGTCCTCGGTCTGGGAGAGGAAGGCGGCATCCTCCGTCTCCATGACGGGCAGGAGCACGGCGCAGGACGCCTCCTCCACGGACGGCGTCAGGGGGAAGTTGTCCGCGTCCTGGTGGTCGAGCAGAATCTGCAGGCAGCCGTCCGGGTCGGCTTTGAAATCAGCGAAGCCCTTCTGGCACGCGCGGAGGAAACCGGCGAGCATATCGGCGTCTTTCTCAATGGTCTCGTCGCTCGCAAGGATGACCTCCTCGTAGTAGTTCGGCATGCCGTACTCCGTGAGGTCGAAGTAGCTCACGTCAAAGCCCTCGTTCTCCATCTGCGGCACCTCGTGGTTGATCATACAGCCGATGGTGGCGTCCACATTGCCGGTGGTCATGGAGCTCATGAGGTCAAAGCCCACGTCCTGCATGGTGACGCTCGACGGGTCTGCGCCGACGTGCTTCATGATCGCGTTCACCATGGCCTCAGACAGTGGGGTGCCGCTGTAGCCGATCGTCTTGCCGACGAGGTCTTCCGGGGAACGGATGTTCTTGTCCGTGAGCGAGACAATGGCGTTGAGCGGGCTTTGCAGCAGCGCGCCGATGGATTTGAGCTTCACGTTTTGATTTGTGCGCGCCTGAATGAGATCATGCTGATAGTACAGGCCGATTTCCGCCTTACCGGCGGCCACGAGGGACATGGCGTCGTTCGTGTTGGTCGGGAACTGGAGGTTGACCTTCAACCCCTCTTCGGCAAAATAGCCGCGCTCCATGGCGACGTACAGGAACGTATGCAGCGCATTGGGATACCAGTCGAGCACGACGTTGACCTCGCGCAGACCGTCGGTGTTGGATGGATGCTCACGGTCATGCTCTCCACCGCCGCAGCCGGCGAGGAGCGTGCAGAGCATGACGGCGGCGAGCAGCAGCGCGCCGGTTTTTTTCAGGTTCTGTTTCATGGGATCGCTTTGCCCTCCTTTTAAAATTCGCCGTCGATGGCGTAGGCGTGATTCATCGGACCGCTGCCGTGGCCGAGGTCGAGCATGGCGCCGAGCGCGCCAGAGATATAATTCTTGGCCTTCTGCACGGACGTGTCCAGATCATAGCCCTTGGCGAGATTGGACGCGATGGCGGAGGACAGCGTGCAGCCGGTGCCGTGGGTGTTCGGATTGTCGATGCGCTTGCCGTTGAACCATTTGGCGGTTCCGTTGCGCCAGAGCAGGTCGTTCGCGTCATTGAGCTGGTGGCCGCCCTTGCAGAGCACGGCGCAGTGGTACTGTTCGCTGATGGCTTTTGCAGCGGCAACCATGTCGTCCGGCGTGCGGATGGCCATGCCGGAGAGCACTTCTGCCTCCGGAATGTTTGGCGTGAGGACGGTGGCCAGCGGGAGCAGGCGCTCCTTGAGCGCGTCGATTGCGTCGTCGCTGATGAGCTTGGAGCCGCTTGTGGTGACCATCACGGGATCGACGACGAGATTTTCCGCGCGGTATTCCTGAAGCTTCTGCGCGATGACTTCAATCAGGCCGATGGAGGAAACCATACCGGTTTTGACCGCATCCGGGCGGATGTCGGTAAAGACGCTGTCGAGCTGCAGCGCCAGAAAGTCCGGCGTGACCTCGAAGATTCCCTGAACGCCGGTGGTGTTCTGCGCGACGAGGGCGGTGATGGCGCTCATGGCGTATACACCGTTTGCGGTCATCGTTTTGATGTCGGCCTGAACTCCGGCGCCTCCGCTGGGGTCGGTCCCAGCGATTGTCAATGCTGTTTTCATGTTTTTCTCCTTTTCGCATTCCTTTTCTATAGCGGCAAGAGGTGGTGCCCCCAACCTACCGCTGGTTCAGAATGACGCAGTAAGGTCATTCTTCACCCATCGCGGCGAACCCGTTTTCGCCGGGCTGCGCCGCGAAAAGTGCAAGTTGATTTTGATTCGCCCCAATGGGGTGAACCGGTGCGGGAGCTTGAACAACAAAAAACCACACATGCATGAGTACCTGCACGTGTGGAACGTCTTGCGATATCTCCCTACGTTGGCATTACCCAAATCAGGTTGCGGGTTACGGCGACACAGCCGATTCTCAGCCTGCTCCGGGCAAGCTCCCCGTTGTCTGGCTCCCATTAAAGCACACATTTTTTGAAATTGCAAGTATGTGGTGCAGGAAGAATTGACAAATGTGCGCCGGCATGGTAAAACGGTAGCATAACATCAGAAATAGGCACAAACAAGGGGAGCGCGCCGCTGAGAGGAGATTCGATCTCGACCCTTGCACCGGATGGCCTTGGCCGGACGGGATGTTTGTGAATCACCGGAGGGCGGCATTCGACGGGATGCGCCCTCCGATTTTTGCGGAAAAAGGAGATACCAACTATGAGCGTTTCCAGAAAACTCATCGCCGAAGGCGAGCCGCTGTGGGAGGCGTTTTGCAGCCACCCGTTTCTGACCGGCATCGGCGATGGCACGCTGGACAGAGAAAAGTTCCAGTTTTATATGGTGCAGGACTATCTGTATCTGTTCGACTATGCGCGGCTGTTTGCGCTGGGCGTGGCGAAGGCCGAGCTGCCGGAGGACATGCGCTGCTTTGCCGGGTATGTGCAGCAGATCCTGAATGGCGAGATGGACACCCACCGCAGCTATATGGCGCGGCTGGGCATCCCGCTCTCTGAGGCCGAGCGCGCTGCGATGGCGCCGGAAAACCGCGCGTATGTGGATTACATGCTCGCGCGCGGCTGGGAGGGCGGCGCGGACGTGATTGCCGTGTCGATCTTCGCGTGCGCAATCAGCTACGAGTACCTCGCCCACCGGCTGCTGGAGGCGTATCCCCGCGCAGCGGAGCACCCGTTTTACGGCGAGTGGGTGGCGAGCTACGCCAGCCCGGACTATGCCGCCGCCAACCGCGAAATCTGTGACCTGCTCGACCGGCTGACCGGGGACTGCACCGAGCGGCAGATGGCGCGCTACCGTGAGATTTTCCGGAAGTGCACGTGGCATGAGGGGCAGTTCTGGGACATGGCGTGGCGCGGAACATGCTGAGCTTTGAGCATGTGACCTTCCAGTACGAGGGCGAGGACGCGCCGATGCTGGAGGATTTGAGCTTTCATGTGGCGCGCGGCGAATTCGTGTCACTGATCGGCGCGTCGGGCTGCGGAAAGTCCACGATCTTCCGGCTGGCGAGCGGCCTGCTGCAGCCGGCGTCCGGCAGAATCTGTGCCGCCGGCACGGACATCGCGCAGCAGAAGCGCTGGTGCGGCTACATGCCGCAGAGCGACCTGCTCTTCCCGTGGCGCACCGTGGGGCAAAACCTGCGCCTGCCGCTGGAGATTCGCGGCGGCTTCACCGCAGAGGAAATGGAAGATCAGATCACGGACACGCTGAAAACGGTCGGTCTTGCCGACTGCCGGGACAAGCGCCCCGGCGAGCTTTCGGGCGGGATGCGCCAGCGCGCCGCCTTTGCGCGCACGCTTTTGACCGGGTCTGATCTGCTGCTGCTGGATGAGCCGTTTTCTGCGCTGGATTTCCTCACGCGCGTGTCCATGCGCGAATGGCTGCTCGACCAGTGGGAGCGCAGCGGTAAGACGATTCTGTTCATCACGCACGACGTGGAGGAGGCGCTGTTTCTCTCCGGCCGCGTGCTGGTGGCGGCGCAGCGCCCGATCCGGGAGCTGCAGAGCGTGCCGGTGCCGCTCGGCGCGCCGCGCACGATGGAGAGTCTGGCCGCGCCGGAAATTCAGCAGCTGAAAAACCACCTGATCGGGCTGCTCAGAAAGCAGGTGTGACCGGGATGAAAAAACGCAAAAATACGTATCTGCCGTCGGCGCTGCTGGTGGCGCTGTTTCTCATCATCTGGCAGGCGGCGGCCATGGGGATGGACGCGGCGTACATCCTGCCGTCCCCGGTACAGGTGCTGCAGCGGCTGTGGGAGCTGCGCGTGCCGCTGTTCACAGCGCACCTGCCGGCGACCATGGGCGTGACGCTGATTGGTCTGGGCCTTTCGCTGGTGCTGGGCGTCGGCCTCGCGCTGCTGATGGACGTGAGCCCCACGGCGGAAAGGGCGCTCTATCCGCTCATCGTTGCCTCGCAGACGATTCCGACGACGGCGCTCGCGCCGCTGTTTGTGCTCTGGTTCGGGTACACGATCTGGAGCAAGGTGCTCGTGACGGTGCTGATGACGTTCTTCCCCATCGTGATTACGGTGTTCGACGGCTTTCGCGCCGTGAAGACGGACATGATCGACCTGATGACGACTTTCGGCGCTGGCAAGTGGCAGATTTTCCGCAAGCTGAAGCTCCCGGCCGCGCTGCCGTACTTTTTCTCCGCACTCAAGATGGCGGTGCCGCTGTCGATCATCGGCGCGGCGATCGGCGAGTGGCTGGGCGCGCAGGAGGGGCTTGGCTACTTCAGCCGCCGGATGATGACGCAGCTCGACGGCGCGGGTGTGTTTGCGCCGATTCTGCTGCTGTCCGTCGTGGCGATGCTGCTGGTGGGCATTGTGTCGCTGCTGGAAAAGCGCCTGATCAAATGGCGCGGCGAATAAAAAAACAACCGGAATGCTTGGCATTCCGGTTGTTTTTATGTCTGGAGCCGAAGCTTGCGGCGGATGCGGGAGGAGACCCAGTCTGCCAGCAGCACGACGGCCATCAGCCCCAACATATAAGCGCCGGCGGCGCTCCAGTTGTAGTTGTTCATGGCGAAGATCAGCGGTGCGCCGATGCCGCCCGCGCCGACAAGACCCATCACGGCGGCGTCGCGGAGGTTCACATCGAACCGGTAAAACCCGTCGGACACGAGCTGCGCCCGGACCATCGGCCATACGCCGTGGCGCAGCACCGCGAGCCGGGAGCAGCCCGTGGCGGCGAGCGCGTCAACCACGTGGTAGTCGAGATTGTCCAGCGCGCTGATGAAGAGCTTCGTACACATGCCGACGGAGAGCGCCGCAAACGTCATCAGCCCCGCAAACGCGCCCGGCCCCGTGACGCGCAGAAACAGCAGCCCGTAGATGACCGCGGGGATCGTGCGCACGGCGGCGGACAGCAGCTTCATCAGCACGGCGGGGACTGCGCCGCAGATGCGGCGGCAGCCGAGAAACGCCAGCGGCACGGAGATCAGCGCGCCGATCACCGTACCGGTGACGGCCATGCACACGGTTTCGAGCAGGAGATACGGCACGCCCGTGGGCGCGGCGCTCAGCAGCAGCGCGGCGTCCGGCGAGAAAAGGCCGCGCAGGATGCCGCCGAACACGGTAAGTCCGGCGCGCGAGATTCCCCGCGTGGACAGCCCTGCGAGACTCAGCGCCGTGAGCGCCGCGAGCAGCGCAATGACGCACCGCCGCCCGGCGCGCGAGCCGGACTTCACGCCCAACAGCACGGCGCGGCAGCGGGTGCTGAAGCCCTCGATGAGCAGCACCACGGCGTAAAGCAGCAGGAGCATCATGCCGACGCGGGCGTATTCGCGCCACGCGATTTTCTCATTGAGCAGAATGCCAAGCCCGCCCGCGCCGACGTAGCCGAGGATGGCCGCGTGGCGGACGTTGCTTTCGAGCACGTACAGCGCGTTTGCCTGAAATCCGGGGAACACCTGCACGAGCACCGTGCGGCAAAATGCCTTGGCGCGGCTGCAGCCGGAGGCGGCAAGCGTCTCCAGCGGGCGCAGATCCGCGTGATCCATCTCCTCCCACGTCATGCGGCTGAGAATGCCGAAGCTGTAGACACAGATGGCCGCTGTCCCGGCGAGCGTGCCGATGCCGAGCAGGAACGACGCTGTCAGCGCCAGCACCAGCACCGGCACGGAACGCAGCACGTTCACCACCGCGCGCAGCACGGCCGAGAGGCCGGGCCGCGCCGTGACCGCCGCGGAACACACCGCCGCCACCGGCAGCGCGAGCACCGCACCGAGAAACGTGCCGGCGACGGACATCTGCACCGTTTGCCACAGCGGCGCGAGCACGCTTGTGGCGTAGTGCCAGTCGGGCGGGAACATCTTTGCCAGAATGGTGAAAAATTCGCCGCCGCGCCCGACGAGCACGGAGATGCGAAACCCGGAAAACCAGCCGCAGAAAATGACGAGCGCGAGCCAGAACAGCCGCTTCGTGTTTGTGCGTACCCTGCTGCTCACGCTCCGGCGCCATCCTTTCCGTAGATGCGTTCCAGCGCGGCGCTGTCCAGCGCGTCCGGCATGCCGGAGAAGACGATGCGTCCGTTGCGCACGCCGAGGATGATGTCGGCGTACCGGCGCGCCTGCTCCACGTTGTGGCTGTTCATGATGACGGTCTTGCCGTCCTCCGTCTGCAGCCGCTTGAGGATGCCGAGCACGGTTTCCGCGTGGACGGGATCAAGCGAGGCGACCGGCTCGTCGGCGAGCACGATGTCGCACCCCTGCAGCAGCACCCGCGCAATGGCGACGCGCTGCTTTTCTCCGCCGGAGAGGGAGGCGGCCTTCTGCTGCGCCTTGTCCGCCAGACCGACCTTTTTGAGCATCTGCATGGCGGCTTCCCGCTGCTGCCTGGAAAACAGGCCGAGCAGCACGCGGAAAAAGCCCATGTCCGCAAGGCAGGCGTTGAGCACGTTCTGCAGCGCCGTGCTCTGACCGACGAGACAAAAGTCCTGAAAAATCATGCCGATGCGCCGCTGCAGGGCGCGCTTTTCGCGCCCGCGCAGCTTCGCCATGTCCTGCCCGTCGATCTCCACGCGGCCGGAGCTGACCTCCGTCAGCCCGTTGATGCAGCGCAGGAGCGTGGACTTGCCCGCGCCGCTGCGGCCAATGACGGCAGTGAATTTTCCGGTGGGAAATTCCGCGCGGATGTGGTCAAGCGCGGTGTGATCGGCGTATGCTTTTGTCAGGTTGGTCAGAAGAATCATAAAGTCAGTCCTTATTCAAAGGATTTGAGCAGCTTTTCGGCCTCGCGCGCACCGTCGTAATTGGAATCCTCGCCCCAGGTGTAGCCCACCTGCGAGAAGCACTTGATGATCTCCTTGCCGGCGTCGGAATTGCCGATGTCGATCAGCGCCTGGCCGAGCGCCTGCCGGAAAGCGTCCGTCATGGTGGGGGATGTTTTGCTCACGCAGACGGTGTCGTTATAAATGCCCTGCGTGACGCCGATGACGTTCGTCTCGTTCCAGATGCTGTCGCTGCGGCCGAGCGTGGAGGTCCAGTTGCCGGCCTCCTTGTTCTGGATGTGCGCGTAGCTCACGATGATGTCGGCCTGCTCCGCAGCCAGCCGCGCCACGGACGTGCCGTGCGAGTCGGACTGGATGACGTGGGAGAGGTCGGAAATGCTCTTGCCGTAGTGTTCCTGCAGCCAGAGGCAGGGGTAGATATAGCCGGAGGAGGACGAGGCGCTCAGCACGCACCACGTGGCGCTGTCGAGCTCCTCCCAGGTGAGCTGCTCTCCGGCGTTGACCTTGGCGGCCAGCTCCTTGCCCTTGGTGCTCGGCCCGGCGAGGATGATGCAGCGGTAATACTCGGCCAGATCGTCGTTGTAGACGCCCTCGGTGCCGTCGTTCCAGTCGGCGGGGGCGGTGGAGTCCTTGCTGTAGGCCTTGCGCAGCGCGGTCAGCAGCAGGTCGCATTCGTCGCTGTAGAGCACGTAGGTGCCGCCGGAGATGAAGCCGACGTCCGCCGTCCCGGCGCTGAGCGCCTCGGCGCACGCCTCGTAGGACGAGGAGACGGTCATGTTGACGTTGCCGACCTCATAGCCGTAGCTTCGCAGCGTCTCCTGCAGCAGCGCCTCCATCGGTTCGGTGGCCTCCAGAATGGCGTCCGCCGTGTCGTACGGAGCGAACGCGATGTTCAGGGTGTCGATGTGGGTGACATCGCCGGCGGTGTCATCACCGGACGTGGTTGTGCCGCAGGCCGTGAGCAGCAGCGTCGCGGCGAGCAGCAGAGCAAGCAGTGTCTTTTTCATTGTAATCGTTCCTCCTGTGCCGAGCAAGGTTCTTTCTGCAAAAAAAGCAAAAAACCGCCCGAAAGCTTACACCCGTGGTGGTGTACCCCTTCGTGCGGTCAGCACTCGACCATATTTACGTCGTTATGGTACACGCGCGCAGGCAAATTGTCAACCCCAAATTTCGCCCGCGCTCCGGGTGCGGCGGCCGGAGTTTGTTTACAAAATTGACGGGAAATTGGCGCGCTTTTCTGATATCATCATTCCTATATCAATATTTTTTATGGAGGAGGGATGCGATTGCTGAAAACCAAATTGCAGGAAAAGCGGAATGAATCGCTCAAGGCGGTGTTGCCGATCATTGGCATCGTGCTACTGTTGTGTTTCACCATTGCGCCCATTCCGCCGAGCATTTTGATGGCGTTTCTCATCGGTGCGGTGCTGCTGATCGTGGGGATGATGTTCTTCTCGCTCGGTGCGGAGCTGGCCATGACGCCTATGGGCGAGCGCGTTGGCACGGCCATCACGCAGACGAAGCGGGTTTGGCTCATGCTGCCGCTGGGATTCCTTCTGGGCGTTATCATTACGGTCTCGGAGCCGGACCTTCAGGTGCTGGCCAATCAGGTGCAGTCGGTTCCGAACGCGGTGCTGATCGTGACGGTGGCCTGCGGCGTGGGGCTGTTTTTGTGCCTGGCGCTGCTGCGTATGCTGGTGTCGGTTCCGCTGTCCGCCATGCTGCTGGTGTTTTATGCGCTCGTGTTCGTACTGACGCTTTTTGTCCCGCGGGATTTTCTGGCCGTGGCGTTTGACGCGGGCGGCGTTACCACCGGGCCGATGACCGTGCCGTTTATCATGGCGCTTGGCGTTGGCATTTCTGCCATCCGCAGCGACGAGCGCGCCGCGGAGGACAGCTTTGGTCTTGTGTCGCTCTGCTCCATCGGGCCGATCCTTGCGGTGCTGATGCTGGGGATGATCTATCATCCCGAGGGTGGCGGCTATGTACCGGTTGAAATTCCACAAATTGAAGACTCCATCACACTCTGGGGGCTGTTTTCGGCGGCGTTCCCGACCTATTTGCGGGAAATGGCCGTCTCCCTGCTGCCGATCGTGCTGTTTTTCGCGGCGTTCCAGCTCGTGTCGCGGCGCGGCAGCAGCAAGCGCCAGCGCATTCGGATCGGAATCGGGCTTGTGTATACTTACATCGGTCTGGTGCTGTTTCTCACGGGCGTGAACGTCGGCTTTATGCCGGCGGGGAACTTCCTGGGCCAGACCATTGCGGCGCTTCCCTACCGCGCGATCATCATTCCCATCGGTATGGCGATCGGCTATTTCATCGTGCTGGCGGAGCCTGCCGTATACGTGCTGATGAAACAGGTCGAGGAGCTGACGGATGGCGCGATCTCCGGCAGGGCCATGAAGCTGAGCCTTTCTGTGGGCGTGTCCGTTTCGGTCGGCCTTGCGATGGTGCGCGTGCTGACGGGGCTGTCGATCTTCTGGCTCATCATTCCGGGGTACGCCATTGCGCTGGGACTGTCGTTTTTCGTGCCGAAGATCTTTACCGCGATTGCATTC
The DNA here is from genome assembly GCA_018265835.1 of Oscillospiraceae bacterium. Lineage (GTDB taxonomy): Bacteria > Bacillota > Clostridia > Oscillospirales > Oscillospiraceae > CAG-103. Next base: position 19,976 of record JABLYK010000010.1, on the reverse strand, counting down.
GACTCCGGCGGCGTAGCTTCCGGCCCGATGACGGCGACGTTCCTGCTTCCCTTTGCGATGGGCGCGTGTGCTGCGATGGGCGGCGACATTGTGACGGATGCGTTCGGCGTGGTTGCCATGGTGGCGATGACGCCACTGATTACGATTCAGATTCTGGGACTTGTATACCAGTTCAAGGCCAGACGCACCGGGGAGCCTGTTGCTGTGCCGGCGATGGCGGATGCCTTTGCGGCGCTGGGCGATTATGAAATCATCGAACTGTAGGAGGGCGGCTTGCTATGAGTGAATTGTATTGGATGGTCACCATTATCAACCGCAACCGGATGCCCCAATTTGTCTCGTTTTATCAGGCGCATCAGGTTCCGGTGATGCTGATTTCGCTGGCGTCCGGAACGGCCAACAGCGAGATGCTGGACTATTTTGGGCTGGAGGCGCACGAAAAGTGCATCTGCTTCAGCGTGGTGACCGATTCGGTTTGGGGCACCGTCAAAAAGGGATTGCAACGCGAGCTGCAGATTGACGTGCCGAACACCGGGATCGCGTTCACGATTCCGATGAGCAGCATCGGCGGCAAGCGTGAGCTGCTGTTTTTGACGGAAAATCAGGGCTATGAGAGGGGAGATGAGGCAACCTTGAAGGATACGATGCATGAGCTGCTGGTGGTCATCGCCGATATGGGCCACAGCGACATGATTATGGACGCGGCGCGGCGGGCCGGGGCTGCCGGCGGCACGATCATCCACGCCAAGGGTACCGGCATGGAGCGCGCCGAAAAATTTCTCGGCGTGACGCTGGCGTCGGAGAAGGAGATTCTGTTCATTGTGACCAGAAAAGAGCAGAAAAATGCGATTATGCAGTCGGTCATGCAGCATGCCGGCATGCAGACCAAAGCCAGAGCCATCGTGTTCTCTCTGCCGGTTACCAGCACCGCGGGGCTGCGCCTGCTGGAGGAAGAATGAGGGGAAGACGGTAGAAAAAATGCTCGCAGTTGGATCATCCAACTGCGGGCTTTTTGAGCGGTCAGAGCGCTTCGGCTGCGATATTCGGGTCTGCCAGCATCGCGGTCAGAAGCGTCACGGCGTTGTCCATGTCGTCCAGATCCACGATCTCGCAGGCGGAGTGTACATAGCGGGACGGAATGGAGAGTGTGGCGGAGGCTACCCCGTCGCGGCTGCGCTGGATGGCAGCGCTGTCGGTGCCGCCGTAAGCTAAAATCTCAAGCTGGAACGGGAGACGCAGCGCCTGCGCCTTGCGCTCCATGTACCGGCGCAGGCCGACATGGCTGATGGAGTGCGCATCCATGACCTTGAGCGCCGGACCCTTTCCCAGCTCGATGCCGAGCGGGGCGGCGTTGGGCGTATCGCCGGTGGGACAGACGTCCAGCGCTATGGCGAACTCCGGGTGCAGGCCGTAGGCAGCCACGGTTGCGCCGCGCAGCCCCAGTTCCTCCTGCACGGAAAACACCGCGCAGACATCCCGGGGGCAGCCGGCCAGACGCCGGAGCGTTTCAATCACGACGGCGCAGCCGGCGCGGTCGTCCATGGCGGGCGCGGCGATGCGGCGGTTTGCCAGCGCTACTGTGCAGGGCGCGTAGATGCACACATCCGCGACGGAAACCAGACGCTCGGCGTCTTCGCGGCTGGCGGCGCCGATGTCCACGTATAAATGCTTGATGGTAAGGTCTGTGGTCTTGAGATCCAGCCCGGATTCGTGGCTGACCACGCCGTGCGTGCCGTTGGCGAAAACCACCTGCCGGTACAGCAGCAGATCGGGGCGAAGGCCGCCGACCGGAGTCACCCGCAGGAAGCCCTGCTCCGTAATCTCCGTCACCATCAGGCCAACATGATCCATATGCGCCATCAGCAGCGCCTGCTGCGAACGGTCTGCGCCGTGCTTCACACAGATCAGGTTGCCGAGTGCGTCTGTGCGAATCTCATCCACAACATCTTCAACCAACGCGCGAATGCAGGCGGTTACACCCTGAAACTCATGGCCGGAGGGGCCGAAGGCCGCCAGAACCTGCCGCAGCGTCTGTTCCATCGAATCGTTCATGTGTTCTACTCCTTTTCAAAAATCAACTTCCACGCCGATGCCATAGGCATCCCCAAGGCGCAAAACCGGGCCGTCCGCCTGATAGCCCCCGCAGATGCCAGGGTGCTCCTGCGTGAACATGGTGCTGTCCAGATCGGCATAGCGGAAATTGCGGCAGGCCGCGACCAGCGCGGCTCCGGCGGCAATGCCCAGCCGGCTTTCCATCATGCAGCCCAGCATACAGCCGGCGCCTGCGGCTTCGGCCACGGCGTTGATCCGCAGCGCGTCATACAGGCCGCAGCTTTTCATGAGCTTGATGTTGAGGCAGTCTACCGCCTGCCGCTGCACCAGCGTCAGCGCGTCGCGGGAGGAAAAGCAGCTTTCGTCCGCCATGATGGGCGTGACCGTCTTTGCACGCACAGCGGCCAGCCCCTCCGCGTCCCATGCTGCGACGGGCTGTTCCACGGCCTCCAGACCGTATGGCTCCATTGCCCGGATGGTGCGGATCGCCTGACTGACGCTCCAGCCCTGGTTGGCGTCGAGCTTCAGATGGACACCCGGCCCGACGGCGGCGCGAATCAGGCGGACGGCCTCCAGATCCTCCGCCGGGTCGAGACCGGCCTTGATTTTGATGTAGCGGAAGCCCGCCTGCGCAAGCGCCCGTGCTTCGGCGGCCATCACCTCCGGCGCTGCCAGCGTGATGGTCTTGTCCGTTTCCACGGTGGGGTTGATTCCGCCCAGCAGCCGGTACAGCGGCAGCTTTGCCGCTTTGCCCATCAGGTCATACAGCGCCAGATCCACGGCGGCCTTGGCAGCGGTGTGGTGCGTCAGGGCGGCGTTCATGCGCCGGTGCGCCTCGCCGATGGCCCATGGATCCAGCCCCAGAAGCTCGTTTCGCAGCAGCGCGACCGCGAGTAGGATGTCGTCGCAGGTTTCACCGGTGACGAAGGGGATGCCGGAGCCTTCGCCGAAGCCGCAAAGGCCCGCGTCGGTTTGGATGCGGACGATGACCGTGTCGCTTTGCGCGATTTCGCCCAGCGCGACCTTCACCGGCTGCTTGAGCTCCAGGGAGAAGGTTTTTGCTTGAATATCTGTGATTTTCATCTCAGACCTCCCTGTCACTGGCCACGCCGCAGCACGCGGCCGGGTCTTTGCGCGGTCTCCTGCCCGCCCTGCACGGCGACGGTTCCGTTGACCAGAACGGTGTCGATCCCGCCGGGGAAATTCCGCGGCTCGCAGTAGCTCTCGTTTGTGGCAAGCGCTTCCGGATTCAGAAGGACAATGTCTGCAAAATTGCCCTCGCGCAGCGTGCCGCGCGCCGGTAACCCCAGCCATTCCGCCGGGCGCTGCGTGAGCTGATGAATGGCCTGCTCCAGCGTGCCGGAGGCATAATGCAGCAGGAAATTGGGGAAAGCGCAGTAGGTGTTGGGGTGCGGCATGATGTAGGGCGGACTTTGCAGGCCATAGATGCCGGTCTGATCCAGCGCGAAGCTGTCGCTGCCGACCATGGCTCTGGGGTGGGCGAGAAATTCCCGGACGGTTTCGGGCAAAAACATTTTCTGATCGACCAGTGTGTCGGGATCCTCCAGAAGCAGCGTGAAGAGCATGTCCAGCGGTTCCGCGCCGCTGCCGGCGCACAGGTCGCGGATGGTTTTTCCGACGCGGTCGGGATTGGCGCTGCGGATGACGGTCAGCTTGGCGTCCCAGTCCGGCTGCGCCTGCGCGCTGAGCAGATACCAGTCGCCCCGCTCGATGGAGCGCTTGACGTAGTCCCGGTAATCGCCCGCCCGCAGGTTTCGCAGGAAGCCCGCTGTGCTCCCGGCCTGACGGACCCATGGCTGGAAGTAGCGCACCAGCCACGGCAGAATGTCGATGCCGCCGCCGGTGTTGGGGATGACGTCAAAGGCGACGGGCTGCCCCGCTGCCAGCGCGCAGTCGATGGGAGAGAGCGTGGCGCGCACGGCGGCCACGGCCAGATCGGGATCCGTTGCGGGGAAGATATCATAACCGCTGAGAATGTGGGAAATCTGAAGCTTCGCACCGCCCTGTTCCGAGAGCGACAGCGCTTCCAGAATGCCGTCGATCTTTCCCCGCTTCTGGCCGTGTCCCTTGCGGATGCCGGTGCGCCGCCAGTGGGTGGCATAGAGGCCGCCGTATGCGCCCGCAGCGGCCACGGCCTTTTGCAGCTCCGCCGCGTCTGCAAAAGCGCCCGGCGCATAGTCGAGACCGGTGGAAATGCCCCATGCGCCGGCCTCCATTGCGTCCCGGAGCCGGGCGGCAATGGCGTCGGCCTCTTCTGCGGTGGCCGGGCGGGCGTTGTCCAGGCCCAGAACCTGCGCGCGAACCTGCCCGTGCCCTACCAGCGGCACGTAATTGACGGCGCAGTGCGTATGCTCCACGCGATTCAAAAACTCCCCAAAGCTGCGCCAGTCCATGTCATAGCCGAGGTGCTCGCGGAAATAGGCGCGCACCGGCTCCAGATCCAGAAAGCTGTTTTCATAGAAGACGAACGGGTCGAGCTCCTGCCAGAAATCCAGCTCCCAGCACTGCATGAGATACACGCGCTCCAGCGGCGCGGGCGAGGTGCCGCAGTTGCCACCGACGATGGTCGTTACGCCCTGACGCAGCAGGCTTTGGGCGTTGGGGAACAGCAGCAGCGTGCAGTCAGCATGGGAGTGCATGTCGATGAAGCCGGGCGCCGCCACGAGGCCGTGGGCGTCGATGGTTTGCGCGGCGCTGCAGTTTTGCAGATCGCCGATGCGGACAATCCGGTCACCGGTGATGCCGATGTCCGCCGGGTAGGTGGGCTGGCCGGTGCCGTCGCAAACGCGGGCGTTTCGGATGAGAATGTCAAATGTCATAAAAGCGGCCTCCTTTGGCGTCAGTCGGTTTTGCGCAGCATCCGGCCGGCGCGGGCGCCCAGATGGCGTTTGTGCGCGATGGTTGGAACGCCGTTGACGATTACGTGCTCGAAGCCGTCCGGGTATTGCAGCGCATTTTCCGCTTCGTCATAGCAGCGGAGCCGGCTGCGGTCGAGCACGACGATATCCGCGAAAGCACCCTCGCGGAGCACACCCCGGTCACGAATGCCGAAGCGCTCCGCCACGAAGCCGCTGGCCTGCCGGACGGTATCCTCGAACCGGGGATGGGAGGCGCGCAGCAGGAAGCGTGGAATGAAGCTCAGATTCATGGGATTGGGATACAGCGGCAGCTCCGCGTTGGCGGTGAGGTTGGTATCTTTTGTGCAGCTGAAGCCGTCGGAACAGGGCATGGCCATGGGATGGCGGCACAGCAGGTCGTTGGCCGCCGTAAACCCGGCGGAGCCCATGCCCACGGCCATATCCGGATCCTGCGCGAACAGGTCCATCATCAGCTCCAGCGGGTCGACGCCCCGCTCCGCTGCAAGCGCGGCGAAGGTCTTTCCGAGGCAGGCGGCGTCCGTGTGCCGGGTGATGGAGAGTATTCCATAATAATTCAGAGGCTGGTTCGGATCCAGGGCGGGGTACATCCCGTTTTGCAGCACGGTGCGAACCATCTGCCGGAAGTCACCCACGCGGAAATTTTCCGCCAGATGCGCGCGGGAGCCGGACATCAGCACGAAGGGACGAAGGAAAAAGGCGAAGTATGGGATGGTGAAGTCGATGGCTTCTGCCGTTGGGATCACGTCATAGGACAGGTCCAGCCCCTCCTGCTGCATCTGCTCAAAGTAAGCGATGGTATTCTGCGCGGCTGTCACGGCCTCCTCCGGCGTGGCGGCCATACCCAACAGATGGACGTGCGACACGTTGGCGCGCACGCCGGCGGCCTTGGCCTGCGTCAGCATTTTTTGATAACCTTCCATGCGGCCTCCGGTGCCGTCCGGGCCGACGTTGAACGTGTGGGAGGTGAAAATACCGTCGTGTGCCCGGACAATTTTCAGCATCCGGATCGTCTCCTCGTCGGTTGCGTAAGGGCCGGGGACATACTGGGGATCCAACCCGGTTGAGAGGCCGAAGGCGCCGGCGGCCATGCTCTCTTCCACAAGCTGCGCCAGGCGGTTCAGCTCCTCCGGGGTTGCCTCACGCATGCAGTCTGCGCCCATGACCGCGTTGCGGACGGCGCTGTACCCCACCAGAGGGACGATGTTTGCGTCCATGCCGTGCCGGTTGCAGGTTTCGATATAATCGCCGAAGGAATGCCAGTCCAGCTCCATGCCGTAGAGGTTCCGCCATGCTTTGGCTGCGGCCTCTTTGGGCAGGAGCAGGCTGACGAGGTCGAAATATTTTGGCTCCGCCGCGAAGGTCAGGGGGAAGTCAATAATTGCGCTGCGGTAAATTTCGCTGCCGATGGGCCCCATGCTGTGGCCGCAGTTGCCGCCCACGACGGTAGTGACGCCCTGCATCAGATAAGCCTCCATGCTGGGGTGGGTCAAAATGCTCAGATCGGCATGGCTGTGCGGGTCGATGAACCCAGGCGTGACCGCTTTGCCGTCGGCGTCGATCACCTGTGCCGCCGGCTCGCCCTGCAGGTTGCCGATGCGGACGATCCGGTCGCCGACAATGCCGATGTCGGCACGGTAAGCGTCTGCGCCGGTTCCGTCATAGAGCAGCCCGTTTTGAATGATCAGGTCGTACATGGCGCGTCCTCCTTTGTCAGCTCGGCCATCTTCCTGCTGCTGAGCGGGTAGAAGTGCAGCAGCGCAAAGCTGACAAGCGCGATGATGAGATATGGAATGAGATGAATGTCGCGCATGGCGTGCACGGCGCTTTCCGGCTGCACGGCCTGCGTTTCCATGTAACCGGCGAGCTCCAGCCAGATCCCCATGACGGCGGTGCCCAGGCCCTGACCGATCTTCGTCTGGAACGTGAGCGAGGACATAATCATGCCGTCGCTGCGCGTGCCGGTTGTGCGATAGCCGTATTCCGCGCAGTCGATGAGCAGCGGGATGGAGTACACGGTGAACAGGCCGCCGCCGAGACCAATTGCAGCTTCGGCCACGAGCATGACGGTGAGATTTCCGTCGCCGCTGATCAGGCGGACCAGCAGCCCGGCGGCTGCCACGAGGAAGGTAATTTTGCAGATGAGCAGCTTGTCAAAGCGGGCAAGGAATTTGCCGCTGATGCTTGCGAGAAAAATGCCGCCGTAAATGACGAACATCAGGTTGGAGGCGAGGCCTGCGTTGCCGAGTACATAGGTTACGTAGTGCACCATGGAAGCCGTGTGCATGCCGGAGGCCAGCCCGTTCACCACGCAAATGGCGGCGATGAGCAGGAACGGTTTGTTGTGCAGGAGCGCTTTGAACGTCTCTTTGAGCGGGGTGCGCGTTTGCTGCTGTTCGCCCTCCACACTGTGCTCTTTGGTGATGAACACGAAAAACAGCGTCAACACCAGCCCCACGCCGCCAATGACGAGCGCGGTGTCCCGGTAAGCGCCCAGCGGGTTCATTGCGCCGAAATAGGCGAGCAGCTTCATCACAACAGCGGAGAGCACCAGCGCCGCGATGGACTGCCCCAGAGAGTAGAACGCGCTGAGACTCACCTGCTCCAGCGGCGTTTTCGTGATGCGGGGGATGTACGTCACTGTGCCGATGACGCAGGCGGTGAAGGCCATACCCACGAGGTTATAGGTGAGATACGCCCAGACGAGCTTGCCGGTCTGCGAAAAGCCGGGAACCGTGAACAGCAGCACGCCGAATACGAAGATTCCGATGCCGCCGCCGAACAGCCAGGGCTTGACCTTGCCGAACCGGGAGTTGGTCCGGTCGATGAGCACGCCGCACATGGGGTCGTTGATGGCGTCCCAGATTTTTGCGATCAGGATCATGATACCGACTGCGCCGGGGGAAAGGCCCATGACGTCGGTGTAAAAAATCATGGCCAGCATGGTTACAAGGGAGTATGTGCCGGTGATGCCTGCGCCGCCCAGCAAAATGCTGAGCTTTTGCATCAGGGGGACGTTGCTTTTCTGTTTGTCCATTTTTAAGAGCGCCTCCTTTTTGTTTGCAAATATGACTAAAGTCATATGACCTTGGTCATATTTTACTTGACATGTTAACCGGTGTCAAGTAAAATAAACAAAAACGAGACAACAGCCGAAGGAGCCGCGTTTATGGTGCACCAGACATTTTTAAATTTGCCGGAGGAAAAGCGCGCGCGCATTCTCGACAGCGCAGTGGATGAATTTGTGCGTCTGCCCTATGAACGAACCAGCATCAACCGGATTATTGAAAATGCAGGCATTCCAAAGGGCAGCTTTTATCAGTATTTTGACAGCAAGGATGATCTTTACGGATACTGCATCCTTTCGATTTACCGCCAGGTTGCGCAGCTGCGGCAGCAGAAGCAGCAGCCGCTTTTGGATATGGGCCTGAAGCGCGCTGCCAGATTGGGCATTCAGGAGACGATCCCGATCTTCAACGCGGAGGTCGGCGAGCTGATCGGCGCTAAAAATCAACAGCTTTTGTTGGGGCTGTCGAACGTGCCGCGCCAGCTGCGCAACGACGTGCTGCTGGAGGTGGCAACTGAGCTGATTATGCCGTCCATTCGAGCGGAGCTGGCTGCCGACGCGAGCGTTCCGCCGGAGACGGATCTGGACTTTTTTGCGTATCTGCTGAGCCTTGGCGAGCTGATTGCGTTTGACTACGGCAGCCTCCGCGGCGACAAGGATCTCAACGCGCTGACCTATCAATATATGGACGTGATTTATCGCGCGTTTACCAGCCGGGAATCCTAGCTCAGCGCGCCGTGTTGCACAAAAAAGACAGCAAACACGATTTCTGTGTTCGCTGTCTTTTTGTATGCGGATATCGCGTTTTGAAAATGCGGAAGCGAGTGCTGTGGGGTGCGAAGACGCTTTGATATGGATGCGTTTTATGCATGTGGTTTTACAGACGGGAATCTGTAAACGGCTTCCTCTTGGCCAATTTCAGTTTTATATTTCTTCTGCCGGCAATCTTTTGAAACACGTCTACCACATACAAACATTGTGCCTTAAATGGTAGAGCGGGCAATTCGTGATTGGATTGTATCTGCTTGATCGCTTCTTGTATTTCTGAAAGTTCTAATAAATTGACTGCAACACAAAAGAAATTTTTCCTGCGCCCGTCATTATAGTTAGAAAGTAAGTAGGAAAGAATCTGTACTTTTTCCTGCTGTTCCAGATTATATTGCGCAATGCCGATATTTTTCGCTCTTTCTAAATCTGCCTTTCGTCGCCTGTGCGTAATAAAAGAATCATATTCATCAATATGTTGATATTTTTCGCATGGATATTGCTTGCATTCATAGCAATATTCAATCTTTCCATGTTCAAGGCTGCATCTCGCAATTTTGCATGATTGATTGCCATTCCCGCAACCGCCACAGTAATTTCCCAAAAGCATGGGGCATAGTCCGCAATTCAATCCGCAAAGAGAAAATAACTGGTTTTTGCGTTCGAATCCTTTCATAATATCCGTCTCCGAGGCTCCGCAATTTCTGCATCGGAAGCCCGTTTTATAACAAGCTCTGCAATAAGCGCGTCACGCGCAACGCGACTTTCAGGAAAGGAACGGAATTCGTGCGGGTTTATCTCGCCGCCGTTATAGCGTATGATTGAAAAGAAAGTCTCGGCGTTTCCGTTGGCGATGTAGTCTGCAACATAGGTGCCGTGGCGAGGCTTGACCTCGACAAATCCCTTGCCCGCAAGTTCGCTGACGCCCGCATTGACAACAGTCAGACTGACGCCCATTATTTTGCAAAGCTCTCTCGCCGGCGGCAATTTATCTCCGGGCTTAAGCTCGCCGGAAAGGATTTTATTCTCGATCTCGCGAACAAATGTTTCGCGGACAGAGAGGGTGCTGATTTTATTGAAGCTCATCGTATTCTCCCATTTGTGTTTTTACTGAGATATTTATATTACAACAAAAGCGGGGCGCAATCAATCCTGTTTCTACTATCGGAAATTTGATTTTTCGATCCACCCAATTCGCATGGAAGCAAAAAAATTGAGGGTTCCCCCATTTCCGGGTGTAATTCCAACCGATCTAACGATATAATCAAAACCGCCGGAATAGCCGGCGGTTTTGACTAACTATTGTATTTTCTGAAACTGCGGAAAGAAATTACGCTTTCGGGGACTTGGCAAGCCAAGCCTCATCAGCAGCTTTCATACTTGCACGGCCGCGCTTGGAGATGCTGTATACGCACATGAGGGTGGCGACGAGAACTATTGCGCCGGCAACATAGTTCAGCAGATTATAGGCGCCACCGTCTGCATTTACAAGAGCTATGGCGAGGACGGGGCCGAGCATACCGCCGACACTCATGAGAGCGCCTGCCCATCCGGCGAAGGTGGGCATATTTTTATATCCTACGATAAGAGGGAGGCCAATGCCGATGAACATGGTGGAAAACACGATTGTGCCGCTGAAGCAGGCAAGGATAAGCACACCGGCTTTGCCGCCGATAATCGGCCCGAGAACGGAGCTCACGGCAAAGAGCGCACCGTAAAACAGAATGCTCTTCCAGATTCCTATCTTGTCGCACAGAATTCCGAACAGCAGGGTGAAAGCCAGCGTTGCCACAGTCCTGACGGCCATATAATAGGAGGCAGCCTCCATGTTGTTTATATATGAGTCGTACATATATACGCCGTATGTTGACGTCATGACCGAGACGACTATGCACAGGAAGGTCATCAGAAGGGCACAGATTGCGGGCAGCTTGGTGAGAAGCTTGGCAGCGGGCATCTGGACGTCGTAAACTTCCTCGGCAGCTGCGCTGCTGCCGGATTTCTTATCCTTTTCGATGAGGTTTACACGTTCTACTCCGTAGTCGGAGGGCATCCCCTTCATGAACACTGCGCCGATCAGAGAGACAACGGTCATTCCTGCTCCGACGACTAAGGCTGACTCCTTGCCCATGGTCAGCAGAAGCTTGGTCGCTGCCGGAATGAGCAGGATCGAGGCTGCTTTGGATATGATCTGAGCCACGGACACCATGGTGCCCGTACCTTTGTCGAACCAGCTGCCGATATACATATTCATGACGGCGGGAGTCACCAGACCGACGAGGACACCGCAGGCAAGAGCGATCGCATACGTCGCTGCAAGGTTTCCGCAAAAGTAAATGCCTGCCGCTGCTGCCAGAGGGGCAAAAGAAGCGATAATTGTGAGCTTCTTAATACCCACAGTAGGTATAAGCTTTCCGATAAACAAGCCTGCTATAATGTCGCCACCGGACAGGACAGATATTGCAATCGAGAATGCCTGGGCAGAATATCCGTGCATCTCACAAAATGTGTTCTGGAAAAGCGCCAGGATCGACATGAGCAGCATGACAATGCCTGATGAGATGGCAATTCCGACTGTACCGCTGATAGCAGCTCTCTTTATATTTTTCATAGCATTTACCTCTTTTGGTACGGCTTACAGTGTGATACCGGCATCGGCGCTGAAGACAGCACCCTGGATATAGCTGGACTCGTCGGATGCAAGGAAGGCGACGAGACCGACGATCTGCGTCTCGGGGTCGCCCTTTGCGCTGCTCGGGAGGAGGTATACGGCACGTCTGCGGAGGGGCATCTCCTTACCGGCATCGAGCGTCTTTTTGATCTCCACCGAAACCATGTCGGTCATTTCGCTGACAAAGCCGCCGGGGCAGATGCAGTTGTAGCGAATGTTGTATTTTGCGCCGCACTCTATGGCAGCGGCCCTGACCAGATGAATGACGGCAGCCTTGGATGCAGAGTAAACGCTGAAGCCGGCCTCGGGACGGATACCGGAGGAAGAACCGGTGCATACGACATTACCGGGCTTTTCGAGCTTTCTGAAAACGTTTGTTGCTTCGGTCAGCATCAGGAAAGTGCTCTTGAAGTTGTTCTCGGACACGGTGTAGAACTGATCTACAGTGAGCTCTTCGAAGACAGTGGGTACGGTAAGAACGCCCTGGTTGCTCCAGACGAAATCAATCGTGCCGAACTTCTCGAGTGCCTTTGCAAAAACATTCTTAACATCCTCGGGATTGCTCATGTCGCCCTGTACGACGAGAACCTCTGCGCCCTCCGCGCGGCACAGCTCTGCTACTTCTTCAAGCTTATTGCGGCGGCGGGCAGCGATAACAAGGTTGTAGCCCTCTTTGGCGAAGCGTATGGCGCCAGCCTTGCCGATGCCAGAGGAGGCTCCTGTGATGATGGCAATCTTTTTTTCCATGATACATACTCCTTTTTACATTTTTATGTGTTTTATTTAAGCAAGTTCTCTGATAATTTTGAAACCTTCGTTCGTGGCGAAGATGACTTTGCGCGGACTGTTATAGTCGCCTATTGTAAAGACATTTAATCCGGCTGCCTTGAGTTCGTCCGCAAGGGCAGAGCTGCTCCTGAAGCCGGTTGCCATAACAACGGTGTCGCAGGGATAATTCTTGCTGCCCTCGGCGTCCGATGCCGTAAGGAAACCGTCGCCTATCTCGGTCACGCTGGTGCTGACCTTATAGGAGATGTTGTGCTCCTTTATCATGTCGAGCAGGCTCATGCGCTGGTTCATAGCCATTGAGCCCGTGAGAATCTGATCCTGCATCTCTAAGAGGATGACGGTCTTGCCCTTCCTCGTCAGGTCTAGAGCTGCCTCAAAGCCGACCTCGCCGCCGCCGATAACGACCACATTGTCGCCGGTGCCGCATTTGCCGGTGAGCACATCTACAGCGTTTACCACGCAGTCCCTGTCAGCACCGGGAATGGGCGGTGTAAAGGGAACGGAACCTGCGGCTACAATGACCACATCGGGCTCAAGGGCGGCGACGGAATCTTTGTCGGCTTCCTTCATGAGATGCACCGAAACTCCGGCCTTGTAGACCTGCTTCTGGAGATTCTCGTTGAAGCGGCGCATATCAATTTTGAAGTCGGGGCCGCCGGCTGCGTTGACATTGCCGCCGAGAGTAGTGCTCTTCTCCCAGAGCTCCACTTTGTGACCAACTTCTGCGGCAATTTTCGCGGTATACATTCCGACGGGGCCGCCGCCGATGATCAGTATTTTGCGCGGATTTTTGGTGGGTTCAAGCTTGTATTCCAGCTCGTGCTTGTAGTAGGGATTAACGGCACAGCTGTCAGCGCCGTCAGCCTTGTTGAGGCACTCTAAGCAGGCAGTGCAGAAGTTAATGTCGACGATAGCGCCGCGCTCGAGCTTTTCGGGATAGTGGGGGTCTGCAATTGACTGCTTGCCCAGGCCGACTATGGCGGCAAAGCCATTCTTGACAGCAGCCTCTGCCATATTGGGGTCTACCATCTTGTCCTGGATCATGAAGGGCTTCTTGATGCCGGCCTCGCGAAGCTTTTTCGCTATTTCTACGCAGCCGCCGGCTTTGTCGTAGGCACCGGGTATGGCCTTATTCCAACGCTCGTAGCAGCCGTCGTCGAGGTGAATGTACTCTATGTCCATCTCGTCGAGCATCTTGGCTATCTTGAGGCCTTCGTCCTCAAGGGTGCGGCCGCCGGGGATCTCGTGCTGAGGCGTAAATTTTACGCTCAGCGGGAAGTCGGGTCCAACTGCCTCACGCACGGCGTTGTAGCACTCAAAGAAGAAACGCATACGGTTTTCGAAACTGCCGCCGTATTCATCGGTGCGGCGGTTCCATATCTTGCTCATAAACTGATCAATCAAGTATCCGCCGTAAGCGTGGATCTCCACGACGTCAACGCCGGCGGCTTTTGCTCTGACCGCAGCCTTACCCATGCAATCGACCAGCTCGTGTATTTCATCAATGCTGAGAGGCTTGCATTTGTAATCGGGGTGATAGAATACGCTGTTGTCGCTTGCGGAGACGTGCGTGGTAACGCCGGAGATACCCTTGCACTCAAAGGGGAAACCGACGTTGACGCGGCCGTAGCCCGGAGTAAGCTGCACGGCAAAGAGCGCACCATACTTGTGAACCTCGTCGACGAGACCCTTCAGTGCGATCTGATGACTGTCGGTGCACAGGAAGTTGCCAGAGAAGCTCGGCAGCTCGTACTTCATTGAGACTGTATGTGCAGAGGGATAGATCAGACCGAAGCCGCCTTTGGCTCTTTCAACTATATAGGCCTTCTGCGCTTCGTTTACGCCACCGTCAGCGCCGTGGATAGTTCCCATGGGACACACTGCGTACCTGTTCTTAATGTGCAGGCGGCCCAGGTCAAAGGGCTCAAATAAGATAGACATTTTACAACTTATCCTTTCATTTGGGTTTTGGGGCTGTTTCCTGATTAAAGGATATATGTTTGTTAATTGACTATCAAGCGCAGAGCCTTGACATTACTTGCCGAACACGCTGTATTTAGGTCAATATTGGTCAACAATTTGACTGTTGAGCGTAGAAATAAGTCAAGCCCCTGTTATCGTCAAATATGACAAAAAGTTGTTTGCATGCCAGAGCGGTTTGTGCTAATATTAATAATATATTGTTTGATAATAGTGTGACGATCCTGGAGAGGGGGCAATATGAGCTTCGGCAGCGACCTTCGGCAAATACTCAACGTGTGTCATATAAAAATGACATCGCTCGCCAATCATCTTGGTTACGACATCTCATATGTATCAAAGTGGATAGGTGGTACTAAGGCCCCTGCCGAAGGAAATATTGAACAGATCTGCGCCGGCATTGCCAAATACAGCTGCAATAGTGCATCCGATAAGGAACTGCGTGCATTGCAGGGACTCATTGGCGTACCGCATGGCGTTACGGCAGAAAGCACCGTGCAGCCACTGGCGGACTATCTCCTAAATTCATACACGCGGGACAGATCCGACTCCGACTCCGACGATACACGCAGCTTTGCCTTCAATTCATCGGAGCGCTTTGATGCTGCGCATGGGAAAATTGGGACGCCTGTTTAGAGCGTTTCCTGCTCAGCGCGTTGAATGAGAGTTCGGCAGATGAACTCGAAATATTGATCTCCGCGCACTCATTTCTCCGCGTCGCTTCATTTTTAGGCTCCCTGCTGAAGGAAGTTCCAGGCCGCAGCTTAAAAATGCACATCTTCTATGATCCGGCAAACTTTTCCTCGTCCGCCGGCTACTGCCGCTTTATTTTCAAGGCCTGCTTGCAGATCCCGTCAGTCGAGGTGGACATAAGTGAGGCAAACATCTCTCGCCACGAATGCGCCGATCTGCTGTGTATCGTGCGAGACTGCGCCATGCTTGTAAAAGCCTTCGGTGTGCTTGGAAGCTCCTTCCCCGCATATTCATCTGACGTTTCTGACGTGAACATTCAGTACGACGCAGTTATGTCACTACTGCATGGGCGCAGGTTTGACTCGTGCGGCGGCGACAGCCGGTATGAGCGTTACCTCTTCAAGTTCTTTGCACCCAACGACGGCGCACCCATCAGTGTACTAAGGAATGAGATGCTTATTTCGAACATAGACTGCATTTTGGATGATGAATTTCAGAGCGATCTGCTAAAGCAGGGCAGAGACCTTGAGCGTCTAAAGTGGAGTGCTATGTTGAGGAACTCCGGCAGCAGCCATATCAATCACATCTACTATGAGTCAGTGATAATAGACTTCTGCCGCAGTGGCAGAGCGCGCTTAAGTCCTGATAACTACGAGCCCATCATCATCAGCCCCGAGTCCAGGAGAACGCTGATGAACAACATTATCCACTCTGTTGAGGGTGGAAGAATCTTCATATATGTACTGACAGATGTCAATCCGGTACTCAACATCCGAG
Source organism: Oscillospiraceae bacterium (assembly GCA_018265835.1). Lineage (GTDB taxonomy): Bacteria > Bacillota > Clostridia > Oscillospirales > Oscillospiraceae > CAG-103. The sequence goes on along the minus strand of JABLYK010000010.1, from coordinate 4,285 downwards.
ATTCCAACGGTGTCATCGCCTACAACGGCGGTCTTGTCTGCGTAATTCCCGCAAACTCCGGGGAGCTTACCTATCTGAATACACCCTTCGCAGTCGATAGCTTCAGAAGCAGGTTCAAAGATATCCTCGCCTTGCCCGACGGTTACCTCCTGCGCGGCGAAAAAGCTGTCGGATTTCTGCGTTACGCAATGAGCCTCATTCCGTGAATGAGCTGCGGCGTAAGGGTGCAGCCTGTTAAACGCGCATACCCGCCGCGGAACTGAGATCCGGCATCAGAATTGATATTTATGCATAGACGCACAAAGGCTCCCCATCACTGGATGATCTCCGGTGATGGGGAGCCTTTGCGCTGCCAATAAAAAATTACCGTTGCTGATATTGTATCAACAACGGTAACTGATTTGGCAAACTTACTGCTATTTGATACAATGCACCATGCTTTGAGGGCGTGGTGCATTATTTTATGGGTTCGGTTTTAATGTGCGGGGACAATGGGGACAGAAAGGACACTGAAACAGCAACTCGCAAGATGCAACTTTTTCAAGGGACTTCTTGATAAAAACACAAACTTTTTCAAGCGACTTTTTATGACAACGTTCAACTTTTCAGAGGCTTTGACTTTCTCCCCGAGAACGGTTTGCACCAGTCAATGAAAGTAGTCGCTCCACACCGGATGGGGTAGCGTGCGCTTGGTTTAGGATGCTTTAGATTCGGCAAACTGCTTACAGAGCTTCTCGATCGCTTCCCGGCGGATCAGGCCATCCAGCCATTCCTCCGGAATGTCCTCCGCACCGTAGAGAACACCGGCCAGGCCTCCGGCAACGGCGGCCACGGTATCCGTATCCCTGCCCAGATTCACCGCTTTGAGAACGCAGTCCCGGTAATTTTCGGTGGTGAGAAGGCACCACAGTGCCGCTTCCAGAGTGTCCACAACATAGCCGCCGCTTCGGATCGTTTCCTCCAGAGGCAGAGTATCTGCCATTTGGAAAGTCCGCTTGTAGCGGGGAAATTCCTGCTGAAATTCCGGTTCATTCCTGTAAAAGGCTTCCGCTAAACGCAGGCCATTGGCGATGGCGGTTTTATCCCCGGTGTCAAGAAGTGCCCACAGTACAAAGGCATAAATGCCGCAGGCTATTTTCGACCGGGGATGGGCATGGGTCAGGGCGGAAATGTTGTGGATTACAGTGAGCTTTTCTGGGAGGGCAGCATTGGTCATCCGATATTTGCAGTAGAACACCGCCGGGATGATCCGCATGAGAGAACCGTTGCCATTGTCATGCTCCCCCGTGCCGCCGCATTCCAGAGGCGTTGTGCCCCGTTCAAACCGGCGCAAGGCTTCGACTGTGGAAATGCCCATGTCAAATACTTCGTCTGTTGCCGTATAGGCGGCCTGGTTCTTCCACCGGCAGAACCGCTCCAGCATATCCCCATAGTCCAGTCCCCGACTCAAGCTGTCCAGAGATGCCAGGTTCATGCTGGTATCGTCCGACCAGGTTCCCGCCGGAACCGAATGTGAGCCGTAACCCCGATACCCGGTCACCGGATCTTTTTTTAGCGTTTCCCGGCTCTCAAACTCTACCGGCACCCCCATGGCATCCGCCACAGCGTGACCCAGCATGGCGGATTTGAGGCTGCTTAATTCGTCATTCATTATGGTATGTCCCTCCATTATAGGATCTGCAGTTGCAAAATCCGCCGATCCTTCTCATCCATGAGGTCTGAACCCCCGCCTCGTAAATTTCAACCGGTGTATACCCCTGATTACGTTCTTATCATATCACATGACCAATTCTCCGTCAGTCAAGCCTTTCTGCTACTTTTCTGCAGTTACATATTTTTGTTTCGGACTGCGTGGTGTATCAGGTAATGTCAGCAGAATTGCTCCAGATTCAATCAATGGGTCAAGATAGCGTCGAAGCGCATATTGACCGGATGCAATTTCCAGATATTCAATTATCTCTGCCCGACTTCTTGGCGTACGGCAAAAATCTATCAATCCTTTATCATCCTGAATGCCTTTCGGCGGTTTAATGGATTGAACTGGATTCTGTGCAGCCGCATCCGCACTCTGATGATACAGGATAACCTTAAATGTTCCCCGCGAATCTATGAACCGAGGTTCTGGCAACGATCTTTTCTTCATTGCATATCGAATCGTGGGAATTCCGGAGTACCGATTTTCTGTTTTTCCCAGCGTCTCCATTGCCGTAACCAAAACCGGGTTGCGCGTGTCTGGCTGTGCATGACCAAGTTGATCGACGGTAAGCCGCCCATACAGGCCACCGGGATTGATGATTTCCATTCGATCCAAATACATCACAAGCTGTATTGGCATTCCTTCCGTGTGGAAACTGTAGTCCCTGTGAACCAGCGCATTGAGTACTGCTTCACGAACTGCATCCATAGGGTATTGCGGCAAGTCAATTCTTGCACCGGTTTTTGTATCAATCTTAGTGGCAGTCCGCATATTTTTGCGAACAAACGCCAGCGCCCCGTCCAACATATCCGGCAAAGTGCCCTCAATCCGTTTGGTATCTGTAAACCGATTGCCGGTCAAATCAACATTACCCATTTCATTGCCTGGCACACAAGTTGCAATGATACTCAGTTGGGGATAATATGCCTGTGGATATATACCAAACAGCAATAATGCGGCAAGCGTGGTTTGGTGCTCCCTGGTAATCCCAGTGAATTCATACTGCTGTTCTAATGGAGATTGCGCAAGATTGGGACGATCCGCTCTCTTACGAGAGAGATATTCATTCAATTTGTCACGATCCAGCGTATCGATAGATACTCTCTCTGCGGCTCGAATATCATCCCGGTATTTTTTTCGGAAAGCCTCGTAGCTGTAGACTTCATACTCTGTCATCGGCTTATCAGCATCGCCAACGCGGATATAGGAGCCTTGCAGTCTTCCTTTCGCCGTCTTAAAGCAAGGTCTGTCCGCAACATCCAAAGGTGGTATCTCTGCTGAAACGAATACCAGTTCGTCTTCATTGCACACTGTAAATACAGGCCGCACTACGGGGGTCATTTGTTCGCAGTATTCCATCACCTTTTTCTGAAGATCTTGGGCATCATACACGCCGACCTTAGAAAAACCGCTCTTTTCATCCAGACCAAATACAAATGTTCCGCCACTGTTTTGATTGGAGAAAGAGGATATGGTATCATACAGTTTTTCGGGGCACCCAAAATGAGCCGCCTTCACTTCTGTAGTCTGCTCTTCGCAACCGCGTTGCTGAATTAACATAATAAAGTCATGAAGTTCCTTTTCAACCATGCTTTTGCCTCCTTCCGTACTTATCTTAACACAAGCAACTCAAGAAGTGAAGAAAAAACGCAAGACAATTCTCGACAAAGTCTTATGTTTTTAAGCCTGTTTGTTATGTTTCAGAAGAAACGCAACAAATAACATAAGATTGTCTATACTTTATAAGAACTTTTCTTAGAAACTCTATGCCAGTAAGATGTTTATTTTCTTCGCAATGTTGGCTTATGCGGAAACTTCTTAAATGATAACTTTCTGATAACTTTCCGTCTCGATTGTTGACTATCCAGGCTTTGACAATATACTGTCGTTTCTAAAGGAGGCATCACTATGACCCAATCAGAATATGAATCGGAAGTGAACTTTCGGCTCTGCAAAAGCATATTTGCCACCCTGGCAGCCCGAGGCGTCATTGCCCAAAAAGACGTACGCCACCTACTCAGAGCGGCAGCGGAGAAATACCATGCACTCATCGGGGAACTGGAGGTGAACAGCATTGCAGGAGAAAAGAATTTCACGGGTTGAGTTCCCTGCCAAGCCGTCCACTCCGACGAAGCCGCCGCCCCAAAAGCTGGTTGCGGCCTATGCCAGAGTGTCTACCATGAAAGAAGCCCAGGAGAACAGTTTGCAATCCCAGCGGGAGTATTTCACAGACTACATCCAACGCCACCCGGACTGGTTTTTTGCCGGAATGTATACCGATGACGGCGTTTCCGGCTTGTCCGTTCGCAATCGGGACGGTTTTAACCGCATGGTGGCCGATGCCCTGGGCGGAAAAATTGACATGATCATTACAAAATCTCTGTCCCGGTTCGCCCGGAACACCGTGGATGCCCTTACAAGCAGCCGCAGTCTGAAAACCGCCGGGGTGGCGGTCTACTTCCAAAAAGAAAACATTCAATTTTGCTTATGTCCGTGTCCGCAAAATATGAATCAAAACCTCCGGCAAAGCCGGAGTGAAGTGACCCCAAAAAGTTAGACAATAATTAAGAGCAAAAATTGTTCAAGCAG
>JABLYK010000047.1 GCA_018265835.1 Oscillospiraceae bacterium | reverse complement strand
AAAACGCACAGCCGACTCAGTTGAGTCTCTGTGCGTTTAATGATAATGGACAGCCTGCCTGTTTTTGTGCAGAAAAACCGTGCATTTTATCAGCGATCGTGATAACATAATAAAATATTGTTATTTCACGAAAAGGAAGAATTACGGAACCATGGCATCTGTCACAACACAAATTACGGAGAATTTATTTACCTTTCAGATTCCGCTGCCCAACAACCCGCTGAAATGGCTGAACTGTTATGTCATCAAGAACGACGGCGGGCGCAATCTCCTGATTGATACGGGCTTTCGCTGCGAGCCGTGTCAGGACGCCCTGTTCGCCGGGATCCGGGAGCTTTCGCTGGATTTGGAGCGGACTGACGTCCTGCTGACCCATCTGCATTCCGACCACAGCGGCAACGCCGACGCCCTTCAGAAGCGCGGCTGCCGGATCCTGATGTCGGAAAAGGACTATGACGTGATCCGGCACGGCGGCTGGACCGACACTGAGACGCTTTTCCACCGGGCGGGCATGACGGCGGAGATCTTGAAAAACGTGCAGGCACGCAATCCGGCCGTTTTGTACGCGCCTGAGCGCTTTTCCGCAGAGATCGTCGGGGACGGCGATGTACTTTCCTATGGCGGCTACCGGCTGGAGTGTCTGGAGGTGCCCGGCCACAGCCCCGGCAACCTCTGCCTGTACTGCCGGGACCGGCGCATCATGTTCACCGGAGACCATGTGCTGTTTGACATCACGCCGAACATCACAGCGTGGGGCGGCGTGCCAGACATCCTGTTTCAGTATCTGGAGAATCTGGACCGGGTCGCAAACTATGATGTTGAGCTGGCGCTGCCCGCGCACCGCAGCACCGGCAATATTCCGATGCGCACCCGCATCGAGCAGATCAAAGCGCACCATGTGGCGCGGTTCGCGGAGATCCGGCGGGTGGTGCAGGAGCGGCCGGGCAAAACCGCCTATGAGATTGCCGGCAGCATTACATGGAAGATTCGCGCAAAGAGCTGGGACGATTTCCCCACCGGGCAGAAGTGGTTTGCCGTCGGCGAGACGGTTGCGCATCTGGACTATCTGGTGAATCGAAACGTGCTCACCGTGCAGCAGGGAAGCGACGGCATGGACCGCTACACGGTATAAGAAAGGCGCGTCAGAAGACGCTCGCACCATTCCGTTTCCGTCTGAAGCCGAAAACTTCATATTTGCTCCCGCCTTCTTCCTTTCAAATCCGAAACAACGTTTCGGATTTGCTGAGGAAAAACGGGGAAACAGCAAAAAGCACCCCGTCTGTGCAGCATGTTCGCTGCGCGGACGGGGTGCTTTTTGCGGCGTTACTGCCGGTTCCATTTCTTCTCGCAGGCCGCTGCTTCTGCCGGACTCAGACCGCAGCGGGTGAGGATCTCAAGGCTGTGCTCGCCCAGATCCGGCGCGCGGTCAAACCGGATTTCGGCGTCCGAGTAATCGGCAAAGCCGCAGACCGCAGGGCAGGCGCCGGCGGTGGTGACGCTGGGGGGCAGGGGAAGGTCGCGCAGCCAGCCCTGCTCCATGGCGTGCCGGTCGTTCAGAATGTCCTTCACGGTATATGCTTTGATGTTGGGGACGCCGTGCTCCGTTAAAATGTCTGCTGCGGCTTCGACGCTGCTGCAGGTTTGCAGCCAGCCTTCGATCAGGGCGGTGATCTCGTCCATGTGCCGGCAGCGGGCGTCGTTCGTCTCGTACTCCGGGTCGTGCGCCAGGTCCGGCCGTCCCATGGCGGCACACAGCTTTTCCCACAGCGGGACGCTCAGTGCGGCGATGATGATGGAATCCCCGTTCGGGCCGTTAAAGATCCCGTAAGGGCAGAGATGGGAGTCATGATTCCCGGATTTGCGCCGCGGAATGCCGGTGATGACGTCTGAAATGCACATGTTCATCATCAGAAGGCTGCGGGCAAGCGCGACGTCGAGATACTGGCCTTGCCCGGTGCGTTCCCGGTGATACAGCGCGGTCATAATGGTGCCGTACGCATTGTAGGCGCAGACAAAATCGCCAATGGCAAAGTAATTCTTGACGGGGCCGCTGTCGGCTTCTCCGGTATAATACATCATACCGGAATAGGCCTGCGCGATGATATCGTAGCCGGCCTTTTCCGCGTAAGGGCCGTGCTGGCCAAAAGCCGAGATGCTGCAATAGATGAGTCTGGGATTGATGGCGCGCAGCACATCATAGCCCAGCCCAAGCCGGTCCATGACGCCGGGGCGGTTGCTCTCGATCAGAATATCAGCCGTTTCCGCCAGCTTTTTGATGACACGTGCCCCGACGGGATCTTTCAGATCCAGAACCACGGATTTTTTGTTGCGGTTGGCGTAAAAATGCGATGCGCTGTCCTTCCCGATCGTGGGGAAAAAGTGACGGCAGTCGTCGCCGAAAATCGGCTTTTCCACGTGGATGACCTCGGCGCCGTGGTCGGCGAGCATCGCCGCGCAGCCCGGCCCGGCAATGTTGTTGGTAATATCAATGACAGTCAGGTTTTCTAACATACCGCGCATGATCGGTTCCTCCGTCTGATCGGTAATCCGTTGAATCATCGTTTCCTGAAAAGGACACTTTCAACCAATTATATTATGAAACCGGCCGGCATGGAAAACAATAGTCATCCTGCACGAAGGGGTACGGCCAATTGCCCAAGCACTTTCGTATGCTATGACCTGTCATGGAGAAGGGGCAATTGTTATAATATAAACAGAATTTAAGCTGCGTTTTTCGGACGCGGCAAAAGCAAAAAACATTATAAATTGGAGGAATTATCATGATTAAAACCAGACTGACTGAGCTTGTCGGCATCAAGTATCCCATCATTCAGGCAGGCATGGGTCCCTATCCGGTCACCAGCCTTTGCATTGCGGCGGCAAACGCCGGCTGCCTTGGTCTGTGCAGCACCTTTGCTACCACGTCCCGCGAGTCCAACCCCATTGTGTTTGAAGACTTCTGCAAGCAGGCGCACGCCGAAACCACGGACGACGACGTGACGATCTTCAAGAAGATGTTCACCCGCGTGTTCGAAGAGACCAAGGAATCCGACGGCATCTTCGGCGCGAACGTCATGGTTTCCGCGGAAGTCAAGGAGAACGCCATGAAGGTCATGCAGGCGATCAAAGAGCTGCGCGAGGCCGATCCGGAGATGCAGCGCCGTTTCCGCGTGCTCGTTACCACCGCCGGCGACCCGATGCCCTGGGCGAATTTCGTCAAGGAGCAGGGCATGATCTGGATGCACGTGTTCCCGGGCGTGCGCACGGCGAAGCGCTGCAAGAAGGCTGGCGTTCAGGTTCTGATTGCTTCCGGCCACGAGGGCGGCATGCACACCGCATGGCAGCCGGTGCACAGCATGACGCTGCTGCCCGACATCGTGGAGAAATTCTCCGACGAGAACACCATCGTGTGCGGCGCCGGCGGCTTCTGCGACAGCAAGAGCCTTGCAGCTGCGCTCGCAATGGGCGCTGACGGCGTGCAGATGGGCACCCGTTTCCTGGCGACCGAAGAGAGCGACTTCTGCGAACTGTGGAAGAAGATGGTCGTCGATTGCGCCGACGGCGGCACGATCGTTGCGCGCGGCTTTGTCGGCCCGGCCCGCTGGCTGCGTTCCCCGGTTTCCACGCAGCATGCCTACAACACCGCGAAGGACGCGCCCGGCTCCTACGTCGGCGTGCCGGATGACTTCTCCCAGATCCCGATGGATCTGCTCACCTTCGAGCGCACGGGCGTTGCCGCCACCTACAAGGGCGACGTGGATCACGCCATGGCTGGCGCCGGCGAGTGCGCACAGCGTATCACCGACCTGCCGAAGACCACCGATATGGTGCAGCAGATCATGGCGGAGACCGAAGAGATCCTCAAGGGCCTGGCCGCAAAGTACGTCGTCGAGTAATCCCGGCAGTCCCAGACGCCGTCCGGCCGGCGTTTTGGAAGATGTGCGCCGGCTCCTGACAGAGGCGCATCTTCCCTGTCGCTGCACATCCGGCCTGTCCGGAGCGCGCAGTGGAATTTCCGCAATCATTCCCTTTTTCCCTTTCCATACAGAGCTTTGCGGTCATGGCTGTCCGGTCATGATCGCAAGGCAGACGCTTCAACCATGAAACTGTTTCAAAAAGGAGAACCAGAGATGTCTGACTTCACCCCTGAATTTTTTGAAAATGCAAAAGAAGCCATTACCCATGGCAAAATCGAATATCTGAACGATGCCGGGCTTGCTCCGGAGCTGTTTGAAGAGCGTCACGTTGTTTGCAGACTTCCGGTCAATCCGGTGCATATGAACCACGTCGGCATTGTGTACGCGGGCAGCTTTTTCATCGTGGCGGAAGCCACCGGCGCCACGCTGATCAAGTGCACGTACGGAAAGAAGTACGTGGCGATCATCAAGAACGCGACACTCGACTATCTCAGACCGGCAAAGACCGACCTGGTCGTCGAGCTGAGCATGACCGAGGAAGAGGCCAAGGAGCGCATCGCCTATGTGGAAGAGCACGGCAAGGGCCAGTATCCGCTGGATGTCCCCGTGAAGGACGCCGAGGGCAACCTCTGCGCCAATGTCCACATTACGTATTACCTGATGCCCAACAAATAAATTTCACAGAAGCCTGAAAAGAACCCGAAGACGCAGCGCGTCTTCGGGTTCTTTTCAGTTCGGCTTTTTAAAGGCTCCCTTGTGCAAAGGGAGCTGTCCGCTTATCCCCAAATCCGAAACATGGTTTCGGATTTGAGGAGACGGCGCGCCCTGCGCGGCGGCGGAATGCAGCGAGTCTGTTCTGACGCCGCGCTCAGGCATCGCGGTGCTTCAGACGGTCGATCAGCACCTTGCCGGTGGCGTTTTTGGGCAGCTCGTCCAGAAATTCGACCTCCTTGGGGATGCGGAAGGCCGGCATATGCTCGCGGCAGAATGCCTTGAGCGTTTCCGCCGTCAGCTCCGCGCCGGGCATTCGCACGACACTGGCCTTCACGTGCTCGCCCCAGCGTTCATCCGGCATACCGTATACGGCGACCTCCGATACCTCAGGCATCTTGAGGATCACGTTGGACACTTCCTCGGGATAGATGTTCTCGCCGCCGGAGATGATGAGGGAATCCTTGCGCCCGCGGAGATAGAGGTAGCCGCGCTCGTCCAGATAGCCGACGTCCTTGGTGTGGTACCAGCCGTCGACAATGACGGTCGCGGTCAGCTCCGGCTGCCGGTAATATTCCGTCATCATGCCGCGGCCCTGCACAAGGATTTCGCCGGCCTCACCGGTTTCGCAGTCCGTGCCGTCGTCGCGCACGATCCGGATGGCGGCGCCCGGCAGCGGATGGCCGACGGAGCGCAGGCGCATGCTGCCGTCCGGCACATGATCCTCCGGCACCAGCGCGGTTACGGTGCTTGCCATTTCCGTCATGCCGTAGGACTGGTAGAAGCCGCAGTCCAGCTTGCGCAGCGCACGATCCAGAAGATCGGGAGAGATGGGGCAGGTGGAGTAGTTCACAACGTGCAGGTTGCTCAGATCCAGCTCGCGGCGGTCTGCCTCGTCCAGAATGCTCTTGAGAATCAGCGGAATGACGCCGATGGCATTGACCTTTTCCCGCACCAGACTTTCCACATAGTCCGAAACGGTAAACTGCTGCATCAAAATCAGCGTGCCGCCGGTGGCCAGCGTGAGATATGCGCCGGTGCAGGCGGAGTGGAAGAGCTGGGAGATGAACTGGTAGATCTGCCCGTCCGGGAAGGCCAGCCTGTCCAACATGCTCTCCAGCTGATTGAGATAAGCGCAGTGGGAATAAACCACGCATTTGGGCCGGCCGGTTGTGCCGCTGGTGTGCATGTGATACGCGGGGTCGCTCAGTGCGACTTCGGTTTCAATGGGGGTGTCCGGCTGCCCCTCCAGCAGGGAATAGAGGGCGGAGCGGCCGCCTTCCTGTTCCAGACGAATGAAGCGGATGCGGTCTCCGTAATGACGGGTCAGTTCTTCGCCCCATTCGGGCTTTTCCGCTTTGAGGAAGGCGCAGGTTACATCGTTCAGATCGAGCAGATATTCCATCTCCTCCGGCGTGAGCCGCCAATTGAACTTCACGGCGATCGCGCCGAGCTTTTCGATGGCCATTTCCGCAATCATGAATTCCGGGCAGTTGCGCGAGATGACGGCCACGCCGTCGCCCTTCCGGACGCCGAGACTGCGCAGGTAGTGCGCCGTCTGGTTAATCAGAGCGCCCAGCTCCGCATAGGTGATGCGCCAATCACCGAAGACGATCGCTTCCCGTTCCGGGCAGCGGGAGAGGGATTCGTCCAAGATCTGACCGACGCCGGTGCTTTTCTGGAATCTGCTTAAATTCTCCATTTCCGAGTCTCCTTTTTCTTTGTACCGCAGTGCCACGGGCTTGTTCGTTATTTATTTATCCATAAATCCATTATAGAGATTTCGACTCGGTGCGGTCTTCATCGAAGGTTACGAATTTATCAAAGAATTCACAATGTCGTTTTGTATGAAATACGCGTTGGTTTTCTCGAATTTTTGGAACACCTGACATCTCTGCACAAAGTGAGAACGTGGAAGGGGGGATAAAATTCGTAACAAATGCCGTGAACTTTTTCACAAACAATTGTTATAATATCTACAAAAGCAGGCGAAATCTGCGGCGAACCCTGCAATTGAAACCAGCTTTTTTGCAAATATCCTGAATTTTTTTGCGGAATTCAGCAAAAATGACGAAACGGCTGTGCAAAGTGCCGAAAAGAAAATCCGCAGATTTTTTCTATTGTTTTCCACGTAAAAAATGCAAAAAATACGGCGTGGAATCTGTGCTGTGATCAAAAAAGTGCCGCGTTCCAGCTCACAGGCGCTTTTATGATGGAAGAACCCCGATATTTCAGATCTTAAGGAGGAAATCACCTTGAAGAAACCACTGGAAGGCTTATTTGTCGTTGAAATGACAACCTATTGGTCCGCAACCACCACCGCGCGCTTCATGCGCGACATGGGTGCGCGCGTTGTCCGCGTCGAGACCCCGCCGATCGGCGATTTCTGCCGGTACTATGGCAGATCCATGGGGATGCCGGTCACGGCGGAAGAGAACCCGATCCATGACATTTTCAACGGCGGCAAAGAGTGCGTGGCGCTCAACCTGAAGGATCCTGAAAACCTCAAGATCATGCACAACATGATCGCCAAGGCGGATGCGTTCATCACCAGCACCCGTACAGCCGGCCTGAAGAAGCTGGGTCTGGACTGGGATACGCTGCATGAGCAGTATCCGAAGCTCGTCATGGGCCAGGTTACCGGCTATGGCATCAATGGCCCGCTGGTCAACCGTCCCGGCATCGACGCCATCGCCTACTTCGGCGCAAACGGCGTGGTTCTCGACACCCGTACCGATCCCAACAGCCCTCCGATTTATCCGCCTGCAGGCATGGGCGACACCACGACCGGCATCACCCTGCTCAGCGGCGTGCTGGCAGCGCTGCTCCGGGCGCGCGAGACCGGCGAGGGCGATTACGTCATGACTTCCCTTTACGGCACCGGAAACTTTGTCACTTCCGGTTTTGCCACCAACTGCAACTACGGCTACGAGTGGCCGCGTGAGGCGCACACCATGAGCCCGTTGGGTCAGGGCTATCTCTGCAAGGACGGCCGCTATATCTATATGTTTATTAACGACTACACCACCAACTGGCCGAGAGTGGTGAAGGCGTTCGATCTGCCGGAAGAGGTCGCCAAGGACGAGCGCTTTATGACCAAGGAGTCCACCACCATCATTGCCAACCGCTCTGCGCTGGTTGACATTATGCGCGAGTACGCGCTCAAAAAGACGGCACAGTAGATTCTGGACGTTCTGGTCGAACTCGACGTTCCGAGCTGCATCCTCAACCAGTACAAGGATCGCTTCGACGGCGAGTGGCTGGAGCAGTCGCTGGCCAACGGCTATCTGACGCCGCACACCTATCCCTCCGGCAAGACCGCGTATCTGGCGCAGATGCCGATCTATTTCGGCAGCCAGGGCGTGCAGGATCTGTACGCGCGCCACAGAGCGCTCGGCGAGGATAACGAAGCCATTATCAAGGAATTCGGCGAATAAGCGAAAGCGCCGCCGGGCATGCAAAGATCCAGTCAGGGATGCTCAACTTGAGCATCCCTGATTTCACAACGCAGAGAAAAGCCGACAACTGGGTATGATACGAAAGAAAGTGAGGAACGGAACGATGACGTTATCTGTGGAACTCGTTGCGGAAAGCATGCAGAAGTTTGATGTGGAAATTATGCTGGCGCAGGACCGGGCGTTTGCATTTCGGACGATCCAGATGCTGTCGGCGGAAACGGCGGAGTCGCTTTCCGAGGACGTCCTGTACATTGCGGAGCCGAAAATGCTCTACAAGCTGTCGAAAAGCAAGTACAGGGATCATTGCTTTGTCTTTCGGGCGAGACCGGCGCAGATCGAGCGGTACCGCAGCTTTGTCAACGCCATTGTATTCGGAGAGGCTTTTAGTCTGGGCGACGTCGTCAACCATCTGATGAATCTCTTTGCCCATGTGCACAGGCTGGAACAGGAGCTGAGCCATGCGGTGCTGCAGCGCGCCGGGTATGATCCAATCGTGCAGGTTGCAAAAAAAATGATTCCGGACGGCGTGCTGCTGCTGATGGACTCGGCATACAACATCATTGCCGCCACGCACGAGCGCGCCGAAAGCAACGCCTATGTCGACGGACTGCTGCGGAACCGGTTTTACGACAAGGTTTCCCTGGACCGCATGGCGGAAATGGGGTATTTTGACGAGCGGGACAAATATCTGGAGCCGATCCTGGTAGAGCCGCCCAACATCTGCGACTGCCCGGTCATCTTGCGCTCCTACCATGAAAACGGCACGTTCTTTACCTTTGTCAGCTGCTATTTCCCAACCCATGCTCCCACGCTGCTGGATCAATACTTTGTCCGGTGCATCACGGATCAGCTTGACCGCCATTTCAAAGCCAGCGGGTTTTACGATCACAGCATCCCCCGGCGGCAGCAGCTGATCGACGATCTGATCCGGAACCGGGACGCCAACAGGGAGTTTATCAGCAACCGGTGTAAGGAGCTTCACATCCCGCAGGAGGGCGATTTCCGGCTGGCATATATTGATCTCTCACAGGACCATGCGCTCAAGGCAAGCCATCTGGGCGTTCAGCTTCGCGCATGGTGCACGGTGCCGCACTACGGGGTGTTTCAATATCACAACTCTGTGATTCTGCTCCTGCGCGATTGGCACCGCGGCAGTGTTGCCGAGCGGGAAGCCTACCGGGAGCAGTGGAAAGAGCTGATAGAGATCGTTCGCGCATATCAGGGGACTCTGGGCATCAGCCTACTGTTTCACAGCATCCAAAAATTCGGCGTAGCCTTTTCTCAGGCGGAGACCGCGGTTCAGTTTGGCCGGCGCTATGCACCCGACGAGACGGAGTTTCACTATTCGAAGTACTATCTGTACGACATGCTGGAATGCTACCGGGAAAAATTCGAGCTGGAGGATGTGTATGTCCCGTATATCGACCAGCTGGAGCATGAAGGCGGCGGTGGTGCGTACAGCAATCTGACGCTGCTGTATTACTACATCGCGCTGGAGCGAAACATCTCCATGACGGCCAAGCGGATGCATATGCACCGCAACAGCATCATCTACCGGCTCCAGAAGATTCAGGATGTGCTGGAGCTCGATCTGGACAATCCGGACGTCCGGCTGCGCCTGATGATCTCGTTCCGGATCCTCGAAATGACCGGGCGGATCCAGATGCCGCAGGAGCAGGAGCTACTGGACGAGTCAACCGAGCAGGAGCACGTTCGTCCGATCGAATGAGTACGGCTCTGCGATGCATGAGATCCCCCGCCGAACCGGCGGGGGATCTCATCCTTTTTTGCCGTATTGTGAGGGATAAAACGCACAGAATTCCCGGCGGTCAAACGGAGATATTTCAGCAAAGGCTACGTTGACCTAGTCAGAAATTTGACATATTCTAGACTTGTACAATATCAAGTTTTTTTCGAAACGCAGGGAAAACCCCGGCGTGAAGATGCTGAAAGATCAGAACAAATCAAGGAGGAAACGACATATGGCAAAGACAATGAAAACCGTGGTTACCGAGAAACTCGGTATCGAGTATCCGATCATTCAGGGCTGCATGCAGTGGATCGCGCGCGCACCGCTGGTCGCGGCTGTTTCCGAGGCCGGCGGCCTCGGCATCCTCTCTTCTTCCACGTTCCAGACGGCGGAGGATCTGCAGAATGAGATCCGCAAGGTCAAGGAGCTGACCAGCAAGCCCTTCGCGGTCAATCTGACGCTGATGCCGTCTCTGGTAGTTCCGGACTATGCGGGCTACATCCGCGTGTGCAAGGAAGAGGGCGTCAAGGTCATGGAGACGGCTGGCCGTCCCCCGAAGGACGACATGGTCAAGGCGATCAAGGACGCCGGCATGACGCTCATCCACAAGTGCACCACCGTGAAGCACGCGCGCAAGGCGCAGTCCATCGGCGCGGACATGGTCGTGGCCGACGGCTGCGAGTGCGCGGGACACCCCGGCGAAAACGATATCACCACCATGGCGCTGACTCCGGCCTGCGTCGAGGCGCTGGACATCCCCGTCATCACGGCGGGCGGCGTCGGCACCGGCCGTCAGATGGCTGCGGCGCTGATGCTGGGCGGCGAGGCCGTCTATCTCGGCACCCGCTTCCTGCTGTCGCAGGAGTGCCCGGTGCTGCCTGAGGTCAAGCAGTATCTGGCCGAGAACGCAACGGAGATGGACACCATCATTCTGCTGCGCTCCTTCACGAACTCCACCCGCATGTTCAAGAGCGAAGTTGCAAAGCGCGTATTTGCAAAAGAGCAGGAGCACTGCGAGTTCAAGGACGTGCAGGAAGACATGGCCGGCAAGACCGCCTGCAAGATGTTCTTCGAAAACGGCGACGTGCAGGGCACCGGCACGATCTGCATTGGCCAGACGGCTGGCGTCATTCACGACGTTCCGACCTGCAAGGAGATCATCGACGGCATGGTGAAGGAATGCATCGAGACCCTCGGCAAGTTCGACAACTGATCTGCAAAACAAACACAAACACGGCGAACCTGATTTTCAGGTTCGCCGTGTTTTTTCAGGAGAGAAGAACAATTACTTCTGAGCAGCTTCCGCTTCTGCGGCAGCTTTCGCAGCCGCCTCGGCGGCCTTTTTTGCGCAGTGCGCATAGTAGGAGTCGGCCATCTCTTCAAACTTTTTCTTCGGGAGAATGGTTTCGTCGAGCTGGGTGCGCGTGGCGGGGAGGATGCAGCCGTGCTTGGCGTAATCCACGCCGGCCTCGCGGACGTGGCCGAGATACTCGTCCACGCGGTCCTTCAAAAACGGTACGGGCAGCATCTCGCCCTGACCGCAGAACAGCGTCGTGTAGTTGTCAACGCCGAGAATCAGGTCGAACTGCGCCTTTACCGCGTCGTAGTTGCCCTTGTAGTAGCAGAAGCCACAGGTGGAGATGAGGATGTGCCGCTGGTGCGACAGGTCGTAGCGGGAGGCGTGCTTGCCGTTGCCCTTGCCGTCGATGCGCTCCTGCATGATCGGCCGCATGGTGGGAACCTGGCGGTCGATGAACACCTTCAGCAGGCCGGGCAGGGAGTAGTAGTAGAGCGGGAAGCTCCAGATGACCACATCCGCCGCAATGATTTTTTCGTTTGCTGCGGCCATGTCGTCGTTTTTGTAGCAGAAGCATTCGCCCGGCGTTTTCTTCCAGCAGTTGAGGCAGCCGAGGCAGGTGTTGATGTTCAGCTTAGCGACGGTGATGGTCTCAACCTCTGCGTCGCATGCGCTGCACAGCCCTTCCACGAACGCGGTCGTGAGCTTGAGGGAGTTGCTCCGCTCCATTTTCGGGCTGCCGTTGATAATCAGTACTTTCATAAGAGAACCTCCATTGTTTTTCTCCTGAGTGTGTTGTGAGATCGGTTATTCGCAGGTAAAATTGCCCTGCCGCTTTTCCAGCATGGCCGCTGCGGCCTCCACCTTATCCTTCGTGGATACCGTGTAGATGCCCTGAATCTCTTCTGCCAGCAGACCGACAGAGCCGCTGGCGTCCTCGGCAATGTTGATGCATTTCTTGCACATCTGCACGGCGATCGGCGGCTTGGCAGCCAGCTTCCGGGCGTAATCCAGCGTGGTCTTTTCCAGCTCGGATAGCGGCACGACGCGTTCCACGAGCCGGATGCGCTGCGCCTCAGCAGCGTCAATGTCCTCGCAGGTCATGGCCAGCAGCTTGGTCATGCCGGAGCCGATGAGCTTCGTCAGCCGGGTGGTGCCGCCCATGTCGGTGCTGATGCCGGCGTTGACCTCGCGCAGCGAGAACAGCGCGTTATCTGCAGCGATGCGGAAATCGCAGGAGGCGACCAGCTCGATGGCGGTGCCCATGCAGGCGCCCTGAATGCCCACGACGACCGGCAAATTGAAATCATGCCAGAAGCGATAGGCCTGCTGCCAGTGGTATACGCCGTACAGGCTGCGGCCAGGCGTCCCGATGACGGTCTTGGCGTAGTTGAGGTCGATACCGGCGGAAAAATGCCGTCCGTCGGCCAGCATCGCAATGGCGCGCAGCTCGTGATTGCCGACGATTTCCCGGTTTTGCAGATCTATCATGGCTTCGTAAAACGGCGCGCTGATGGTGTTCAGACGCTCTGGCCGTGCGAGCCGGACAATGCCGACGTGTCCTTCCTGTGTAAAGCTGAAGAATGCTTCGTATCCCATGGAATTTTGACTCCTTTCCAGCGGAAGATCCGCGTTTTTGATATTATATTAACGTTTTGCGGCGCGGCAGGCAACGTTGAAGTATCTAAATCTCCGCTCGGACGCTGCGCGAAGTTTTGGAAGACATACCGAAAGAAACCGTGCCCGCCGGGCAAAAAAATATCCCCGGCACAGCCGGGGATATTTCAATCTGTCAAATTTACTTCCGGAACAGGTCAAGCACGCGATTGAAGAAGCTGCCGATGGCTTCCATGATGTTCTGGACAGTCTCTTTCACGGTGCCTGCAAAGCCGGAGATTTTGTCTTTTGCGTCCGCAAACTGGCGCAGCGTCTCCTGCACGGCCTGTATTTTGGCGAGCAGCGCGGACGTGTCGAGCTTTTCCATCGCGCGGCACAGCTCGATGAGCTGGTTGATCTGGTTGTCGGACAGCTCCACGTCGTATTCCTTGGCGATCTCGATGATCTGCTCGCGCAGCTCCTCGTCGGTCATATTGACGGTCTCGTCCAAAAGGAGCTTCAGAGCGTTTACGATTTCCACGGAGTCATATTCGCCGATCTCCTTGGCCAGCTCCGCCGTGACGGCCAGCTCCTGCGAGCTGACTTCCTTGGCCGTTTCGTCGAGCTTTTCGCCCGTGATGTCCTCATACGCCTTATACACGCCGGTCAGCGCCGCGGTGCCGGAAACGCCGAAGGGCGCGGCGACCATGATCTTGGCGTCCGTGATGCCGGCGGTGGCCAGCGCGCTGATGTACATCTGGCTGGTGCAGTAGGTGATGTTGGAGGTGGACACGCTGATGCCGTCGCCCGCCTTGAGCACTTCGATATAGATGCAGGAGATGGACTTTGTGCCGATGACGGATTCATCGACCACGCCCTCCAGGTACTGGCGCTCGTCCTGATTCGTGACAGTCAGCTCCGTGACGCTGCCGCGCTCGATGCCGAAGGCGGAGTAGACGGTTTTGATCTCCGACTCGGAGAGATCCGCGCCGATGACGGTGCGCGCTTCGCCTGCGTCGATGGCGGAGACCGAACAGAGCCCGGCCAGCAAACATACGGCCAGCACCAAGGGAAGAATTCGTTTGATGCACTTCATATGGTTCATCCTTTCTTTGATGGACAGAAAATTGCGGAGGAAAGCAGTTCGCTGCTTCTGTGGGATTGGACGTGCGCCGGGACAAAATGTTTCCGAAAAGTTTTGACATGTGCGCAGAATCCAGCCGCATGCCAACGCCGGAAGCCGCGGCGGACATTGACAGTCGCCGCCCTTTGCGGTACAATAACAGAGCATCTGCCCCCGTACCTCACCAGGATAGAGGGTCCGCCTCCTAAAAATCGAATCGTTCGAATCCTGGAGCCCTGTAAAATTGAATATTTTCTGTATAAGCCCCCGTAGCTCAGTTGGATAGAGCGGTCGCCTCCTAAGCGACAGGCCACTGGTTCGAACCCAGCCGGGGGTGCCAAAAATGACCGCTGTAAGCCGTTTTTCAATGGTTTACAGCGTTTTTTGTTATCATTTCCCCAGAGCATTCTTGCCGCTCTGCCGGAACGATTTTATACATTTTCCGCTGTATGCCTGCTAATTGGCTTCGAACTATTTTTCCGGCCTTGCTAATAAAAAACGCCGATTTGCTAATACGATTTTCCCGCCCTATTTTTCGGATGGGGCCGACGCCAGCAATGCAGCCAGTGTGTTGGCCAGTTCCGGCGACTTGCGAAGCTGTTCCACCAGGGCCTCCAAATCCAATGTGGCGGGCGCCGGTTCCTTTGGTTCCTCCGGGGGACGAACCGAACGCAGGTCGGGATTGGCATAGAAGGCGCTCTCAAACTTCTGGGCGTTGATCTTGCGGTCCTCGTCCAGAATGTGCGCATACACGCTGGTGATCATGTCGATCTGAGCGTGGCCCGTATCGCCCTGGGTGGCCTTCAGGTCGCCGTGGTTCAGCTTTAACTTATAGGTGGTGCTGGAATGGCGCAGGGAGTGAAAGACCACTTTGGGAAGCCCTGCTTTCTCCCGCAGCTTCTCAAACGACTTCAGGATGATACGGTCCTCACAGGGGCGGCCATTGGCCAGCGCCACCACCAGATCGTAGTCCTGATACTCGTCACGGAGCAGCGCCCGCAGCTCGTCCTGCGCGGATTTCCATTCCCGCAGGATATAAGCCAGAGTCTTGGGCAGCCACACCTTGCGGATACTGGAATCGGTCTTGGGCTTCTTCAGGATAATCCTGGTGCTGGTGTTGGGAAACAGCGGCGTGAACACATGGTAGATGTCCTTTTGCCCCAGCATTTCAATAGCCCGCTTGGAGGCCCGCGCCAACTCCTTGTCGATGTAGACATAGGCGTTGTCATCGGCAATATCTTCATCGGAGATG
>JABLYK010000009.1:55011-64121 GCA_018265835.1 Oscillospiraceae bacterium | reverse complement strand
ACAGCGGCAGCACCGCGCACTTGAACGGCGCGAGCGCCGGGTGGAAGTGCATGACCACGCGGGTGTCGTTCTTCGCGGCGTCCACAACCTCCTCGTCGTACGCCTCGCACAGGAATGCGAGCGTCACGCGGTCGGCGCCGAGGGACGGCTCGATGACGTAGGGGATGTAGTGCTCGTTCTTCTCCGGATCGAAATAGTCCATGTCCTGCCCGGAGTGCGTCTGGTGCTGGGTCAGGTCGTAATTCGTACGGTCGGCTACGCCCCACAGCTCGCCCCAGCCGAACGGGAAGAGATATTCAAAGTCCGTCGTCGCCTTGGAGTAGAAGCTCAGCTCCTCCTTCTCGTGGTCGCGCAGGCGGAGGTTTTCGTCCTTCATGTTCAGATTCTTCAGCCAGTCGTGGCAGAAGCCGCGCCAGTAGGTGAACCACTCAAGATCCGTGCCCGGCTCGCAGAAGAACTCCAGCTCCATCTGCTCAAACTCGCGGATGCGGAAGATGAAGTTGCCCGGCGTGATCTCGTTGCGGAAGCTCTTGCCGATCTGGCAGACGCCAAACGGAACCTTGCGGCGCGTGGTGCGCTGAATGTTCTTGAAATTCACGAAAATGCCCTGCGCCGTCTCCGGACGGAGATAGACCTCGGCGGCGGTGTCTTCCGTGACGCCCTGGTGGGTTTTGAACATGAGGTTAAACTTGCGGATATCGGTAAAGTCGCTCTTGCCGCAGCCGGGGCAGGGGATCTGGTGCTCGCGGATGAAGGCGACCATCTCGTCGTTGGTCATCGCCTCGACGTTGGCGTCCATTGGGTTTTCCTTGAGCCAGCTTTCAATCAGCTTGTCCGCGCGATGACGCATTTTGCAGGCCTTGCAGTCGATGAGCGGGTCGTTGAAGGTCGTCACGTGGCCGGACGCCACCCAGACCTGCGGGTTCATCAGAATCGCGGAGTCCAGTCCCACATTGTAGGGGTTTTCCTGCACGAACTTCTGCCACCAGGCGCGCTTGACGTTGTTTTTCAGCTCCACGCCGAGCGGGCCGTAGTCCCAGGAGTTGGCGAGGCCGCCGTAGATCTCGGAGCCGGGGTACACAAAGCCGCGGTTCTTGCACAGGGCGACGATCTTGTCCATGGTTTTTTCTGTGTTTTGCATTGCATTTCCTCCTTGCTCCGTCAATGGCGATGACGGAAGCGCATGAATCTCCGCCGATGGCTTCGGCGGGATATGTCCTATCAGAAACATGCCCAATATGACAGATTATCATTATAACACTGCCTTCTACCTACCGCAAGCAATGACACATCGTTAACATGATTTTTCCCCCAATTGCAGAGTGTTCTATTGGATTGCGTGAAATTTTGTGGTACACTGAACGCACCAAATGAAAAAGGAGCCTGAAAAACGATGTCTATTCCCGTTGGAGCAAAAGGAACCTCCGAAAATGTTGTCACCGAAGCGCTGACCGCCGCTGCGGTCGGTTCCGGCAGTGTGCGCGTGTTTGCCACGCCCTATATGGTTGCGATGATGGAGCTGGCCGCCTGCAACGCGCTCGCGCCCTACTACGAAGAGGGGCAGAGCAGCGTCGGCACGAAGCTGAGCATCTCCCATGACGCCGCCACGCCCGTGGGCATGAAGGTGCGCGCCGAGGCCGAGGTCGTCGAGGTGGACCGCCGCCGCATCGTGCTCAACGTCACCGCGTATGACGAGGCGGGCGTGATCGGTAAGGGCACGCACGAGCGGTTTTTGATCGACGCGGCGAAGTTTCTCGCCAAGGCCGAGGCCAAGCAGGCGTAACATGCGTCTGTTCGTGGCCGTGCGGTTCGATGGCGACGCGCTCGATGCGCTGTGCCGGACGCGAGATGCGCTCGCGCGCGTAAAACTGCGCGGCCGCATGACCGCGCGGGAGAATCTGCACCTGACGCTGGCGTTCCTCGGCGAGCAGACGGAGCGCGCCGTGCCGGCGATCCGGCAGGCGATGGAGCGCGCGGTGAGCGCGCCGTTTGCGTTGACGCTCGCCGAGCCGGGCCGCTTCCGGCAGGAGCGGGGCGATATCTGGTGGACGGGCGTGCAGCCGTGCCCGCCGCTGGAGGCGCTCGCCCGGCGGCTGCGCCGGGAGCTTGTGCAGGCGGGCTTTCCTGTGGATGAAAAGCCCTTTCGCGCTCACGTGACGCTTGGGCGCGGCATCGTGCTGCCGGAGGATTTTCAGAGAGAGACGCTTCCGGACTGTACCGCGCGGCAGGAGGTGATATCCATTGCCCTGATGCAGAGCGCGCGCGTGGGCGGCGCGCTGACGTATACGCCGGTCGCCGTCGTGCCGCTGGCGTCTGCGGCATTGTGACGATTTCACAAAACTGAGTCGCTTATTTTACAAATTGTTCTTCCTTTTTGCACAGAAATGCGCTATAATGAAACCACAAAACCCGAAAGGAGCTGAGCCAAATGAAGTTCACGTTTACGGAGAAAAAAATGGAGCCGTCGGACAATCTGCGCGACTATACGGTGAAGAAAGCCAGTAAGATCGACCGCTTTTTCCCGACGGAAAGCGAGGCGCACGCCACCTTCAGCGTGGAGCGCGGCCGTTTCCGCGTGGAGCTGACGATCAAGAACAACGGCACGTTCTTCCGCGCAAGCGAAATGACCGGCGATATGTATGCATCCGTGGACTCCGCAGTGGCCACCATTGAACGCCAGATTCGCAAGAACAAAACCCGTCTGGCCAAGAAGCTCAGGGAGGGCGCTTTCGAGCGTGAAGTGCAGCCGATTGTCTACGACGCTGCGGACGACGAGGCGGAGGAGTTCAACGTCGTGCGCAAAAAGCACTTCTCCATCAAGCCCATGTCCGTGGAGGAGGCCATTTTGCAGATGAATCTGCTCGAACACGCGTTCTTTGCCTTCCGCGACGAAGCGGTCGACGGCGCATTCTCCGTTGTCTATCGCCGCAAGGACGGCGGCTACGGCCTGATTTCGGACGATACAGAATAAGCGGGCGACACATCAAAAAAACAACCACAAGCCCCGCATCGTTTCGATGCGGGGCTTGTTTGACGGCGCGGTTACTGGACTGCGTCCGGGGTGCCCTGGCCGCCCCAGCCGTGTAAGGGCGGCCAGACAGACACGGCGTTGTAGTTTTCCGCTGTCAGCTCCCACGCGTAGGGCGCGGCAAGAGTAATCTCCTGCGCGTCGATCGCCTTTTGCGTCAGGTCAAAGCAATAGGCCTGCCACGCGGCCTCGTCGTCCTGCGTGTGGCCGTCCGCCAGAAATGCGGTCCGCTTTGCCTCTGCGTAGTTTTCCAGCGTAATCAGCATTTTGCGCGTGTCAAACATGGAGGCCCAATATTCATCCTCGGTCATGCCTGTGCCCTTGATGAATTCGTAGTAATCTTCGGCATTGTCCGCTGATTTTGAGGCCTCCCTGGTGTAGTCAATGTCCTGCTGGACGGCTTCGTCCGATGCCAGGTACCCCTCGGAGACGGCCTGGAAATAGACCGAGCGGCGGACGATGTACTGCATCAGGGCGTATTGCTCCGCTTCCTGCGGCTCCATTCCGGCGTGCTGATTCTGCGCGGCCATGTTCTGGGCCCCGTGGCGGGTCACGGTAAAGTCCTTGCCGGTAATGGCCGGTTCGTCTGCGCCCTGCGCCGAAGACGGTGTTTGCAGCGATTCGGCATACAGCTTGCCGCCTTCCCGAATCGGGTTGTCAGCGAGCGATGAAATGCCGAAGTACGCGCAGATGCCGATGGCCAGGACGAGAATCAGGATGATGCTGATTTTTTTCTTTGTCATGGGCGTCAGCTCCTCTCAATCGTGATCCACAAGCACTTTTTGTTTTCTTTATTTTAACATATTTATACTCGTTTTGGAATTACTTTTTGGAAATTCTACCGTTTTCATAAAATCGACAGGGAAAGATATGCAGATTCTACAAGGTTCTGGCGCATGATCGGAACGGTGAAACGGCACATGCAGCGAAGACAATCGGTCTTCGCTGCATGTGCTCCGTGTGAAAGCACGGCGGTATGTTTGCCGGTTGGGCAGCAGTTCAGCAATTGCGAATCATCCGCAGTTGAGTTCCGAAGTGCAGTGGCAGGTTTTGCAGCGGGTATGTGGGTGCTTGTCCTGCTCCTGATAATAGAGCCCGGCCCACTGGCAGATGTTTTGCAAAATCGGAACAACGGATTCGCCCTTTTCCGTCAGCGTGTATTCTACCCGCGGCGGAATCTCGTCATATTGCCGGCGCGAGACGATGCCGTCGCGGATCAGTTCTTTAAGCGTGGACGACAATACCGCGTCCGTAATGTCTGTCATCTCCCGCCGCAGGGCGCTGTAGCGCAGCGGCTGCTGGGCAAACAGCACGCAGATGATGCGGGATTTCCACTTTCCCCCGAATATGGACAAGCCGTATTCCAGCGGACAGCGGATATCCTTTTCCAGTTTTGGCTCGTACATCGTGTCGCCTCCCAGCCTCATTATAGGGAGCGCACTTACAATTTGCAAGGTACTATCAAATTTATGAGTGACTCATAAATTGACGGATGACTGTTCATTCCCGGCATACCCCGCTATAATGGCGGCAGACTCGAGCCAATACAAGGAGGTATTTGTTATGAACGAAGCGGTAGTCAAAGTGCTTAACGAACAGATTTGGAGTCTCGGAACCTATGGCGCGGAGCCAAATGTGGTGCCCGTGGCGTTCAATCTTGTGCTGGAGGACGGCAGGCTTGCCGTTGGCGACGTCTTTCTGGAGGCGACGCTCGAAAACATTCAGAAGAACGGCAAAATCGCCATTTCGGCCTTCGACGCCCAGACGATGGAGGGGTATCAGATCAAGGGCACTGCGGAGTATGTGACCGAGGGGCCGGTTGTGGATACGTTCAAACAGCAGGTGTCCGCGATGTTCCACGGCGCGGCCACCGCCAAGGGCGCGCTTCTGATCACGCCGGAGCAGGTCATTGTGACCACACCGGGCGCAGAGAATAAAAAAAGACTGTGACGGCCGTCTGCTGCGCGCAGGCAATGCACGCCTGCGGTGTACATTGCCCACACTTGCAGCCTGAGAAGTATTTTCTCCACCGCACATGTCGCTGGAGAAAATGATTGAATTTTCTTTCGCGGCTTCCGAGCTGCGAAACTCTGCGAGGCTTTTGGGACAAACTGAAACCCCGTTGCGAAAGCAGCGGGGCTTTGCTATAATGGGGAACATCCAAACAACAAAGGAGTGCGGGCGATATGCGATGGATCGAAGCCGCCGTGGCAACGAGAAGCGACGAGATTGACGAGATCTGCGAGCGGCTGGCTGCGCTGGGCGCGGGCGGCATGGTCGTGGAGGACGAGGCGGATTTTCAGGCGTTTTTAGAGAATAACCACCAGTATTGGGACTACGTCGATGACGAGCTGGAAAGCAAATTCCGCGGCGTCTCGCGCGTGAAATTCTACCTCGCGGACGACGACGATGGCCGCGCGCAGCTTCAGACGATCCGCGCATCGCTTGGCCGGGAGATCACCACGGCTTTCGTGCAGGACAGCGACTGGGAGAACAACTGGCGGCAGTATTACCAGCCGATCGAAATCGGCGAAAAGCTGGTCGTCGTGCCGGAGTGGCTCGAAACGCCGGACGACGGGCGCATCCCGCTGCGGCTCGATCCCGGCCTGATCTTCGGCACGGGCAGCCACGCCACGACGCGCATGTGCCTCGCCGCGCTGGAGCATTATGCCGCGCCGGGCAAGCGTGCGCTCGATCTCGGCTGCGGCAGCGGCATCCTCGGCATCGGCGCGCTGCTGCTCGGCTGCGACGCCGTGATGGGCTGCGACATCGACCCCAAAGCCCCGGCGGTGGCCGAGGCCAACGCCGCGCTGAACGGCCTGTATGCCGGCCGCTTCCGCGTCTGCGCGGGGGATATTTTGACGGACGCCGGAATGCGCGCGTCGCTCGGCGCGGGGTATGATCTCGTGCTGGCGAACATTGTGTCGGACGTCATCATCCCGCTCTCCGGCCTTGCGCCGCAGTTTCTCGCGCCGGACGGGGTGTTCCTCTGCTCCGGCATCATAGAGGGGCGGCAGGACGAGGTTGCCGACGCGCTGCGCAGAAACGGCTTTACAATTCTGGAGCATTTCAACGAAGAAGAATGGCACTGCTACGTGGCCAGACAGGAGTAAGGAGAACCGGCGAGGCTTTTTTGACCAAAAACCCACCGCAGCCGAAAAATCCGGCTGCGGTGGGTTTCGTTATGGCGGGCTTACAGCGAGAACTTTTTGCTGTATTCCGCGTAATACTGGTCGAAGCTGTGGGTGCGCATTGCCATGAGGCTGTTGAGGTACTCGTGTGCGTCGAAGGAGTCCGACTCCAGCTCGATCATGGCGACGGCAATGTTGGAGCAGTGGTCGGAGACACGCTCGCAGTTGGTGAGCAGGTCGTTGAACGCGAAGCCGTGGTTCAGCGTGCAGACACCGGTCTGCAGGCGGTCGATGTGGTGCATCTTCAGCTCGTCGCAGAGGTTGTCGATCAGCTCCTCGAGCGGCTCGACGTGGTAGGCAAGCTCAACGTCGTTTTCCACGAACGCGCGCACGGCCACGGACAGGATCTCCGTCACGGCGGCGATCATCACGCTCAGCTCGTGCGAGCCTTCGGACGAGAAGTGGATCTTCTTCTCATGCATCTCCTTGGCGGTTTCGGCGATGTTCAGCGCGTGGTCGCTGATGCGCTCCAGGTCGCCGATCGTGTGCAGGTACTTGGACACATCGGCCGTCTGCTGCGGGTTGAGTTCCTTGCTTGTGATTTTAATGAGGTAGGTGCCGAGCTTGTCCTCATAGTGGTCGATGGATTCCTCGGCATCCTGCACGGCACGGAACGCATCGTCGCTGTAAGTTGTCAGCAGCGCAAACGCATCAAGCAGGTTTTGCTCTGCCTTGCGTGCCATGGAGTCTGTCGTGATGCGGCCCTGCTCGATGGCCAGCGCGGGGTGGGCGAGGAAGCGTTCCTCCAGCCGGTCCATGTCCTCGGCCTGCGCCTGGCCGTGCTGCTGGTCCTTGACGAGGGAGCACATCATCTTCTCCAGCAGGCCGATGAACGGCGTGAGTACGAGCACGGTGGCGAAGCGGAAGAGGGTGTTCATCATGGCGATGCTGACGGTCGTCATGGTCGTGTGCAGGAAGGAGAAGTGCAAAAACGCATTGAGCGCGTAAAACACGCTCGCCCAGATGACGACGCCGAGCACGTCGATGAGCAGATAGACGAACGCGGTGCGTCTGCCGTTGACGTTCGCTCCGAGCGCGGACAGCAGCACCGGCACGGCCGCGCCGATGGCGATGCCCATCGTGATCGGAAACGCAACCGAAAAGTCAATGGTCCCCGTCATCGACAGCGCCTGCAGAATGCCGACGGCGGCCGACGCGCTCTGCAGCACGCAGGTGAACAGCGTGCCGACCAGAATGCCGAGCAGGGGGTTGGAGAACTTTGTGAGCAGACGAATGAACGTTTCGCTCTCCCGCAGGGGGGCGACCGCGCCGCTCATGGCCTGCATCCCGAACATGAGCACCGAAAAGCCGAGCAGAATGTCCCCCACGTGTACATGCGCCTGCTTTTTGGAGATCATGCGCAGGACGATGCCCACGACGGCGACGACGCCGGTCAGCGTTTCGGTGGACAGCAGGGACACCCAGCCGGAACCGCTGATGTCCGACAGGCAGAGAATCCAGCCGGTGACGCTCGTGCCGAGAATGGCGCCGAGCACGATGCCGATTGCCTGCCGCACCTGCATCATGCCGGAGTTGACAAAGCCCACGACCATGACCGAGGTCGCGGAGGAGGATTGGATCACGGCGGTGACGCCGGTGCCGAGCAATACGCCTTTCAGCGGGGTGCTGGTCAATTTATAGAGGATGATCTCAAGCTGGTTGCCGGCGACTTTTTTCAGCCCGTCCCCCATCAGGGACATGCCGAATAAAAACAGCGCCACGCCGCCCAGCAGGGAGATCACATTGGAAATCCCCAAGAATTTCACACTCCTGTCTTTCTTCGTCTCTTTGAGCCTTTTTATACAACACTACTATACCAAAAATGTCGGAAAAGGGGAATGGATTTTAGCAGGAAAAACCGAACAATTCCAGCCAGGATTTCAGCCGCAAATTTGTGCAGATTATTTATTTACGAAATCAGACGGAAATGTGCGCCCCGCACTTGACAGGGTATCGCATCCATGGTATATTCCTACTAGAACGTAGTAAATTAGTCCCGCCGGGGGGCGGAACGAGAAGGAGGTTATTGTATGTCCGGATGTGGATCATCTTCGATCAAACTGGAGAAGTACGGCGAAAAAGCGCTGCAGGAGTATGCGGAGCAGGTTGCGTCGGCGGAGGGCAAGCCGTTTGTCGGCAGCGTGGCTGCGCTGGTCTCGGCGCTGGCGGCGGCGCTTGGCTCGCTGGCGGTGAATCTTGCGGGGAGCGAGGCGGAGGCGCGCGTCAAAACGACGGCGGACGAGCTGAACCAGATGCGCGCTTACATGCTGAATACGGTGGACGACGACACGAAGGCCCGCGCACCGCTGAACCGCCGGAAGCAGAAGCCGGAGGAGAAGGATCATCTGGAAAGCTCTGCGCGCGTGGCTTGCAGCATTCCGAGCGATATGGTGTTTGTCATGTGCCGCAACATTGAGCTGCTCGACAAGATCAGCGATGTGTGCAATGCGGAGGGCGCGGTCTGCATTGTCACGGCCGTGCATCTGAGCCTGGCTGTGGTCTACAGCATGCAGGCGGAGATCCGCGCGCTTTCGAAGTATATGCAGGACGAGATTTTCGTCCGCACGATTATCCGCGAGGCGGAGATACATCTGGAGCAGCACCAGGCGATGGCGGACGCGCTGCTGGAAAAGATGCAGAAAAAAATGATGGAATAACGGCAGCGCCTAAGAGCAGACCGCAAAAAATTGCGGTCTGCTTTTTTGCTCTTGCGCGCAGCTGGGCAAGGGTGTATGATAGGTACGCCAAAGGCACAAAATTAAAAATAATTGGACAGAGTAGGAGCAGTGCGTTAAGTGCAGCGGGATGGGAAGTTGCCCGCTGACGAAGAACGTCAAGCCACTCGATGCAAAGCCCAGCGCAGCGGGTTTGCAGCGAAGAAGGAAGAATGC
>JABLYK010000009.1:0-54911 GCA_018265835.1 Oscillospiraceae bacterium | reverse complement strand
CCGAGCCGGTCGAACAGGCACCGCTATGCGGTACCTGTTGACCTTGCGCGAGCATCCCCCGACTCGATGCAAAGCCCAGCGCAGCGGGTTTGCAGCGAAGAAGGAAGAATGCCCGAGCCGGTCGAACAGGCACCGCTATGCGGTACCTGTTGACCTTGCGCGAGCATTCTGACGTGACGTCGCGGTACTGTCTCCGCTTCCGCTGCCACCTGAGGGCGACCTTTCGTGGCAACTGTCACGAAAGGAGTTTTTTTATGCAAAAACAGAAGTGGACGGTAAAACGACTGGCGGTAGACGCGATGTTTACCGCGATGTGCACGGTGCTGGGCATGGTGGCGCTGGACTTCATCAGCATGAAGATCACGTTTGAGAGCCTGCCCGTCCTGATCGGCGCGCTGCTGTTCGGCCCGGTGGACGGCGTGGCCATCGGCCTGATCGGAACGCTGCTCTATCAGCTCCTGCGCTACGGCGTGAGCGCCACGACGCTGCTGTGGATGCTGCCCTACGGCGTCTGCGGTCTGCTGGTCGGATGGTATGCCGCGCGCCGGAAATTCAACCTCTCGCTGGGGCAGCTTATGGGCGTCACGGTGGTCAACGAGCTGCTCATTACGGCGCTGAACACCGGCGTCATTTACGTGGACAGTATGATCTACGGGTATTACTCCAAGGCGGTGGTGTTTGGTATGCTGATCCCGCGCATTGCCCTCAGCATCGGCAAGGGCATTGTGTTTGCGCTGCTCCTGCCGTACCTTCTGAAAGCGGCGCGCAAGGCGCTGCGGATGGAACTGCCGGGTGAGCAAACCTGACGAAGCAAACAGCCTTTTTAACAGATTCAGCGCCCCGTCGATGTTCAACATCGACGGGGCGCCTTTCTCTCTTCCAATTCCCAATGAAACAATTAATCCTTTTTCGGCTGCTGGAGATAGTCCGTGTGCTCGCGGAGGAACTTCTTCTCCTCCGGCTTGAGATCCAACCCGATCGTGCCGCCGGGGTTCATGTTGTACTTCGGGTCGAAGTAATCCTTCAGGACGCGGAACACGCCGTATTCCTTCTCGCCGAGGTAGCCCTCCAGCCACGGGGCAAACATCTTGCCGATGCCGTGATGGTGGCTGATGGCTGCGCCGGAGCGCTGGATCGCGTCGAGAATCGTGGTGTGGTACGCCTTGAAATCGTCCTCATCCTGCATTCTGGTGAGGAAGATGAAGTACAGGTTCGCGCCCTGCGGATAGCAGTGGGACATGTGCGTGGTGACGACGGTGTTCGGCAGCGCGTGGCAGACCTTGCGCACGTCGGCGTGCACCTGCGCCATGTTCGACCAGTTGACGGAGCACTCGAGCGTGTCGGTCGTGATGCCGAAATCCATGAGCGTGTCGCGCAGGTACGGGTCGTTGAAGCGGCCCTTCTCCCAGCTGCGGCAGACATAGCCGGTGAGCGGCATACCCCCGTGCTTCAGCGCGATTTTGGCGATGTTTTTCGCAACATTCCGGCTGAAGCCCTTTTCGCCGTCCGTGAAGCCGAGGAACAGGCAGCGCTCCATGTCCTTGTAGCCCGCAGCGTCGAGCAGCGGCTGCAGCGGCGTTTCGTCCACATTGTAGAGCTTGAGCATGAGGTGCGTCTCTTCCGGGTCGGACAGGCGGAACACGGAGGAGAAGCCCGCCTCGCACTGCATCATCTCGCGCGCAGCCTTCATGGCGACGTCCCAGCTCTTGAAAATGTAGGAGAAACGCTTGCGGTTTTCGGGCATCCAGCGGAACACGCGCAGCGTGACCTCGGTGAGCACGCCGAAGGTGCCCTCGCTGCCCATCATGATCTCGTTGAGATCGGGGCCGGTGGCCTCGCGATTGCAGTGCGGCGTCTGGATGGTGCCGATGGGCGTGGCGTATTTCTGCGAAAGCACGATATCGGCAATCGTGCCGTAGTACGTGCTGTTCTGACCCGCGCCGCGCGTGACCGTCCACCCGCCGACGCTGGAGTATTCAAACGACTGCGGGAAGTGGCCGCAGGTGTACGGGCGCTTGGCGCCGAACAGCTCCGGCGCGTTCTGGAGCGTCTTTTCCAGATCGGGGCCGGACATGCCAGCCTGCACGGTGATGGTCTGGTCGATCTCGTTGAAGCTGATGACCTTGTTGAACCGACGGCGCATGTCGAGCGAGACGCCGCCCTTGATGGGCTCCACGCCGCGCGTAACGCTGCTGCCGCCGCCGTAAACGTACAGCGGGATGTTGTGCTCGGTAACGTAGGCGACGATCTGCTCCACCTGCTCGGTCGTGTCGGGGTAGAGCACCACGTCCGGCACGCTGTCGATGCGCTTGTGGCGCAGGCGGAGAATGTCGTACGCGGTGAAGCCGTAGGCGACGCTCAGGCGGTCATAGTCCGTGGTGGAGATGCCGTCCTCGCCCACGATGGCGGCCAGCGCGTCGATGTGCTCCTGCGCGAGCTGCACGGGGTGATCGGACAGATCAACCTGGTCGAAGCCGATGTCGTCGGCGTATTCTTTAAAATCGTCGTCCGTCATCTTGAAGGTTTCCTTCATGAGCTTGTAGAGTGACTCTTTCGGATATTTGAAGAAGTTCGGGTCGCCCCAGCGGAAGATGGAACGGTAGCTGCCTGCGGGCGCGGGGGTCAGGAGCCATTTCGGCTCAAAGCCTTTGTACGGTTTGTTGCTCATTGCGCAGTCCTCCTTTTAAGTCCAATCAGTTTTCGGTAGATGGGGCGAAGCCGGGGATAGATCTTGCTGTATGCCTGCTCGTAAATCTCGGCGTAAACGCTGTGGTTTTCCGCGTTGGGCAGGAAGGTGTCCTTTTCATGAACCATGCTGGCCACGGCTGCGTCATAATCCGGGAACACGCCCTGCGCCACAAACGCGACCATGGACGAGCCGATGGAGCAGGCCTCGTGCGTCTGTGTGCGCGTGACAGGCAGACCGAACACGTCTGCCGCGATCTGGCAGACCACGTCGCTGCGCGCGCCGCCGCCGGCGATGCGGATTTCCTGAATGTGCAGGCCGGAGCGCTTTTCCATAATGTTCAGGGCCATGTACAGCTCCAGACACAGGCCCTCGATGATGGCGCGGTAGAGGTGGTAGCGCGTGTGGTGGTCGGTGAAGCCGATGACCGCGCCGAGTGAATCCGGCTGCAGGATGCCCGGCGTCCAGTACGGCTGGAGCAGCAGCCCGTCGCACCCGGCGGGCAGGTCGCGGATGCGCTGGTCGAGCAGCGCTTCCGGCGCGCAGCCGAGCTTTTCGGCGTCCGCCGCGTCCGCCGCGCCGAACTCCTTGACATACCACGACAGCAGCCAGAACCCGCGGTAGATCTCAATCTCCGGGTTGTAGTGGTCGTTCTGCACGGCGGGGTAGGCGGGCATGAACTGCTGCGGCTCGACATAGTTCTTGACATTGAATTGGAGTGTCGCGGTTGTGCCGAAGGAGACGGAGGCCTTGTCCGGCCCTGTGACGGCGAGCCCCAGCGTCTCGCAGCCCTTGTCCGAGCCGGAGGAGATCAGCGGCAGCCCCTCCGGGATGCCGGTCAGATCGCTGACTTCCTTCGTAATGTGGCCGATGACCGTACCGGATTCCACGAGATCGCACAGCTTGCTGAGTGGAATGTCGCAGAAGCAGCGGGTCAGTTTGTTCTCTTTCATCCAGCAGCGGTTTTTGTAATCAAACGGGACATGGCCGATCATGTTCGAAGCTGAGTCTACCAGATTTCCGGTGAGCTTGTAGTTGAGATACGTCGGGAGCATGACATATTTTTTTGTCTTCTCCCAGATTTCCGGCTCGTTGCGCATGATCCAGTTTCCGGCGGAGGCGGCGTAGACGATCTTTGCCGTTTCCTCCATGCCGGCCAGTTTGAACAGCAGCATCCGCCCCGCGGGCATGGCGCCCTCGGGATCGGAGGTGCGGTTGTCAAGCCAGAGGATGATGTCGCGCAGCGGCTGGTTGTTCTCATCCAGACACAGCACCGTATCGCGGATACAGGTGATGGTCATGGCGGTCACGTCCGGCAGCAGCGCTGCGTTGCGCTCGCACAGCGTCTTTGCGGTCTGGCAGAGCTGGTCAAAATAGAACTCCGGCTTCTGCTCCGCCCAGCCCGGCTCCTTCGAGAAGTACGGCTCGGCGTATTTGCTCTGACATACGTCTACGATGTTGCCGTCCGGATCGACAAACAGCGACCGCGCGCTTTGTGTGCCGATGTCGCAGGTCAGCACCAGCGGTTTGTTCAAGCAGATCCCTCCCATGGCCTTGCGGCCTCTTATTTTTGCTCTCTATATTCAGTATATTCAGCCTTTTTCAGTACGCAGGATGTTGCTGGTGGCGATAATGTCAACGCCGAGCCCCAGTACGTTTGGGATCACCACGTCGCCGCGGCCGATTCGCACCGTCACGGTGACGGTGCGAATCTGCGCCATCACGTCGAAGATGCGCTCCTTCGGAATGTCCGCCGACACGCGCACGGGCAGCACCGGCGTTTCGGGAAACGCGGTTTTCACCGTGGAGCAGATGGTGCGCTTCGGCGCGGTCATTTCGGAGATGGCGAATTCTTTGCCGCGGTTGCAGGTGTTGCCGGTGACAACGAATTCTTCGCCGCTTTGTTCTATGTGCAGCAGGCAGCCGCGCGGGCAGCCGATGCAGACAAGCTCCTTCATGCCTCCACCTCGATTTCAAATTGCGCCGAAGCTGCGTCCGCGATGCCGAAGCTGCCGAAATCCAGCGTGAGCTGCTGCATCTCGGGCGGGCGCAGGAACGGATACTTTTTGGACCAGACGGCTTTGCCGTCCACCGTGAGCGTGACGCGGCACTTGCCCAGCACCGCGCTGCTGCGAAAATACACCGTGACGGCGGAATTGTCTGCCCCGCGGTCGAGCCGCTGCGGGACGAGATACTGAAACCGCTCCGATGCGCCGAGCGCGATTTCGTCGCGCGTGCGCCGTGCGTAGTGCGCGGCGTTTCTGCCGGCCGTCTCGCCGCTTGCGGAGACGTAATCCACCAGATCGTTGACGTGCAGCGCGTTGCCGCACGAGAAGATGCCCGGTACCTCCGTCATGAGCTGCCCGTCGCAGACGGGGCCTTTCGTGCGCGGATCAAGCGGCACGTTCAGGGACTCTGCCAGCTCGTT
The DNA here is from genome assembly GCA_018265835.1 of Oscillospiraceae bacterium. Lineage (GTDB taxonomy): Bacteria > Bacillota > Clostridia > Oscillospirales > Oscillospiraceae > CAG-103. The sequence continues at coordinate 49,797 of JABLYK010000009.1, read as the reverse complement.
TTCCGGGATGAGGCCGACCGAGACGATCAGCGCGTCGCACGCCAGCTGCTGCTCCGTGCCGGGGATGGGCCGCATCTGTTCGTCCACCTCCGCGATCTCCACGCCGGTGAGCCGGTCCTGCCCGAACACACGCGTGACGGTGTGCGACAGGTGCAGCGGGATGCCGTAATCATGCAGGCACTGGTGGATGTTGCGCGTGAGACCCGAGGGTGTGGGCTTCGCCTCATATACGCCGAGCACCTCCGCGCCCTCCAGCGTCAGGCGGCGCGCCATGATCAGGCCGATATCGCCGCTGCCGAGGATGACGCATTTTTTTGCCGGCATCACGCCGAGCAGATTCGTAAAATGCTGCGCCGTTCCGGCGGTGAACACGCCCGCGGGGCGCGTGCCGTGGATGGACACCTGCTTTGCAGTGCGCTCCCGGCAGCCGGTGGCGAGAATGAGCGTTTTTGCGCCGTAACGGGTCAGGCCGTCCTGATTGACCGTCACAACGGTGAAGGAAGCTTCGTGCCGCTCCACGCGCGTGACGAAGGTGCGCGTCTGCGCTTCGATGCCGAGCGCGCGGAACCGGTCGATAAAGCGCTCGACATATTCCGGGCCTGCGAGCCGCTCACCGAAGCGGGAGAGGCCAAACCCGTCGTGGATGCACTGCTTGAGCATACCGCCGAGCCGCGCTTCGCGCTCGATCAGCAGCGTTTTCGCGCCGTTTTCATGCGCGGAGATCGCCGCGGCCAGACCCGCTGGGCCGCCGCCGATGACGATGACATCATATTGTTCCATGACAGCGCCCCTCCTTTACTTCGTCGGGCCGAACACAATGGGCGATTCCGCCGAGGACTTGCGCACCTCGCTGAGCGGCACACCCAGAAATTCCGCGATGATCCTGACGACCTGCGGCGAGCAGAACCCGCCCTGGCACCGGCCCATGCCGGGCCGGACGCGCTTTTTCACGCCGTCCACCGTCGGCACGCAGACGGGAGAGCGCAGCGCGTCGAGAATCTCGCCGCGGCTGACCTCCTCGCACCGGCAGACGATCACGCCGTAGTCCGGGTTTTCCGCGATCAGCTTTGCGCGCGCCGCGTCGTCCATGTCGCGCAGCACGGGCACGCCCTTGCGGCAGGGGTCAAAGTCCGGGTTGCGGACGACGGATTTCGCCTTGCGCAGCGCCTGCACGGCCATGTCCGCCACGTCGCACGCGACGGCAGGCGCGGTGGTGAGCCCTGGCGACTGGATGCCCGCGCAGTGGATGAGATTGTGCGTTTTGCGCCCCGGCTCGATGATGAAATCCTCCTCGAAGGTGGCTGCGCGCACGCCGGTGAAATAGGTGATGATGTCGCGCTCGGTGAGCTGCGGCATCGTGATTTTCTGCTTTTCAAACACGCGCGCAATGCTCTCCGGATGCGTGGCGGTGTTTTCCTTTTCATACGTCTCCACCGCATCGGGGCCGATGAGCAGATTGTCGTGCACGGTGTGCAGAATGCCGCCGCCCTTTGTGTGCGTTTTGGAGACGAGCTGCAGCCCCTTGATCGACGCGATGGACTGCATAAGCGCCCCGGCCTTGCGGTCGAGAATCGAATTCGTGCCGCGGCGCGGGTGAATGGAGAAGAACCGGTCGCCCGCCATGCGCGCGACCTCCTCGCTGAACACGCCCGCGGCGTTGATGACGAGCGCCGGGCGGACGGTGCCGCGGTTGGTGTGTACGGCGGTGATTTTGCCGCCTTCCGCGTCCATGCCGGTCACGGCGGTGTTGAGCGAGATGTGCGCGCCGTTCGTCACGGCGTTTTCCGCATAAGCGATCGTGAGTCCGTAGGGACACACGCAGCCGGAGCTGGGGTTGGAGATGGCAAATTTCGTCTCAGGATTGAAGTTCGGCTCCTTTTCGCGCAGCTCCCTGCGGAAGACGAGGCGCGTGTCGGAAATGCCGTCGCGGTATTTGCGCACGAGACAGTAGACCGCCACGAGCGGCAGCGGCCAGTACCACAGGAAGTTGACGTACTGCCCCACGCGATGGAACGGGACGTCCAGCTCCTTACAGATCTGATCGTACATGGCGTTGCCGCGCCGGACGTATTTGTGCTTGAGCGAGCCGCGGCCGAGGTCGATGCCGGGGTGCACCTCGCCGTCGTTCCGGCCGGAGGCGCCGAGCGCGAGGTCGGCCTCCTTCTCCACGAGCAGAATGTCGAGCTTCCAGCGCGACAGCTCGCGCGCGATGGACACGCCCGAAATGCCGCCGCCGATGATGAGCACATCCGGCGTTTTGCCCTCCAGCGCATCGTCGCGCAGCGACGGCATACGCATGGGCGGGATCGCCGCCCCGGTGAAGGTGATGTCGTTTACCACGTGGCAGCTGGAGGCTTTCGTCGCGGCCATCTGGCAGGCACGGACTACGTCGTCCCACGCATCCAGCGTGCCGCGCAGCACGATGCAGTTGTCCTCCAGCGAGGCGTGTACGCGCCCGCCGAAGGCCTTATTCAGTTTTCGGTTGCATGCGGAGATGTTCATGTCTCTTCCCTCGAAACAAAGTCGGCCAATTGACCGACTGGATAAAAGTATCATACTTCTTTTGTCGTGTATTGTCAAGTTTGTGCATCTTTTCGCAAAAAAGTTCAAATTTTTTATTTATTCTGGACAATTTGGGGAAAAGAGCATAGAATAGGGGCATCTCATTCAGAACGGAGAATACGATGGCTGCACCGCGTAAGGACAATGTGAAGGAAAAGATTCTGGAGGCGACCGTAGAATTGCTGGAGCACAAGACGCTCTCGGACATTTCGCTGGCCGAGATTGCGGCGGCGTCCGGCGTTTCGAAGGGAACGCTCTATTACCATTATAAAACCAAGACGGACATCCTGTTCGATATCACCAACCGCTATCTCGACCAGCAGTGGGACGAGCTGATCGCGTGGACGGAGAACAAGGAGAAGGACACCTCCATGCCCCGCCTGGTCAAATACGTCGTGGAGCGCAACACGGCCTCGGCCGGGATGCGCCTGCACCTGATCCATGCCGCCATGCTCGGCGACGAGGCGCTGCGCGAAAAGCTGCTGGAGCGCTACCGCGCGTTCGAAACGCTCATTGCGGAAAAAATCGCCGAGCGTACCGACGCTGTGCAGGCGGACTATCTCACGTGGCTGATCCTGCTCGCGTCCGACGGGCTGATTGTGCAGGAGGCGCTGCGCAATGCGGACTTCGATTCGGACGCGTTCCTCCACCAGAGCACGGCGTATCTCCGGCTGATGCGAGGGCGGTCAGCCGACCCGGTTTGACATTTTGGGGAAAGCATTTATAATAAGTAGAAAAACGGGCTGGGGAGGACGCTCCGATGGCGAGACCGGTTAAAAAACGGAATATCTGCGCGCTGCCGACGACGGGGGAGTTCTGCCCCAAGGGCGGCGGAGACGGCGAAGCCGTCCTGCTCGGCGTGGACGAGTTTGAGACCATTCGCCTGATCGACCACCTCCAGCTCACGCAGGACGAGTGCGCCGCGCAGATGCAGGTCGCCCGCACGACCGTGCAGGCCATGTACAACGCCGCGCGCGCCAAAGTTGCCGACGCGCTGGTCAACGGCAAGCGTCTCGTCATCACCGGCGGAAGCTATTCGCTGTGCAGTCAGGCGCAAAACTGCTGCGGCAAAAACTGCGTGCGCCGCAACTGCACCTGCTGCCAGGACGATGCCTGCGGGTGCAAAAGGAGCTGCTGCGAAACCGGCTGAGCGTCTCCGCGACGCCTTCCTGCTTCTTCCCGTTGACATTTCGGGAATGTGTGGTACAATGGCATAAATGACATATGTCAGAAACGACAGAAAAGGAGTCCTTCCAAATGAAAATTGCGGTTACATATGAAAACGGAATGATCTTTCAGCACTTTGGCCACACGGAGCAGTTCAAGGTCTACGAGGTCGAAAACGGACAGGTTGTCTCGGCGTCGGTCGTCGGCACGAACGGCAGCGGCCACGGCGCGCTGGCGACGCTGCTGAGCGGCATGGACGTGCAGGTGCTGATCTGCGGCGGCATCGGCGGCGGCGCGCGCACGGCGCTTGCGCAGGCGGGCATCGAGCTGTATCCCGGCGCTGCCGGCGAGGCGGACGCGGCGGTGCAGGCACTGCTTGCCGGCTCGCTGAACTATAACCCGGACACCATGTGCCAGCACCATCACCACGGGGAGGGGCACACCTGCGGGGACCACGGCTGCGGCTCGCACGAATGCGGTCACGACTGAGCGGGCATTTCTGCCCCAACATGTGCCTCCTGTGAAAGAATTGGCTTTTTGCTGTTGACAGGTCACAAAACACGTGATATTTTTATGATGATACGTTAGCAAATTTGTTGAAATACGCTTTTGATTGTCAAGAAAATGGCAAGCAAAAGCGGCGCAGAGCGTGTTTGACTACCGACGATGTTTTCAGCAGGAAATCGGCTTTCCGGCTCCGGAAGGCCGCTCGACAAGTTCGTCAAAGACGCCATGATGTTGTTCATCCTGGCGTCTTTTTCAATATTTGCACTGGGGAATTTTTTGAAAGAAGGGACAATATGAAAGACTTGAAACATCTGATCTTCTTCGAAAATCTCCTGCAGGACGCGCAGAATGAGCTCGTCACGCAGGCGATCGAGGAAGGGAACGTCGCTTTGGGGTATAACTGCTTTTATATCCCGGAAGTATTGCTGAACCTGAAGGGTTGCTTCTCCACCCGTCTGCGCGCGCCGCGCTGCACGTCCCCCGATGTCGCAACCTACTACATGACCGGCCGTACCTGCCCGTATGTCCGCTCCATTCTGGAGCGCGCCATTGAAGGCGGCTACAACTATCTTGGCGCGCTGTTCGGCGCGGAGAGCTGCGCCGCCATGGAGCGCATGGAAGAGCATTTCTTCCTGCTCGACCCCGTGAAGAACGACAAGTTCTTTGTCACGATTATTGACCCCCCGATGAAGGGCGATCAGACCAATCTGGATTACTATAAGCAGCAGCTCACGGATAAGGTCGTGAAGCCGATGGCAAAGGTCCACGGCGTGGACGTCTCCGACGCCGCCATGCGCGCCGCGATCGAAAAGCACAACGAGCTGTGCGAAGTCATCACCGAGATCGGCAACTTCCGCAAGCTGGCGAACCCGCCCATCACGGGCTATGAGTTCCACGTCATCCAGCTCGTTTCTCAGGTATGCCCGCACGATCTCATCCTCCCCTATCTGAAGGAGACCCTCGAAGAGCTCAAGACCCGTGAGCCGGAGCCGGAGTTCCCGTTCCGCGCCCGCGTGGTGGTTGCCGGTTCCGAGATCGATGATCCCGAATTCACGAAGCTCATCGAGATGTGCGGCGCCATGGTCGTGGCCGACCGGTACTGCTTCGGCAGCTTCCCCAGCCGCGAACAGATCGAGATTCAGGATGGCGAGACCGCGTTCGACGCGATCTGCCGTCACTACCTGCACTGGAACCAGTGCGCCCGCTTCATGGACGGCATGAAGATCGACCAGCGCCATACGGAGATTAAGAAGCTGGTAGACGAATTCCATGCCGACGGCGTGATCTACGAAAACATGAAGTTCTGCGAGTTCTGGAGCTATGAGAAGGTTCTTGCCTCCCACGTTCTGGGCGATGAGATGGGCGTGCCCTGCTGCACCATCGAGAAAGAATACGCCCTCGGCTCGGTCGGACAGCTCCGTACCCGGTTCCAGGCGTTTGTGGAAAGCCTCGAGATCAAGAAGATCAACGCTTGAGGGAGGAGTTAGAATATGAAAAATCCGATTGTTGAACTGATTGATAGCAAACTGCAAAAGTTTGACCCCATCTGGCAGGCGGAAAACGGTGTCGGCGGCCAGCGCAGCCGTTACTATGACAAGACCGGCGTCGCCAAGTACCGCGAGTGGCGCGGTGTGCACGACACGATGGTGGACTATGTCGCGTGGCTGAAGAACGTGGTGTCCATGGTGCAGATGGTCGGCTCCGCTCCTGTGGCTTGCCTGAAGGGCTTTTGGGAATACCGCTGGATGGGCTCCTACCTCGGCACGTTCATGTTCATTGACCGCCTGTTTGAAGGCTTCCGCGGCGACGAGCTGAAGGTCGCGCACCTGAACATGCACGCCATCGTGCAGAGCCTGACGAAGAAAATCGCGATCGTTCTTGCGAACGACGAGCGTCTTGGCGGCGGCAAGATGAGCGACAAGATCGTCCCGATGGACGAGGTTCTGCCTCCGCTGTTCATGGCCGGCTTCCCGGATCTGATCCCGATTCCGCTGCAGACCCTGCCGGAATTCATCATCTGCGATGTTGACCAGCACATTGAGCCGTATTACATCGACGTGGCCGAATCCTTCGGCCTGCCGGCGGACGTTTGCTCCCGCTGCGCGGCGGAGACCGGCGTCACGTTTGATGACGCGTTCCCGATCTTCGGCAAGGCCATGATCTCTACGAACATGCCCTGCAACGCGTCCGAGGCGACCTCCATGTTCCAGCGCCGCCGCATCAACCTGCCGGACTTCCCCGCGACCCTCGCCATGATTCACAACGAGCCGGGCGCGCATCCGTATTCCACGCAGACACTCAAGGACTGCATTGCCTTCATCGAGAAGGAATACGGCGTTGAGTACAACTGGGATGCGTTGTTTGCCCGCGCCAAGCACATGAACGAGCAGAACATGATCGAGCTGGAGAAGTGGGACTACATGAAGACTCCGTACTGCTCCCTGTGCGGCATCGCCGAGACGCTGTATCGCCTGTATGCATGGGCGTCCGTCAACGGCCAGGAGGACTACTTCACGAAGACCGACCGCAAGGTCATCAAGATCATGCGCAAGAGCTATGCGAAGAAATACGAGCCGTTCGGCGGCAAGACCCGCCACCGCGCGTTCCTGTGGGGACCCTCCGCTGTGTATTACACCGACTTCCCGACGTGGACGCAGAACTGCTGGGGCATCAACATCGTGCTGAACATGGACTCCACCATGGGTCACAACATGATCAGCACCGACGATCCGGAGCAGGCCATCAAGGATCTGGCTCTCTTCTCCGAAAAGGGCGTTATGCGTCACCACGCCGTCGGCGGTTGGGACAACGTCAACGCCATCTGGGAGTGGGCCAAGAACTTCAACTGCGACATGGTGCTCTTCAACGACAACATCGCCTGCAAGGGTATGCTCGGCGTGCACTCCGTCATGGAGGAGCAGGCGCGCGATCTGGGCTTCCACTTCATCTTCATTGAGCACGATCTGGAAGACTGCCGCACCGTCTCCCGTCAGGATATGCGTAACTGCGTGAACAGCTATATGTCCGTCGTCCTGAACGAGAAGCCGCTTGACCCGACGATCGTCGAGTTCGACGATTCGCAGGCGTACTAAGAAAGGCAGGGAAACGCTATGAATATGAAACTGGTTGCAAAACTCCTTGGCAAGGTGAGCCTCGTCGGCTTCGTTGGTTTTGTTGCGACGTTCACCCTTTATATGTTCAATCTGGAGAACAAGCTGATCTACTATGTGGTCCGCCCGCTCCTGAACAAGCACTACGATTCTCAGGTTCGTGATAAGAGAATCGTGTAAGAACACAATGGCAACAGCCCGAATCCAATTTGGATTCGGGCTGTTTTGCGTCTGGCGAAAACCAGGTTTGTCGAGAGCGGCGGATTGCGCAGACGCACCCCGTCACGCAGCCCGCGCCACCTTCCCCTCATAGGGGAAGGCTTTTACGCGGCGGCGAAACTCTAGGGCGTGATGGATTCATCCAGATACAGTTCCTCTGTGCGCTGCTGCGCTTGCATCAGAATTGCCTGTGCGCGGGCAAAATCTTGCTTTTCGATTGCCCGAAGTGCGCCTGTAATCGCGTTGAATAAGCAAAGATACATTTTTTTGAAATTTTGCATAGCCGATCACCAACACTACAATATCACAAATTTGATTTGATATCAATATGACTTCTTGATGATTTCTTATGAATTCAGAATGAAGTGATACGATTTGGACAAATCATAAGTGGGTGATCGAGGATGGGAAATTACTATACGCCTTTTTCGCTGCGCATTTCTGAGGAGCTTCTCGGAAAAATCAAGCAGATTGCGGTTCAAAATAAGCGCTCTGCAAACAAAGAGATCGAATTTGTGCTGGAGCGGTACGTGCGGGAGTATGAGGCGCAGCACGGCGAAATGGAAGCAGAACTATAAGAACGGCAGGGAGCGGAAAACCGCTCCCTGCCGGTTTGCCTCTGTAGAAAAACTGGTTTTTCTACAGAGGAAGATTGTGTAAAGAGAGGCTTTGACGCACCCCGTCACGCATCCCGCGCCACCTCATCCGTCACGCGAAGCGTGACGGATGAGGTGGTTCCCAGTCGCACAACGCAGTGCGGTATTGCCCTCATCAGTCGGCTTACGCCGACAGCTTCCCCCAAAGGGGGAAGCCTTGGGCTGGACGCATATCGCACCGCACTGCTGTTTTTATTCCGGCTCCACCCGCTTGGCCACGACGACGAACCGGCCGTCCGTCGTCTGGTATGCGCAGGTGGAGAGCGTCAGCAGCTTGTCGCCGGGCGTGAGTGTTACGCCGGTGTCGTAGCATCGGTTCTGCTCGATGAACGCGGCGTATTCCGCGAACTGCGCCGCGTCGCCCGCGCCGGTGTAGCTGTAATAGCGGAAGCCCGGTTCATTCCCGCCGAGGATGCGCGTGTAGAACGCTGCGACGACCTCGTAGCGCTGCTCGGCATAGATCGTGTCGAACTGGATGTACCGGTGCTCACGCCAGAAAGACTCGTCCTGATAGTCCACCAGCGCGCCGAACATGCTGCCGTCTTTCATATGGTGGCCGTAGATGATGACGTTGTCGGACGTCTGCACGTCGCACGCCTCGGCGACATACAGCGTGCCGCGGTAGGAGTGCTCGCCATAGAAATTGGTGTGCAGATATTTTTCGGGCGTGTCCGGCGCGTACATGACGACGTTGTCGATGGTTGTGCCGTCGATCTTCAGCCAGCCGATGGTTTCGGGATTTTCGGCCACCAGCGCCTGATATTGCTCCAGCACGGCGCTGTCTGCGGCCTGCGTGCGCGTGTCCAGCAGCGCGGCGATGCGCTCCATGACGCTCCAGTCGTGCCGGTCGTCAATATAATACCAGAGCAGCCCGGCGACGCACGCAAGAAACACGACTGCGCTGACGATTCGGACGGCAATTTTGACTTTGTGCTTCATGGGAGATCACCTGATGCAGAAGTGGGCAGCACCGAGAAGTGCTGCCCACATTGTAGCTGATTCCTTCGTGGATCGTCAACTGTCAGTTGGCGTTCTTTTTGCGCTTGATGTACGTCACGGCGAACACGATCGCGCACAGCAGCGCCAAAATCACAAGCGCGCCGATGGCACGGGCGTCTCCGGTCTTGGGCGAGGTGCTGCCGTCGGACTCGCCGCCATTCCCCTTGTCGGAATCGCCGGGCGTGCCGGGGGTTGTACCGTCGCCATTGGGATCGTCGGGGTTCGTGCCGCCGTTGCCGCCGTCACCGGGGTTGCTGGGATCGGTGCCGCCGCCGTTGCCGCCGTTGCCACCGTTACCACCGTTGCCGGGGTCGCTGGGATCGGTGCCGCCGCCGTTGCCACCGCCGCCGGGATTGCTGGGATCAGTGTTACCGCCGTTGCCACCGTTGCCGCCGCTGCCGGGATCGCTGGGATCGGTGTTACCACCGCCGCCATTGCCGCCGCTGCCGGGATCGCTGGGATCGGTGTTGCCACCGCCGCCATTGCCGCCGCTGCCGGGATCACTGGGGTCGGTGCCGTCATCCAGCTCGCTGAGCGCGACATGGACATTGACATAGTGCAGCCCGAAGTTCGTGGCGAATACCTGCACGGTGTTCGTTCCGGTGACGCGGAACACATCGCCGTGCGTGGTCACGCCGCCGACGCCCTGCAGCCAATTCTCCTGCACGTCGGCGTCCAGCGTCCAGTGCTCTGCCGTGTGATCCACGACCGTGATCGTAACCGGCGTCCACGCGGCGATCTCCACACCGGGATAATACACCTTCGTGTGGGGGCCGAGCGCATCCGAGTATGAGACATAGAACGTTGCGTCGCTGTCCAGATCTCCGGTCACGGTGAGCCAGAGGTGCGTGCTGACGCCCGCCACGCTGCCGGCGTGTGCCGGAGTGCCAAGGGCGCAGAACAGCAGCGCTGCCACAAACAAAAACAGGAGCGGCAGTGCAAGTCTCTTTTGGATCTTTGACGTCATATGCATAGGGGTTCCTCCATTCTCCGGCGCCGGATGGGCGGACGGTTGGGAATACCCGGAGCAGCGCGCCCCGGAAAAATCCGCTGTTTTTACAAAAAACAAGGGATAAGGAGAGAATAGTACAAAACCAGGCCGTTTGTCAATCAAATTCTCACATTATAATAATGTTCGAGAAACCGTTTCTATTGCAAAAAAATGCACAAGTCCGGATTTTTCACAGCACAAGAAGATTTCCGGGCAGGGAAGGCTCAGACCCGGGCTGCGTCCTAGCGCGGGAAGCCGGGGAAAAGCGCGTGGAGCGCATCGCCGGCGCCGCAGGCCGCCAGCATTTTCTGCACGGCGTCCAGAAGCAGCGGCGTGTACTGCGTGAACAGCTCGCGCGCCCGCGCCGTCGGATAGCCGGCGGTTTCATCCACGGAGACGCTGCCCGGTCCGGGATAGGTGCGCGTGTCAATGCTGCCGGCGAGCTGGAGGGGTTTGTCCCCGCCGGTTACGGTATAGGCGCAGGGGCAAGCATCGCCGGGGGCGGTGGGCAGGAGCGTAAACGTGTGGCACAGCCCTGCCACCGTCATCTCCAGCGAGAAGCGCACGCCGCCGCCGCGCGGCGCAGCGATCGAAACCAGAAACGCGCCCGTTTGCTGCTGCATCTGACATGAACCGTCCGGCATCCGGCTGCCGTGCTCCGAAACGACGCTGCGGATGGCCGCCAACGGCGGCCGCCCGTCCGGCTTCGGATGCGCCGCCGGCGCGCAGCCGCATAACAGCAGCGCTGCCATCAGCAGCACCGCAATCGCTCGTTTCACTGGAATCACCCACCCATCTGGCGTCAGATAGCGCTATCTTACCACACAAAATATTATTTGTCTATTATCGCAGACACCTTTTTCGTACTTTCTTCATACACTACAGCAAAGGAGTTGTCTACGATGATAGAATTTGACCGGTATGCCATTGGCCGGGTCGTCCGCCGCCTGCGGAAGGAACGGAAGCTGTCGCAGGAGGTGTTCAGCGGTCTTGCCGGGCTGGCGCGCAGCCATCTTGCCATGATCGAAAACGGCGACAAGCAGCCGAATTTTGAAACCATCTGGCGCATCGCAAACGCGTTCGATCTGCCTCCGCACGAGCTTGTCCGCCAGATCGAGCAGGAAATCGCATCGCCGGAGCACACGGTTTTGTGACGTTTTTGGCGCGCGAAAGTTCCTCTGCCGTTCGGCAGAATCGCGCAAAAACCCCCGGCGGATTTCCGCCGGGGGTTTTTCAGTGGGATGGTTTACAGCGTCTCTTCCACGCGCGTTCGCACGGCTTTGAGGAACGCTTCCGTGGTCACACCCATGCAGCCGCAGAGCTGCGCGAGGTCGCCGGTCATCGTGCCGGCGTCGATCGTGTCGAGACAGGCGGTTTCCAGCACATCGGCGAAGCGCATGAGCGCGTCGTTTCCGTCCAGCTCGCCGCGCTTGCGCAGCGCGCCGCTCCAGGCGAAGATCGTCGCCACCGGGTTGGACGAGGTCTGCTCGCCCGCCTTCCAGCGGTAGTAGTGGCGCGTGATCGTGCCGTGCGCGGCTTCGTATTCATAGTTTCCGTCCGGGCTGACGAGCACGCTCGTCATCATGGCGAGCGACCCGAACGCGGAGGAGATCATGTCGCTCATCACGTCGCCGTCGTAGTTCTTGCAGGCCCAGATGAACCCGCCCTCGGAGCGCATGACGCGCGCGACCGCATCGTCGATGAGCGTATAGAAATACCGGATGCCCGCGGCTTCGAACTGCGATTTGTACTCCGTGTCGTAGATGCGGGCGAAAATTTCTTTGAAGGTCTGGTCGTACTGCTTGGAGATCGTGTCCTTCGCGGAGAACCACAGGTCCTGCTTGGAGCTGAGCGCAAAGGCGAAGCACGCGCGCGCGAACGACTCGATGGAGCTGTCCTTATTATACAGCCCCTGCAGCACGCCGGGGCACTCGAAGTCATAGACCGTCTGGGAAAATTCCGTGCCGTCCGCGCCGCGGAACGACAGCGTCGCCGTGCCGGGGCCGGGCACGCGAAACTCCGTGCCGCGGTAGAGGTCGCCGTAGGCGTGGCGCGCGATGGTGATGGGCTTTTTCCAGTTCGACACGTGCGGCGCGATGCGCTTTGTGACGATCGGCGCACGGAACACCGTGCCGTCGAGCATGGCGCGGATGGTGCCGTTCGGGCTTTTCCACATCTCGTGCAGGCTGTATTCCTCCATGCGCTGCGCGTTCGGCGTGATCGTGGCGCACTTGACGCCGACGTGCAGCCGCCGGATGGCGTTGGCTGCGTCCGCCGTTACCGCGTCGTTTGTCGCGTCGCGGTTCGGCAGGCTGAGATCGTAATATTCCGTGTTCAAATCCACGAACGGCAAAAGCAGCTCGTCTTTGATCATGCGCCAGAGGATGCGCGTCATCTCGTCGCCGTCCAGCTCGGCAATGGGGGTCTGCATGGGGATTTTCGTCATGGCTGCGCCGCCTTCTTTCGGTTGTTCTCCGCGTAAAAATTCATCAGGCACCCGGCGAGCAGAATCTGCCGCTCGTCGTCCGTCAGCTCCGGCAGGTGCAGCGTGACCGGCGCGGCGCCGGTTTTCGTGATGACCGTCGCGGGCAGCTCGGTCGCACCCTCCGCCACGCGCCTGCGCACGTCCGGCAGGAACAGCCAGTCGCCCGGCGCGTAGTCGAAGCCCGCCGCTTCGTCCACGGTGAGCGGGAGCATACCCCAGTTGATGCAGTTGGAGCGGTAGCGCTTCGTGGCGAAGGCGTAGCAGATGTTTGCGCCGCCGCCGAGCACGCGCTGGCAGGATGCCGCCTGCTCGCGCGCCGAACCGTCGCCGGGGCGGTTGGCGAAGAGGACGGACGCCACGCCCGTGTTTTCCAGAACGGCTTCGGGCTGGCCCGCCGTGCGCAGCACGTCCAGCAGCTCCTGCGCGGGCTGTCCCGCTGCGCGGGAGGTTTCAAGCGCGCGGATTTCTGCTGTACGTGCGACGTATTGCGGCTCGCGCCGCGACAGCGCGAACTGCGCCAGCTTCATCGGGTTCGACCGGTAGGACGACGTCTCGCCGGAGGGGATCAGCTCGTCCGTCGTGGTGACGGGGTCGTGGATGACGCACGCGAGCTTCAAAAGGAGGTTTTCCGCGAGCGCCGGGATTTCGGGCCACTCGGTGATGTTCGGGCCGAACCGCAGCGCCGTCTCCGGTTCGGGCCTGCCGAAGCCGAAGTACACGCGCTTTTGGTACACCGCGCCGTCAAACGCACAGGCGTGCGGCGCGGGCGGGGTATAGTCCACGTCCGTCGCGGCGGTGAGCACGCCGTGGTTGCGCGCGGTCGCGGCGATGGAGCGCGCGTCCATGAGCATGACGCCGGCAAGCTGCCCGTCGCCGGGGCGGGAGCCTTCGCGGTTCGGGAAGTTGCGCGTCGTGTGGCGGATGGAGAGTCCGTTGTGCCCCGGCACGTCGCCCGCGCCGAAGCACGGGCCGCAGAAGCAGGACTTGAACAGCACGCCCGCCTCCATCAGCGCCTGCTGCACGCCGCTGCGCACCAGCTCGAGATTCACCGGCACGCTCGGCGGGTAGACGGACAGCGAAAAATATCCGCTGCCGATATCGTGCCCGCGCAGGATGGCCGCGGCCTCGGCAATGTTGTCATACATGCCGCCGGAGCAGCCGGCGATGACGCCCTGATCGACCACGATCTGCCCGTTCACAAGCTTTTCCGTCAGATTCAGCCGCACCTTGCCGCCGAACTGCGCGTCGCAGCGCCGCTCCGTCTCCCGCAGGAGGTCGGCGGCGTTTGCCTGCAGCACGCGGATGGGATACGCCTCGGACGGGTGGAACGGTAGCGCCGCCATCGGCTCCACCTTGCCGAGGTCGATGGTAATCATGCTGTCATACCGCGCGCCCTCGCCCGGCTGCAGGCGGCGGTAAGCCTCCGGCCGGCCATGCGCGGCGAGATATTCCTCCACTGCGCCGTCCGTCGTCCAGATGGAGCTGAGACACGCGGTCTCCGTCGTCATCACGTCGATGCCGATGCGGTAGTCCATCGGCAGGCTCGCAACGCCGGGGCCGGCGAATTCGAGCACCTTGTTCTTGACGAATCCGTTTTGGTACACTGCGCCGCAGAGCGCAAGCGCCACGTCGTGCGGGCCGACGCCGCGCGCGGGCGCGCCCTCCAGCCAGACGAGCACGACCTCCGGCTCCGCAATGTCATACGTGTTGCGCAGCAGCTGGCGCACCAGCTCCGGGCCGCCCTCGCCCACGCCCATCGTGCCGAGCGCGCCGTAGCGCGTGTGGCTGTCCGAGCCGAGGATCATGCGGCCGCAGCCCGCCATCATCTCGCGCGCGTACTGGTGGATGACCGCCTGATTCGCCGGCACGTAGATGCCGCCGTATTTCCTGGCGGCGGATAAACCAAAAATGTGGTCGTCCTCATTGATCGTGCCGCCGACGGCGCACAGACTGTTGTGGCAGTTGGTGAGCGCGTAGGGCACGGGAAACTCCGTCAGCCCACTCGCCTTCGCGGTCTGGATGATGCCGACATACGTGATGTCGTGCGACACGAGACTGTCAAACGTGATGCACAGCCGCCCCGGCTGCGCGCCGTGGCTGTGCGCGTGGAGAATCTGCCACGCGATGGTTTGCTCCCGCCCTGCAGGAGTGTCCGCCGGTTCCGGCTTTCCGTGCCGGAGAACGACCGGATCTGAATGTAGCTGTATCATGCTTTCGCCTTCTTCCGAAGAATCATAACTATGCCTTTGAGTATAGCACAAATCGGCCATTTATCAATTTCCGGTACGGAATTTTATCTCGGTTTTCACACTCGGCCAAAACGGTCCCGGAATTCCGCCGGCCTTTTGTGCGCTTTCCCTACACTTTGCGGCGTTTGGGCAAACCGGCTATTTTTCACTTGTGGTTTTTAGTGCTTGTGCTATAATGCTACTGAGTCTGTCAAAAAAGCAAGCTTTCTTGACAGGAAGGAATTGCGGCCTACTGCAGCGCACGCACTGTCCGCCAAGGGCGGACAGCTCGCACGTTTGTAGGCCGAGCAGTATTTTCTCCGCCGCACATGTCGCCGGAGAAAATGATTGAATCTTCTTTCGCCGCTTCCGAGCGGCGAAACTCTACGAGGTTTTTGCTAAGCTGATAATGCTACTATTATAAATGTTTTTGAAAGGGGCGATCTTCCTTGCCTGAACGCTACAACGCGCTCAATGACGACATCCATGCGCTCTGTGCCGATATCGCTGAGCAGTACCGCATCCCCAAACCGTGTCTGGACGACCCCAGCATCAAACGAGGCCTGCGCAATGCCGACGGTACCGGCGTAATCGTCGGCGTGAGCAACATCGGCAGTGTGCAGGGCTACTATGTCGAGGACGGCGTGCGTGTTCCGGTCCCCGGCAAGCTGTATTACCGTGGCATCAGCATGGAGGACATCGTGAACGCCCACCGCAAAAGCGGCACCTTCGGCTACGAGGAGGTCGCTTATCTGCTGCTGTTCGGCAAATTGCCGACGCGCGAGCAGCAGATGCGCTTCAACCGCCTGCTGGAAAAGTCCCGCCGCCTGCCCGACCGGTTCAACGAGGACATGATCCTCAAAGCGCCCAGCTGCAACGTGATGAACCAGCTCGAGCGCTGCGTGCTCGGCCTGTATGCCTATGATGAGGCGGCTGACGACGTGTCGGTTCAGAACATCACGCGCCAGTCGATCGAGCTGATTGGCCGCTTCCCGCTGATCGCCGCGAACGCCTACCGCGCCAAGCGGCATTACTATGATCACAAGTCGCTCCACCTGCACAACCCCGTGCCGGAGCTGTCCGTGGCGGAGAATTACCTGCGGATGCTGCGCGCGGACAAGAGCTACACGCAGGATGAGGCGCGGCTGCTCGACCTGATGCTGATCCTGCACGCCGAGCACTCCAGCAACAACTCCACCTTCGTCTGCCGCGCGATCTCCTCGTCCGGCACGGATACCTACAGCGCCATTGCGGGTGCGGTCGGCTCGCTGAAGGGGCCGCTGCACGGCGGCGCGAACGCGAAGGTCATGCAGATGTTCCGCGCGCTGAAGGAAGAGCTGGGCGACGCCCCAACGGACGCCGCGCTCGGCGCGTATCTCGACCGCGTGCTCGACGGCGAGGCCGGCGACCGCTCCGGCAAAATCTACGGACTGGGCCACGCGGTGTATACGATCTCCGACCCGCGCGCCGTTATCATTAAAAACTACGCCATGGATCTCGCGGGCGACAAGGGACGCGCCGCCGATCTGGAGCTGATGGAGCGCATCGAAGCGATCGGCATCGAAAAGATCATGGCGCGCCGGAAAACCAAGATTGCCATGTGCGCAAATGTGGACATGTATTCCGGCCTGATCTACGACATGCTCGGCATCCCGGAGGATATGTACACGCCGCTGTTTGCCAGCGCCCGCATCGCCGGCTGGTGCGCCCACCGGCTGGAAGAGGTTATCACCGGCGGCCGCATCATGCGCCCGGCTTACCGCGCCGCCGTCATCCGCGCGCCGTACATCCCTTTGGACGAGCGGTAATCACGAAAGAAGCAACCGTATGAAATGGAACCTTTTCCCCACGCTGCGGGGCTATCGGAGGGAAAACCTCGGCAAAGACGTCTTTTCCGGCGTGCTGATTGCGGCGCTGTCCATCCCGATCTCAATGGGCTATGCGCAGATCGCGGGTCTGCCGCCGGTGTACGGGCTATACGGCTCCGTGCTGCCGATCCTCCTGTTTGCGATGCTGTCCACATCGCCGCTGTTCATCTTCGGCGTGGACGCCGCACCCGCCGCGATGGTCGGATCGGTGCTGCTGTCGCTCGGCATTGTGCCCGGAAGCGCAGAGGCCATGCAGCTCGTGCCCGCGCTCGCGTTTTACACGGGGCTGTGGCTGCTGCTGTTTTCCCTGCTCGGCGCGGGCAAGGCCGTGGACTATATCTCTACGCCCGTCATGGGCGGGTTCATCAGCGGCATCTGCTGCGAGATCATCCTGATGCAGGTGCCGAAGCTGCTCGGTTCGGCCTCCGGCTCCGGCGAGCTGTTCGAGCTGCTCGCGTGCATCTGGGCGGCGCTCAGGACCGTGAACGTCCCGTCGCTGCTGCTCGGCGCGGCGACGCTTGCGCTGCTCCTGCTCGGGAAAAAGTATTTCCCCAGGGTGCCGATGGTGCTCGTCATGCTCGTGGCCGGGGCGCTGATGACGGCGGTGTTTCACATCGACCGATACGGCGTGGCGCTGCTCGCCGCGGTGGAGCCGGGGCTGCCGAAATTCGTGCTCCCGGCGCTGGACAGCATCGAGCTGTCGGACGGGCTGTCCATGAGTCTCCCGGTCGCCATCGTGATTCTCGCGGAGACGCTGCTGGCCGAAAACAGCTACGCGCTCAAGCGCGACGAGAAGCTCGACTGCAACCGCGAAATTTTGGCCTTCTCGCTCGGCAACTTCGCCGCCGCGCTCGTCGGCTGCTGCCCGGTCAACGGCAGCGTGTCGCGCACGGCGGTCAATGAGCGCAATGGCGGGCGCACACAGCTGGTGTCCGTCGTCGCGTCTGTCACGATGCTGCTGGTGCTGCTGCTCGCCACCGGGTTCATTCGCTATCTCCCCGTCCCGGTGCTGACGGCCATCGTCATCAACGCCCTGCTCGGCGCGGTGGAGTTTGACCTTGCAAAGCGCCTGCTGCACATCAGCCGGCAGGAATTTTTCATCTTCCTCGGCGCGTTCGTGGGCGTGCTGCTGCTTGGCGCGATCAACGGCGTCGTGCTCGGCGTGGTGCTCTCGTTCGTGGACGTTATCATCCGCGCCGCTGCGCCGCGCCGCGCGTTTCTCGGCGTGCTGCCGGGCAAGCCGGGGTTCTATGCGCTCGACCGCGTCACCGGCGCGAAGCCCATCCCGCACGTTGTGCTCTACCGGTTCAGCGGCAGCCTGTTTTTCGCCAACGTCCGCCTGTTTCAGGAGGATCTGGAGCAGAGCCTGCAGCCGGACACGGCCGTCGTCATCGTGGATGCGAGCGCCGTCGCCAGCATCGACATCACGGCTGCCGACCGCCTGCTGGCGCTCAGCCAAAAGCTGCGTGCGCGCGGCGTCCGGTTCTATCTCACCGAGCACATCGGCGAGGTGAACGACAAGCTGCGGCAGTACGGCGCGGAGGAGCTGATCGAAAGCGGCGCGGTGCGCCGGACGATTCAGACCGCCCTGCTCGACGCCGGCATCCGCCACGCGGTGCAGACGATCTCGCCCGACGTTCCGCAGGAGTTTGAGGCCATGCGCCAGCTTCAGGAGTTTGAGTGGGCCTACGGCGCCGATGCGGAGAAGCGCATCGAGCAGCATGTGTGCGCCATTCTCGACCGCCTGCAGCAGACGGCGGAAGACCGCCGCGCCGCCGCGCTTGCGCGCTGTCTGCACGAGGACAGCCGCTTTGCCGGCATGGACGAGGACGAGCTGCTGCTGCATCTGGAGGGGCACACACAGGAGCTTTCCACCCTGCTGGGTATGCCGGAGCTGCGCGTGCTCGCGGAGCTGGAGTCGGAGCGGAGCCATCTGTTCGAGCGGCTGGCGCGCGAGCATCCGGGGCTGGTTCAGTCCATCCGCGACGCGCGCACGAAATTCGACGCGGACTTCCGCGCCCGCTATCCGAACAGCGCATCGCACATGGACGCGCTGCGCAAGCATCTGCACGAACGGCACGGCGGAGGGGAAGAATCAAACAGGAAATCCGATCTGTGAAGCATTCACAGGTCGGATTTCCTGTTTTACGGGCACAGCCGTTTCAGTATGCTTTTTGCGCTCAGGCTTCTCCGCCATCCGCATCTCCGGCGGACAAATACAGCTCCTCACATTGCTGCTGCGCTTCGATCAGAATCCGCAGCGCCCGTTCCGCCGCTCGGCACATGATGAGATACATTTCTTTGTAATCCGGGGATTTTGACACGTTCGATCACCTCTTGCACATCATTTTATGCAAAAATTGCATAGATGTCAATATGCAGTTACTGCATAAACTACAATGCGTCCGAGGTGAGCGCATTGTATCAACACATTCGAGACCTGCGTGAGGATGCAGATTTGACCCAGCAGGAGCTTGCAAATATGCTCCATATCAGTCAGGCAACCTATTCCCGCTATGAAAACGGCGCGCTGGATATTCCCAGTTCTGCTCTGATCGCGCTGGCGCGTTTTTACAAGGTCAGCGTCGATTACTTGTTGGATTTGACCAACGACCGGATGCGGTATTAGAAGGAAAGAGACGCCAGCCGACTGATGAGGGAAATCCGCATTGCCTATATCGTCCCGCCGGTGAACGAGACTCCACAGTGCCGCAAAAATTGTCGAATCATGGTTGACATAATAATTACTGAAAAAAAGGAACGATCTTGCCGAAACACATGGTCTTGTGGTGCACCCTGGTGAACAGACACGAACGGCGAATAACCGTGTCGAATTATGTCAACAAAAAAAACGATGAATTCGTGCGCTTTCGAGTTGCTTTTATATTCCATACATGCTAAATTATTACCACAACAGCGGTGAAACTGCTAAAGCAGACAGATAGCGGGCCGCAATCGAAAAAAACTGCGGAGGAAGATATTATGACAACTAAGATCAGCGTATTGCTTGCGGATTCGGGAGAGGATTTTCGGATGCTCCTCTCGGATTTAATCGAGGAAGAAGGGGACATGGAGGTCGTCGGAGCGGCCGACAATGGGGAGCAGGCGACCGCCCTCATTGCCGAGCTGGATCCGGACATTCTCGTGACGGATCTGATTCTGCCGAAGGTGGACGGGCTGTCCGTCCTGCAATATCTGCAGGAGCACAACTGCCGCACACGGGCAATTGTCGTTTCGGGATTTTACAATCAGCAGATTGTGACGGAGTGCTCGGAGCTGGGCGCGGCCTATTTTCTGCCGAAGCCGTGCAGCCCGGACCTGCTGCTCTCCCGCATCCGTCAGACGGCCTCGCCCAAGGTACTGAACATACAGAACCTGCAACCGAACGCCCTCGCGCCCCGGCCGCAGGAGCCGAGTCTGGAGGCGATGGTCACGGATATCATCCACGAGATCGGTGTTCCGGCGCACATCAAGGGCTATCAGTATCTGCGGGAGGCGATCATTCTCACCATCAACGACATGGACGTCATCAACGCGGTCACGAAGGTGCTGTATCCGGAGGTTGCCCGCAAGTTCAACACGACGCCCAGCCGCGTGGAGCGCGCCATCCGCCACGCGATTGAGGTCGCGTGGGATCGCGGCGATATCGAGGTGCTGCAGAAGTTCTTCGGCTACACCGTCTCGAACATCAAGGGCAAGCCGACGAACAGCGAATTCATCGCCATGATCGCCGATTGCCTGTCCCTGCGCCGCAAACAGCGGGCGTAAGCGCGCCGGCGCATCATCCATCCCCAAAAACGCGCCCGGTTCTCTGAAGCAAGCCGCAGAGGGCCGGGCATTTTTTGCGAAAAAATCTGGCAGAAGATTGTCAGATTTTGATTGACGGACGCCGCGCGTTCATATTATAATGGAAACACCATAGAATATGGAGGAGGAGAAAATGAAATTTTGCAGCAATTGCGGCAGAGAACTTGCCGACGACGCGGTGCTCTGCCCGAACTGTGGCAGCGCAGTGCCGCAGGCGGCGCCGCAGAGAGAGGACAAGCGTTCGGTCGGCCTGAACATTGTTGGCTTTCTGTTCCCGCTGATCGGCCTGATCCTGTTCCTGTGCCTGAAGAAGGATACCCCGGTACGTGCAAAGTCCATCGGAAAGTGGGCGCTGATCGGCTTCATCATCGCCGTTGTACTCGGCGTCATCGGCGGCGTGCTCTTCGCAAAGCAGGCCACGACCCCGGTAAGCAAGACCTTTGAAAGCTACGAAGACGGCATCACGGAAACCTTGGCCTTCGACGCCACCGGCGACATTGTCCACACGATGGTCGATACCATGTATATCGACGCGCAGGGCGCAACGGAAGAGGACATTGAAGTGTTCCGGGCACAGTGCGACGAGGACTATGCCGACCTGATTGCGCTGGACTTCTGCGATTATTCGTTTACGGCTGAGGGCGATCAGGTCGTGATCACCCTGAAGTTTACGGATCTGAACGATGCGGAGAACGTCAAACAGTTTGCTGCCAGCGGCTTCTACGAGCTGGATGAGGACTCCGCCTACCTTTCGCTGGCGCTGTCGTCCGCCGGCCTGCTGTCCGACGGCTGGGTCGAAAAATAACTCCAATTTATAAGCAATCAAAAATACGAGGGAGCGGATTTTCCGCTCCCTCGTATTTGCTTCGATTATTCCTTGGTGAACTGATCCTTGCCGACGCCGCAGAGCTCGCACACGAAGTCATCGGGAAGGTCTTCCCACTTCACGCCGGCTTCTTCCTCGTCGTAGACCCAGCCGCAGATGTTGCAGACGTATTTCATTGCAAATACTCCTTACTTAAAAATAACGCTTCAGCAGACCCTCGAATGCCTTGCCGTGACGGGCTTCGTCGCGCGCCATCTCGTGGATGGTGTCGTGCAGGGCGTCGAGATTGTACTTCTTGCAGAGCTTGGCCAGCTCGAACTTGCCGGCGGTCGCGCCGTTCTCGGCGTCCACGCGCATGGCCAGATTCTTCTTGGTGCTGTCGGTGACGACTTCACCCAGCAGCTCGGCGAACTTCGCGGCGTGCTCGGCTTCCTCGTAAGCGGCCTTCTCCCAGTACAGGCCGATCTCCGGATAGCCCTCGCGGTGCGCCACGCGCGCCATGGCCAGATACATGCCGACCTCGGAGCACTCGCCCTCAAAGTTGGCGTGCAGACCGTCGATGATCTCCTTCTGCACATCTTCCGGAACGTCCGCGCCAAACACCTTGCCAACGCCAACCACGTGCTCGGCAGCCCAGCTCATCTCGCCGGCCTGTTCCACGAACTTGGAGCCGGGGACATGGCACACCGGGCACTCTGCCGGCGGCGTGTCGCCTTCATGAACATAACCACATACGCTGCAAACCCATTTTTTCATGTTTTGAATCCTCCTAAAATTATAAATATCAGTTGTTTATTTGGAAGCGGGCGAACCGCCCGGTCTTCGACAATCGGGGCACACGCCGGTGAACGTGAGCGTGCAGGTCTGCACCTCCGCGCCGCTGGCGCTTTGGGCGAGCGTGCAGAGCTTCGGCTCCAGCTCCGGGGTCTCCACATCCATCACACGGCCGCATTCCGCGCACAGCAGATGCGCGTGTGAATCGGTGCGGCCGTCAAACCGCTCCTGCCCGCCGAGGACGCCGATGCGCAAAATATCGCCCGCGTCCGCAAACAGGCTCAGGTTGCGGTAGACCGTGCCGAGACTCAGGTCGGGATACTCCGGCTTGAGCTTTTGGTAGAGCCACTCTGCGTTGGGGTGCTCGGTGGTGGCCATCAGCGCGTCCAGAATCGCCTGGCGCTTTTTACTCGTTTTGCGGGTGGCCATCGGGGCACCTCCTTAATAATAAGAATAATTCTTGTTATTAAGATAGCACAAAGGATTGGATTTGTAAAGCCCTTTTTGAGAATTTTTTTCGGTGCGCGCCGGTGGATGTCATTGTAGCACAATTGTGGGAACTTGAAAACGAAAAATTTCCGGCCAAAGGCCGGAAATGTAGCATGTCGGCGGGATTCGGCAGAATGCTGTGCACGGTGTTTCGGATTTGAAAGGAAGAATGGGGAAGTGGATGCGCAGTTTTCGGCTTCAGACGGAAACGGAGCGCAGCGCGCCCGTTCTGACGCTGGGAAGGTGGCCGCCCGAAGGGCGGTCGGATGAGGTGGCGTGCATTCCCCTCATCAGTCGGCTCCGCCGACAGCTTCCCCCAGAGGGGGAAGCCTTGAAAACGCGAAACGTACGATGCGCACCCCCAAAGCCTTCCCCTTGAGGGGAAGGTGGCACGGCGTAAGCCGTGACGGATGAGGTGTTCGGAATTCGCACCTCGGTCTATTCCACCCCATTTCTTTCTGCACGAGCAGAAAGAAACCGGGTGGAGCCTGAAAGAAAGACACGCCAAAGGGGGATGTGGGCCCCCCTTTGGAAACCCCCAGCGACTGACGCTGGCGGTGAAATTGGCTTGGTGTTATAGGGTCGGCACTCATCCCTACGTCTTACGATGGCAATCGTCTGGCGCGAACGCAAGCGGTTCGCGCGCCGAAACCGTCGTCCGGCCTTTTGGCTCGGCGCGTATCGCAGCCCCGCATCCCCCAGACGCAAGCTTGACTTGCGGCTGGGAAAGGAAGAACGGAGGAGTGGATATGGAGCTTTCCGGCTTGCCCGGGAAGCGGAATGGAACGAGTCCGTTCTGACGTTAGCGGCGGCAGACGTTGGATGTGATGCCGCACAGCGCGCGCGCGGCTTCCATGTCGCAGCGGCGGCTGCGCGCCACGTCCGCGATCGAGAGCATCCCGACGAGACGGCCCTCCTGCACGACGGGCAGGCGCCGCACCTGCTCATGCATCATGCGCGCGAGCGCGGCATCCACCTCGTCTGCGGGCGTGACCGTGACGGCGCCGGGCGTCATGACGGCGGCGATCTTCACCGTGCCGGGGTCTGCGCCGGACGCGATGCAGCGCACGACGATATCCCGGTCGGTGAGCATTCCGGTGAGCTGGCCGTCGTCCCCGCAGACGGGGATGGAGCCGATGTTCCGCGCCTTCATCAGCCGCGCGGCGGCAACGACCGGCTCGTCCTCGTGTACGGACACCGCGCTGCCAGTCATGAGTTCTTGGACTTTCATAGAAATGGATCCCTCCTTTTCTGAGATTATGGGCAGAAAAGGAGGGAGTTATACGTCGGCGTCAGAGTGGACACGTTCCGTTCCGCTTCCCCGACAAGCGGCGCGTAGCGCGTTCATTCTGACACCAGCTTCGCCAGAGCAGGCCCCGCCGCGTCGCCGAAGAGCTGCACGGCGTTGATCGCCTCCTGCAGCGTGTTGCCGCTGCTGCCGACCTCCACGATGAGCGAGCCGGTGGTCAGATGCTGGTTGTAGCGCTCGTTCACGAGCGTGATCGGGCGCATCAGCGTCGGGTGCGCCTCGTTGACCGCGTTTTGCAGATACACGGCCAGACGCAGGTTATCCTTCCAATAGGGATGGTACAGCCCGGTGCTGTCCGTGCCGCAGAGGATCATCACCTGCGAGCACGCCGAGTCCGGGATCTCGGCCACGGTTTTATACACCACGTCGTCCGAGCACAGCGCGTCGCGGTGCAGGTCGATGACGATGCGGATGGACGGGTATTGCTCCAGATAGGACAGGACCGCGTCGCCGGAGCGGGTGTAGGAGCCGGTGTAGCTCGGATAATCATAAATCGTGCGGTCGTGCAGGACGTTCAGCCCCGCCTGCTTGAGCGACTCGGTGAGCACATCGCCCACGCGCACAATATTATAATTGGTATCCTCCGTGCGGCAGGTGTCCGACGCGGCGTAGAGATCGGCGCCGGCGGGCGTGTATGCCTCGCTGGAGTGCGTATGGACGATGAGAATCTGCGGCTGATCCGCTGCGAGCTGCGTCGCCGGCCCCTGCTGCAGCAGCGCGTTGATGTCAATGTCGTAATCCGTCTCGTTTTTCAGCGTCAGGCCGCCCGTGATCGTGGTGGCGACGATGGGCAGACCGTCCGCCGTGACGCCCGGTTCCGCCGGCGCTGGCGTGGCCGTGGGTTCCGGCGTGGGCGCCGGCGTAGCGGACAGCGCGGCAACGGCTGTCCCCGGCCCGGCGTCCCCGACCGGCTGCGGGTTGCCCAGCTCCAGCCGCACCGTCGCCGATAAAAGCTGCTCCGGAGTCACCCACGCGGAAAGCCTGTCCAGCAGTGTGTCACCCCCGCCGGCTGCGAGATGCAGCGCGAACAGCGCCAGCCCCGCTCCGGCCAGTTTCTTCCTCACAGACATGTAGACCGCCCCCTCTCGTGTATCTGTAAATCTTATGCGGGCGGCTCTGGAATTATGCCGCCGGGTGTGGTATAGTGAGGAAAAAATCGGAGGAGGAATGGTCTATGACGATCACATATCGGCCGAAGGGCGTGTGCTCGCAGCTCATGCGGGTGGAGGTCGAGGACGGAATTATCCGCCAAGTGGAGGTGCAAGGGGGGTGCAGCGGCAACCTGCAGGGCATTTCCAAGCTCCTGGTGGGGATGCGTGCCGAAGACGCCATCGCGCGCATGGAGGGGATCCGCTGCGGCTGGAAGAAGACCTCGTGCCCCGATCAGCTCGCCAAAGCGCTCCGGCAGACACTTTAAGAATTGCAAAAAAGATTTACATAACAATTTCAAATAATGAAAATCGTTTACATAATGCAAGTTTGCAAGATTTTTTTGCAAACTTGCATGTTTCTTTTTGCGTCACTTCCCGTCGAAAACAAGCAGTTCATCAACATGCACAACACAAAATGTTGAGTCGAAATAAAGATAAATACACAATATTTTGTGATTTTGAGGAATTTTTGTCTAAAATCATCAGAATCAAATAAGATCGTTTGTGCAAAACGCCGATTGAATCATGAGCGAAAAATGAATATAATTATCCATGTGAGAAGGTAGCAGCAATGCTATCTGCTTTCATCTACCCATTTTACGGGTGCATCGCAGTCGCACGGAAGGAGGACGGTGCAGATGAAACTCTTAAAATCGAATTTGGCGCTTCTATGCATCGTGTGCCTGCTGTGCGGGGTTCTGATCGGCCTTGTCTGTCTCATCGGCGGCGACGCGGTGTTTGCCGTTGGGCAGGAGGGCAACGCCGCTCCGGTGGAGTCGGCGGAGCCGTCAAAGCCGGCGGACGCGGCACTGGTGCTGACCGAGCGGGATGAGAAGCTGGCGACCCGGCTTGCCGCCCGGAATGTTCTGCCCGTCACGCGCACGGTTGCAGTCGGCACCGACGCGGCGGACTATACACAGACGGCGACCTGTACGTATGCGCCCGTCTATGTGGACGGGGGGTTCGGCGGCTACTGCTATGTGCTGGACGGCACGGCGTATGCGGCGATCCCCGATTATTGCGACATGCTGGGGCTGGCCTGCTCGGCTGAACAGGGCGAGGACGGCGTGACGCAGTACACCGTTGACGGCGTGGTCATTTCCATTGGCTACGGCGATACGGTCTATACTGCAAACGGGCGGTATTTCTATGTGCCGGGCGGCGTCAAGGCGCTGGATGGGCAGATTGTTCTGCCGCTGGCGGAGCTGCAGAAGATCTTCGGTGCAACTGCCGCCTATGATGCGGAGAGCACCAGCGCTTCGGTGGATACGGCGAATCTTGCGCTGCTGGAGAGCGGCGAGAGCTACTATGCAAAGTATGATCTGTACTGGCTGTCGCGCATCATTTTTGCGGAATCCGGCAACCAGCCGATGGAGGGGATGATCGGCGTCGGCAACGTGGTGCTCAACCGCGTGGCGTCCGAGTCGTTCCCGGATACGGTCCAGGGTGTGGTGTTCGATGCGCGCGGCGGATACACACAGTTTACGCCCGTGAGCATGGGCACGATCTACAACGCGCCGAGCGAGCAGGCTGTGTTGGCCGCGAAGCTCTGTCTGGAGGGCGCGAACACGGTCGGCAGCGCGCTGTATTTCATCAATCCTGCGGCCTGCAACGGCGGATGGTTCAACAGCTCCCTGACGTGGGTGACCACTATCGGCGAGCACGTGTTTTACGCGTAAAGCGTCAGAATGGGCGCGCTGCATTCCGTTTCCGGCTAAAGCCGAAAACGCCATGTCCGCTTCCACATTCTTCCTTTTCGAACCGAACCCGCTGTCGCTGGGCTTCGGTTCGAGGATGCTTTGAGAGTTTGACCCGGCGGTCAGCTTTTGCTGGCCGCCGGTTTCAGCCTATCAGAAGACGTTTTCAAAACCGAAACATCGGTTTCGGTTTTGCTAAGGAAAAAGGAACTGGAGCTTTCCCGCTTGCCGGGGAAGCGGAACGGAATGCGCCCGTTTTGACGCGGCTGCCGGTTTTTCTCGTTCTGGACACAGAGAAAAAATATGCTATAATATTGGTGTTCAGAACGATCCCGGGAGGAAGCTATGGAACAACTGCTCCGCGGCGGCTTTGCGCAGCTTGGCCTGCCGCTTTCCGACGAGGCGCTTGCGCGCTTTCAGACCTATTATGCATATTTGGAGGAACGCAGCCAGGTCATGAATCTGACGGCCATCCACGGCGAGCGGGACGTGGCGCAGCTCCATTTTCTTGACTGCGCGGCGCTGCTGACGGTGGAGCCGTTCGCGGGGAAATCGGTCATTGACGTGGGCACCGGCGCGGGCTTTCCCGGTCTGCCGCTGAAGATTGCGCAGCCGGACGTCCGGCTCACGCTGCTTGACAGTCAGGCCAAGCGGGTGCAGTTTCTCACGGAAACGTGCGAAAAGCTCGGCTTTGCGGATGTGGCATGCATCCACGCGCGCGCGGAGGAGACGCTGGAGCTGCGCGGACAGTTTGACATTGCGGTGTCCCGTGCGGTGGCGCGGCTGTATCTGCTGTGCGAGCTGTGCCTGCCGTTTGTGCGGCGCGGCGGCGTGTTTCTGGCGATGAAGGGGCCGGACTGCGCGGAGGAACTGGAGGAGGCGCAGCGCGCGATCCGCACGCTCGGCGGCACGTATGTGCGCACGGCGGCGTACACCATCCCCGGCACGGACGTGACGCACAGCATTGTGGTCATCCGCAAGACGGGCGACACCCCCACGAAGTATCCCCGCCGCTGGGCGAAGATGCAGAAAGAACATTTGTGATCCTGAAAAAACGCCAGCCCCGGCCATTGGCCGGGGCTGGCGTTGGGTTTGCTGTGTTACAGGAGCGCGCGGACAGCTTCGAGCAGCGTTTCCACGTCCTCCGGGCGCGTCGCCCAGGAGGTGACGAACCGGATGGCGGAGTGGTCCTCGTCCACTCTGGCGATGAATTCAAAGCTGAAATCCTGCCGCAGCGCTTCCACCTGCGCGTTGGTGAAGATGGGGAAAACCTGATTCGTGGGCGAAGCGGCATAGAGCGGCACGCCCATGGCGGTCAGCGCCGCCGCGAGGCGCTGCGCCAGCTCGTTTGCGTGGCGCGCGGTCTGCAGCCAGAGGTCGTCCTGCAAAATTGCGGCAAACTGTACGCCGAGCAGACGGCCCTTCGCCAGCATACCGCCGTGCTGCTTCATGACGTTTCGGAAGTACGGCTTGAGCGCGTTGTTTACGATGACGAGCGCCTCGCCGAACAGCAGGGCATTTTTCGTCCCGCCGAGGTAGAACGCGTCGCAGAGCTGCGCGAAATCCTCCGGCACGAGGTCGTTGCCCTGCGCGGTCAGCGCCATGGCCATG
The DNA here is from genome assembly GCA_018265835.1 of Oscillospiraceae bacterium. Classification (GTDB taxonomy): domain Bacteria; phylum Bacillota; class Clostridia; order Oscillospirales; family Oscillospiraceae; genus CAG-103. The sequence continues at coordinate 21,341 of JABLYK010000009.1, read as the reverse complement.
CGCGCGCCGTCGAGATACAGATACAGTCCCAGCTCGCGGCAGGTATCGGACAGCGCCTGCAGCTCCGCGCGCGTGTAGATTGTGCCCAGCTCCGTGGAGTCGGACACGTATACCATGCGGGGCAGTACCATGTGCTCCTCCGTGCCGGTCTGGTGGTCGCGCACGGCGGTGCGGACGGCGTCGGGGGTGAGCTTTCCGTCCACGCCGGGGACGACATAGACCTTGTGGCCGGTGGCCTCGATCGCGCCGGTTTCGTGCACGGCGATGTGGCCGGTGTCGGCCGCGATGACCGCCTCCCAGGGGCGGAGGAACGCCGCGGCGGCGGTGAGATTCGTCTGCGTGCCGCCGACGAGGAAATGCACGTCCGCGTTCGGGCAGGCGAAGCGCTCGCGCAGCAGCTCACGCGCGCAGGCGCAGTATTCGTCGCAGCCGTAGCCGGGGGTGGAGACCAGATTGCTTTCAACGAGCGCCTGCAGCACCTTCGGATGCGCGCCCTCGGAGTAGTCGTTGCGGAAATAGATCATGGGAGTCAACCTTCTCTCTTGCTTACTGGGGACAGTATAATGCAGATCGCCGGGAATGTCAAAAAAACACGCCGTGGAAACTCCACGGCGTGTTGTGGCGTGTGCGGTTATTATGCGACGTTTTCGCAGAAGCGCATGAGGATGGCAGCAACCTGTGCGCGGGTGGCGTTGCCCCACGGGTCAAGGCAGGTCACGCCGTCAATCACGTTGCCGTTGATAAGACCGGCGCCGTTTGCCCAGGTCATGGCGTCCACAGCGTAGGCGAGTACCTGATCTTCATCCGGGAAGGCAGAGAGATCGCCCTTGGCCGACGTGTCAAGCTTCATGGCGTTCGCATAGCGGTAGAGCATGGTTGCCAGCTCCTGACGGGTAATCGCGCCGTTCGGATCGAAGGTGCCGTCGGGACGGCCGTTGACGATGCCGGCCTCCGCCGCCCAGGCGACTGCGTCCAGATACCAGTTTACCGCCGGATCATTGGGCGAACCAAGGTCGGGGAAGGTGCAGGCCTGCGTTGCCTTCGGCTCGCCGGTCTGCCGCCAGAGAATGGTGGCGACCATCGCGCGCGTGAGCGTGCCGTCCGGATCAAACTCCGTGTTGGAAACGCCGTTCATCAGGCCGCAGTCAAGGCAGTAGGCAATGCCGGGATATGCCCAGTTTGACCGGGCGGGCATGTCGAAAAACCCGTAGATGGGATCGGGCAGGCTGGGGATGAGGTAAACGTCTGCGTTGAGAATCGGATCATTTGCCTCAGAGACTCGAATTTGCGACAGTTGATCTTCATTACCTGTATAAAATATATAGGTCAGGTTTTCACAGCCGTTGAATGCACGATATCTGATTTCGGTTATGCTGCTGGGGAGAAAAACAGCCTCCAGACTTTTGCAGTTTTCAAAGGTATACTCATTGATTCGGGTAAAACCGTCCGGAATCACAACGAACGTTAATGCGGTGCAATTTGTAAAAACACCGTTAGCAAGCCACGCAGTGCTCGGGAGTACGACTGTTTCCAGCGCGCGGCAGCTCTCAAACGCGCCATCACCGACAGACGTATTTTCGGGGATGACGACTTCCGTCAGGCCGGTATTGAAAAATGCCCATGTCCCAATTCCCTGAAGCGTATCCGGAAACGAGACGCTTTGCAGCGCCTTATAGGAGTCAAACGCATAGGTCGGGAGACGGGTGATGCCCGGTTCGAGGCACAACGATTTCACTTCACTCTGATGATCTGACCATGGATGAGAATCCGGCATGGAGCCAGTTCCACTGATCGTTAAGAGACCATCGGCATCCAGCGTCCACGCAAAACCATCTCCAAAAGTTCCGGAATCGACCAATTCCGCCGCGAATACGGAGGCGGGCAGGAGTGTGAACACCATGCACAGCGCCAGAAGCAGGGGTAACATTCGTCTTTTCATGTGGATCCTCCTCTATTCCTGTCAATATAATGCTATTATATTTGCCGCGCGTCTGCGTGTCAAGGACATTCGTTCGACACGCAAAACACCCCCGGCGGATGCCCGCCGGGGGTGTGTTCGCATATTCCGATGCCGTTACGCCTGCCAGGCGCGCACCTGATCGCGGAGCCAGCCGGCCCACGGCTCGATGCCCTCGCCCTTGAGCGCGGAGATCGGGAAGATCTGAATGTTCGGATTCAGCTTCCGGACGTATTCTGTGCACCGCTCGAGACTGAAGTTGAAGTACGGCGCAACGTCGATCTTGTTCACAAGCAGCACGTCGCAGATCGAGAACATGAGCGGGTACTTCAGGGGCTTGTCGTCGCCCTCCGGCACGGAGAGAATCATTGCGTTTTTGACGGCGCCGGTGTCGAACTCCGCCGGGCAGACGAGGTTGCCGACGTTCTCCAGAATGGCGAGGTCGATGTTCTCGGTGCCGAGCCCCTCCAGACCCTGACGGGTCATGCCCGCGTCGAGGTGGCACATGCCGCCGGTGTGGAGCTGGATGACCTTCGCGCCGCTGGTGGAGATCGTGGCGGCGTCCACGTCGGAGTCGATGTCCGCTTCCATGACGCCAATGCGCAGATCGTCCTTCAGGGCGTTGATGGTGGCCATGAGCGTGGTCGTCTTGCCGGAGCCGGGGGAGGACATGAGGTTGAGCAGGAACGTCTTTTCCTGCTTCAGCTCCGCGCGGAGCTTTTCCGCCTCGCGGTCGTTGTTGGCAAATACGCTCTCTTTGATTTCAAGTACTCTGTATTTCTCCATGGTTGACCTCCTGTATCAATGTCCGTGTGTATGTCTAAATTATAACAGCACGACTGTCGTTTTGCAACAGCGATTTCTTGTGGATGCGGGGGATTGTAAAAGCAGGGGATTTTCGGTATAATAACACTGATTTGATGGAAATGGGAGGCGGTGGACATGCCGCGAAAACCAGAGACGCCGCTGCCCGGCGCGGACGCGCTGCGGCAGATGGCGGAGCAGGACGGCGGCGGCCTGTTTGCGCCGCAGCAGCCGGACCCGGCCTACGCGGGGCTGTTTCTCAACCGGGAGCTGAGCTGGCTGGCGTTCAACCGCCGCGTGATGCAGGAGGCGGCGGACCCACGCCTGCCGCTGTATGACCGGCTGCGGTTTTTGTCCATCTACTGCTCGAATCTGGACGAGTTTTATATGGTGCGCGTCGGCGGACTGGCGGATCGGGATCTGCTGCGGCCGTGGCGCGCCGAGCCGCTGACCGGACTGACCCCGCGCGAGCAGATCGACCGCATTCTCGCCGAGACCGCGCGGCAGAAAAAGGAGTTTGAGCCGCTCTACCGCGAGGTGACGGCGGGGCTGGCCGCGCAGGGCGTGGCGCTTTTGGATTTTGCGCACATCGACCCGGTGGACGAGCTGCTGGCGAAAAAATACTTTGACGAGCTGCAGCCCCTGCTCAGCCCGCAGGTGATCGGGCGCGGGCATCCGTTCCCGTTTCTGCGCAACAAGGAGCAGTACGTGTTGGCGCTGTTTCGCGGAAAGGACGGCGCGGGCATCGTGCCGGTGACGCGGCTGCCGAAGTTCTTCGTCATTCGCGTGGAGGGCGTGCAGAAGATCGCGCTGACGGCGGAGCTGGTGCGCCACTTTGTCAAAAAGCTGTTCCCGAAGCAGACGGTTGCCGAGACGACGATCCTGCGCGTGACCCGCAACGCCGAAATCTCCGCCGGAGACGTGATGGACGACTGCGACGCGGATTTTCGTGCGGTGATGGAGCGGCTGCTGCGCCGCCGCCGCCGGCTGGAGCCGGTGCGCGCACAGCTCGCGGGAAAGCCGTCCGACCGGATGCTGGAATTTGTGTGCGCGCAGCTCGACCTGCCGAAAAAGTGCGTGTTTTCCAGCCGCGTGCCGCTGGATCTCTCCTTCGTGCTGGCGCTGCCGGAAGCGGTGGAGCTGTCCGCCCTGCGCGAGGCGCCGCCGGAGCCGGCAAAGAACGTGGCGCTCAAAAAGGGCGACTACTTTGGCTATCTTGCGCGGCACGATCTGCTGATCGCGCTGCCGTATCAGAGCATCAACCCGTTCGTCGATCTGCTTTACGAGGCGGCGGACGACCCGGACGTGACGAGCATTCAGATCACGCTCTACCGCCTTGCGGGCAGCAGCCGCATCGCCGCGGCGCTGGCCTATGCCGCCGACCGCGGCAAGCAGGTGACGTGCCTTCTGGAGCTGCGCGCCCGCTTCGACGAGCAGAACAACATCGACTATTCCCGGATGCTGGAGGAGGCCGGGTGCACGATCCTCTACGGGCTGACGGAATACAAGGTGCACACGAAGCTGTGTCTCATCACGCGGCGCGTGCCCGGCGGCGTGCAGTATTACACGCAGGTGGGCACCGGCAACTACAACGAGGCGACCGCCGAGCAGTACACCGACCTGATGCTGCTCACGAGCGACCCCGCCGTCGGGCGCGACGCGGCAAAGGCGTTCCGCGCGCTGGCCACGGGCGAAACCGCCGGCGAGACGGAGGCGCTCTGGATCGCGCCGGAGGGGTTCAAGTCCCGCCTGCTCGCGCGGATCGACGAGCAGATCGCGCTCGGCAGCGCAGGATATCTCGCCATCAAGGTCAACTCCATGAACGACGCGGATGTGATGCGGCGGCTTGTGCGCGCGTCCGAGGCGGGCGTGACGGTGGAGCTTTATGTGCGCGGGATTTGCTGTCTCTGTCCCGGCGTGCCGGGGCGGACGGAGCACATCACCGTGCGCAGCATCATCGGGCAGTATCTGGAGCACGAGCGCATCTTCGTGTTCGGCCGGGGAACGGCGCAGCGGGTGTTCATCGGCTCCGGCGACCTGCTCGAGCGCAACACCATGCGCCGCATCGAGGCGTTCACCGAGGTGAAGACGCCGGAAACGCGCGAGGAGGTGCTCGCCATTCTTGACAGTATGCGCCGCGACAACTGCAAGGCGTGGCTCATGCAGCCGGACGGCAGCTATGTCCGCGCGCAGCCGGAGGGCGAGGCGTTCGTCAGCCAGAAAAATCTGCACGCTTACTTCGCCGGGCGCACGGTACGCAAACCGGAACCGCCCACGCCGCAAAAGCCGCCTGTGCCGCAAAAAAAGCCGTCCTGGTGGCGCAGATTGCTGAAGTGGCTGAAAGAAAACTGACTTTTCTGAGAAAATTTTCGTTTTTCGCTTGACAAGCTGTGAAAAAACGGTATAATAGCGTTTGCAATTGAACATGCCTTATCAAGAGTGGCGGAGGGACCGGCCCTGTGAAGCCCGGCAACCTGCATTTGCAAGGTGCCAAATCCGGCGGTGTAAATCGAAAGATGAGGGAACCACGCCTTTCCATGCGCTCCGCCAGTCCGGCGGGGCGCATTTTTTGCGGGCGTGAACGCTGCGCTGCCATTTGTGTAAAAAAACCAACGAAAGTGAGGATATGAATATTATGGCACATCATCTGTTTACTTCGGAATCCGTCACGGAGGGACATCCGGACAAAATTTGCGACCAGATCTCCGACGCGGTGCTGGACGCGATTCTGGAAAAAGACCCGAACGGCCGCGTCGCCTGCGAGTGCACGGTGACGACCGGCATCGTGAACGTCATGGGCGAGATCACGACCAACTGCTATGTGGACATCCCGAAAACGGTGCGGCAGGTCGTGCGTGAGATCGGCTATGACCGCGCGAAATACGGCTTTGACTGCGAGACTTGCGCCGTCGTGACGAATATTGACGAGCAGAGCGGCGACATCGCGCTGGGCGTGGATCAGTCGCTGGAGAGCAAGGAAAACGGCACGGACGCGCTCGACAACGGCGCGGGCGACCAGGGCATGATGTTCGGCTACGCCTGCGACGAGACGCCGGAGCTGATGCCGCTGCCGGTCTCCCTCGCGCACAAGATGGCAAAGCGGCTCGCCGAGGTGCGCAAGACGCAGCTCGTGGACTATCTCCGTCCCGACGGCAAGACGCAGGTGACGGTGGAATACGACGAGCAGAACAAGCCCGTGCGCGTGCACACGGTGGTGCTCTCCACGCAGCACGCGCCGGAGGTGCCCATGGAGCAGCTGCGCCGCGAGATGATCGAGCTGGTCATCCGCCCCGTCATCCCCGTAGCGCTGCTGGATGAGAACACGCGCTATCTCATCAACCCCACCGGCCGCTTCGTCGTGGGCGGCCCGTGCGCGGACTCCGGCCTGACCGGCAGAAAGATCATCGTCGATACCTACGGCGGCAGCGCGCCGCACGGCGGCGGCGCGTTCTCCGGCAAGGACCCGACGAAGGTGGACCGCAGCGCGGCCTACGCCGCCCGCTACGTGGCGAAGAACATCGTCGCGGCGGGGCTTGCGTCCCGCTGCCTCGTGCAGCTCGCCTACGCCATCGGCGTGGCGGAGCCGGTGTCCGTCATGGTGGACACCGCCGGTACCGGCACGGTCGCCGACGAGGCGCTGGCCGCGGCGGTGCAGCAGGTGTTCGACCTGCGCCCGACGGCGATCATCCGCGATCTCGACCTGCGCCGCCCGATCTACCGCAAGCTCGCCGCCTACGGCCACATGGGCCGCGAGGATCTCGGCGTCCGCTGGGAGGATATCGACCGCGTGGACGCGCTGAAAGCGGCCGTGCAGGGCGTCGCCGTCTGCTGAACGTGACCGCGCTGCGAGAATACATTCCCTAAGGGGTGCGGTGGGGCGCATATTTTAGAGGCGTCCATAGCAGGCGGTAATTGACAAAATGCGGCGCAATCTGTAAAATAAATATGCCTGCGCGACGCAGTCGCGCAGGCAGGGCGCTGTACATACGGACAGGCGGTTGGCCACATCCCTGAGAGGGGGTGAGGCATATGCCAATTACATTGACCTTCCACGTCCTTCGCTGGACTGTGACGGTCAGAGTAAAAAGCAGAAACCGCCACCCGGCACGGTGACGGTTTCTTTAGCGTTGCTAAACTAACATTCACGGGTCAACCGCTTGTTGCAGCGCCCTTTTCTATTTTTATTATACGCATCCACACCCGGTTTGTCAACTCGGCAGACCGGGTGTTTTTGTCGGGCCGATGTGGGCGCCCGAGCCGCCAACGGCGGCGACAAGGTGCTCTGGGAGTGCATCGGCCCCTACGAAGGTAACGTTTCCAACCGCACCATCGCATCACCCGGACGCAGGCTTGACTTGCGGCCGGGTAAGGAAGAACAGGCGCGCTGCGGTGCATCATACGCACCCAAAGCCTTCCCCTTGAGGGGAAGGTGGCACGGCGTAGCCGTGACGGATGAGGTGACGCGCGATGCGCAACGCAGAAAGGAAGAAACCGTCACTTTGCCGAGTGGCGGTTTCTGTTTTGCAGCATGTGTTTGAATGGAAAAGACGGCTCTTATTTTGAGCCGTCTTTCTTTTCGTCCACAAATTCCAGATGCTCAGATATCAAGATCGCTGAGCGATAATCCTTCAAAAAAGTCGTCAAAAGTAGCATGATAAAGCTCTTTTAACGCCAGCAAAACAGTAACTCTTATATTGTAATGTCCAAGTTCCATTTGCGAGAGCATTTCTCGACTAACGGAGATTCCCATTAGCTGCAATTTGGCTGCAACCTGCTCTTGTGAGAAACGATTCTGTTTTCTCAAACGTTTCAAGTTTGCTCCAATGGATAAATCTTGCTTAATCCGTTCAGACATAAGCATCCCTTTCAAAAAGCGCGAAAGAACTTTGTGACTGGAATGTATGCATTCCATATTGATTTTATCCTGGAGTGTGTGTTAGAATTGGAATGTATACATTCCAAAGCGAGAAATAAACAGCCGATTTCTTTAGATGCTTTGCAACATAGATATTGCAGTAAGGGTAAACGATGCGCAAAACCTGTTTTTTCATCGGGCACCGGGATGCGCCGGAGGTCTTGCGGGCACGGCTCGCCGACGCGGTGGAGCGTCACATCGTCGAATACGGTGTGACGGAGTTTGTCGTCGGGCACTATGGCGCGTTTGACCGCATGGCCGCGCACATGGTTACAGACGCGAAGCAGCGGCACCCGGAGGTGTCGCTGCTTGTGCTGCTGCCGTATTATCCTGCCCAAAACTGCCCGGAAGCCGACGGCACATTCTACCCGCCGGGGATGGAGTCCGTCCCGAAGCGGCTCGCCATCGTCCGCGCCAACCGCTGCATGGTGGAGCACAGCCAGTATCTGATTGCCTATGCGCAGCATCCCGGAAATGCGCGGGAGCTGGTGGAATACGCAAGAACGCGGGAAAGAAAGGGGCTGATCCATGTTGAAAATCTGGCGGAAAGCCCGCAAGCGGCTTTGCTGTGAGCATCCCCTCGCAAGCATTCGGGCAGCTTGAAATCCGCGTCGCCGGACAGATCTTATGATGAAACAATCGCAGGCACGAAAGCGTCTGCGATTGTTGCGTTTTTCCCTCACAGCGCTTCGATGATCTTTCGGATCAGCTCCACGCGGCGGAAGGGCGTCATGAGGTACAGCCCGTCGGTATGGGGGGCGATCTCCTGCGCGATGCGCGCCGAGATCGTGACGGCGAGCGCCTCGGCCTCGTCGCGGTCCTTGCCCTCGTAGAGATGAATGATCTCGTCGCAGACGCGCATACCGGAGATTTCGTTGTTCAAAAAGCACGCGTTGCGGTGGCTCACGACGGGGAAGATGCCGCCGAGCAGCTTGCCCTGCAGCGCCGCGCGGGCGCGCTTGAGATTTTCCAGCGCCTCGGCGGACAGCACCGGCTGCGTGAGAAAGCCCACGACGCCGTTTTCCTCCTTCTCCTGCGCGCGGCGCAGCTCAATGTCGAAATTCCTGGCGTTGAGATCCAGCGCGCCGAACACACGGAACGGCGACGTAAGCGCGGTGCTGTTCAGGCTTGTGACATACCGGGCGAGCTTGCGGGAGTTGAAGTTGAACACGCTCTTGACCTCGTCGCGCTCCTCGGTTGGGATCGGGTCGCCGGTGACGAGCAGCACATTGTGCACGCCCTCCATCGACAGCCCCAGCAGCAGCGCCTTCGTGGCGTTCAGATTGCGGTCGCGGCAGGTCATGTGCGGCAGCGGCTCCATGCCCAGCTCGCGCTTGACCTTGCAGGCGAGCAGGCTGCTGTCGGCGCGGGGACGGCCGATCGGGCAGTCGGCAAGGGTTACGGCGTCCGCGCCGCAGTCGCGCAGCGTCTTCACCGCGTCGAGGAAGTAGCCGATGTTGTCGTCCACCGGCGGGTCGAACTCTACGGCGATGACGCGCTTGCCGGCGCTGAGCTTGTCCCAGAACGGGTTCGGCTCCGGCGCTTCCGGCTGCGGCTGCACGGCGCGCTTGCGCACATGCGCCTGCGCGGGAGAAAACCGCGCGAGCGTGGCGGTCATCTGCGCGATGTGCTCCGGCGTGGTGCCGCAGCAGCCGCCCACGATGGCGGCGCCGGTCTCCGCGATCTGGAGCATCTTGCCCGCGAAATAGTCCGGCTTGCCGTGATAGACGGTCTGGTGCCCGACCACGGAGGGATACCCCGCGTTCGGCATGACCGAAACGGTGACGCCCTGAATATCCAGCGTGCGCAGCAGCTCCAGCAGGTGGTGCGGGCCGGAGTAGCAGTTGAAGCCGACGGCGTCCACCTCCGGGATGGCGGCGGTGCTCTGGAACAGCTCCTGCCCCAGACGTCCCTCGCGCGTGACGCCGTCCGAGCCGACGGCATAGGAGACGATCAAAAACGCCTCCGGGCAGCGTTCCTTCAGGTAGCGCGCCAGCTCTGCGATGCCCTCGTCTGATGGCAGCGTTTCCGCGAGAAAGTGCGTCACGCCCTGCTTCAGAAACAGATCGACCTCACGGCGGTAGGTCTCGGCGGGGGACATCGGCAGCCCCTGCGGCGCGGGGCCGAGATCGGCGAACACATACGCGCCGTAAGGCCCGGCGGCCTCGGCCGCCAGACGGCACCCGGCAGCGATGATCGCCTCGCCCAGCTCCGGGCGCCCCTGCGCCAGATCGACCCCGGCGGAGAAGGTGTTCGTCTTGATCGCCTGGCAGCCCGCGGCGAGATACGCGCGGTGGATGGCGAGCACTTCGTCCGGATGCTCCAGATTCGCATTCTCGCAGCGCATCTGCGCCCGGCCGGGCAGGGAGGCGTAATATGTGCCCATCGCGCCGTCAAAGGTCAGCGGCTTCCCCAATGCTAAGTACGTTCTGATTTCCATTATCCCAATACCTTTCTGACGATCTCTACCGACTGACGGGCGTCCTTCGCGTAATAGTCCGCGTGCATATGCGCGGCGTATTCCGGCGTGACCACCGCGCCGCCCACGATCACGACCGGCGGCTCCGGCAGCGTGTGCAGCAGCCGGATGGTCTCCTCCATGGCGGGGAGGGTGGTGGTCATCAGCGCAGAGAGCCCCACGAGCCGGATGCCCTGCTCCTGCACGGTGCGCAGGATCGTTTCCGGCGGTACGTCGCGCCCCAGATCGAGCACGTCGTAGCCGTAGTTTTCCAGAACGGTTTTTACGATGTTTTTGCCGATGTCGTGAATGTCGCCCTGCACGGTGGCGATGACGAGCCTGCCCTTTTTCACCGGCGCGCCGCCCTTTTGGGCGATGGAGGTGCGGATGACCTCGAACACGGCCTGCGCCGCCTGCGCCGCGCTGAGCAGCTGCGGGAGAAAGAGCGTGCCGCGCTCGTAGCCCTCGCCGACCTTGTCGAGCGCGGGGATGAGCCGCCGCTCCACGAGCGAAAGCTCGTCCTCCTGCGCGAGCGCCAGCTTTGCAAGCCTACCCGCGTCGGTGCGCAGGCCGCGCACGATGGCGTCGTCCAGCGTGAGCTCGGAATTCCCGCCGGGGGCGGTTGGAGCGGGAGTCCCGGCGAAGCGGGCGATGTAGTCCCGGCATTCGCCGTCCTCGCCGGAGAGCACGCGGAATGCGGCCACGGCGTCCATCATCTCCCGCTGGTTGGGGTTGATGATCGGCAGCGTCAGCCCTGCGTGCATGGCCTGCGTGAGGAAGCTCTGCGTAATCAGCGCGCGGTTCGGCAGGCCGAACGAAATGTTTGATACGCCCAGCACGGTCTGCAGCCCCAGCTCGTCGTGCACGGTGCGCACCGCCCGCAGCGTCTCCGCCGCCTGCTCCTGCTGCGCCGAGACGGTCAGCGTCAGGCAGTCGATCCAGACGTCCTCGTCCGGGATGCCGCAGGTACGCGCAGCGGCCAGAATGCGCCTGGCAACGGCCACGCGGCCCCCGGCGGTCTGGGGGATGCCGTCCGCATCGAGCGCAAGGCCGACGACGGCGGCGCCGTATTTTTTCACGATGGGCAGCACGCGCGCGAGCACCTCCGGGTTGCCGTTCACGGAGTTGACCGCGGCCTTGCCGTTATACACCCGCAGACCCGCCTCCAGCGCGTCGGGGTTTGAGGAGTCGAGCTGCAGGGGGATGGACAGGGCGCTTTGCAGCGTCTTCACCACGCGCGGCAGCATGGCAACCTCGTCCACGCCGGGGTAGCCGACGTTTACGTCCAGAATGTCCGCACCCGCGTCCTCCTGCTGGATGCCCACGTCAAGAATGTAGTCCAGATCGTTTTCCAGCAGCGCCTGCTGGAAGCGCTTTTTGCCCGTGGGATTGATGCGCTCGCCGATCACACGCACGCCGTCGATGCGCAGCGGTGTGACGGGCGTGCACACGAAGCTGGCGGCGTCGTAGGTGCGGTTGGCGGGGGTCTTGCCCGCGAGCGCGGCGCGCAGCGCGCGGATGTACTCCGGCGAAGTGCCGCAGCAGCCGCCGAAGATGGTCACGCCCGCGTCCAGACACGGCAGCAGCGCTTCGGCGAAGGCCTCCGGTCCCATGTCGTAGTGCCCGTCCACGGGGTCGGGCAGCCCGGCGTTGGGCTTGGCGATGACCGGCAGGCGCGTGCTGCGGCAAAGCTCTGCCAGCAGCGGCGCGAGCAGATCCGGCCCCAGCGAGCAGTTGAGACCGATGGCGTCCGCGCCCAAGCCCTCCAGCGTGCGCGCCATGGAGGGGATGGTGCAGCCGGTGAAGGTGCGGCCGCTCGCTTCAAACGACATCGTGACGAACACGGGCAGCGCGGTGCGCTCCTTCACGGCGAGCAGCGCGGCCTTCGTCTCGTACAGGTCGGTCATCGTTTCGATCACGGCGAGATCGGCGCCCGCCGCCGCGCCCGCCTCGGCAATTTCGCGGAAGAGGCCGTAGGCGGCCTCGAACGGGAGACTGCCCATCGGTTCCAGCAGCTCACCGAGCGGCCCGATGTCGAGCGCGACGAGTGCATCGGCTCCGGCGGCCTCGCGCGCGATGCGCACGGCGGCGCGGACGATTTCGTCCACGCTGTGGCCGGTGCGCGCGAGCTTTTTGCGGTTCGCGCCGAAGGTGTTGGTATAGATCACCTGACTGCCCGCGTCGATGTAGGCGCGGTGCACGGAGCGGATGAGGTCCGGCTCCGTCAGATTCAGCAGCTCCGGCAGGCCGCCGGGCGGCAGGCCGCGCTGCTGCAGGACGGTGCCCATGCCGCCGTCGAGAATCAGAAGCTTGTTTTGAAAATCAGCCAGTTGCACAGTTGGTTCCTCCCTTGCGCAGGGCGCAGGTTTGTTGCAGCGCGCAGTGGGCGCAGCCGCGGATGCGCGCCATTTGCGGCGCATCGGCCAGACCGATCACGGCGGTGACGGTCTTAGTGGGGTTTAAGAGCAGATGCTCCGTCACGGTCACGCCGAGACGGCGCTGCGCGTCGAGCGCGGCGCAGATGCCGGGCTGCAGCGCCAGCGGCAGGTCGCCGTAGCCGGGGCTGAACCGGTCGGTCAGATAATGCGCCGGAAAGCGGGCTTGAATCTCCTGTTCGGCAGCGTCGCACCCGGCCTCGACCCACGCGCTGCCGCAGGCGTCGAGCATCACGGCGCGCGCCATGTCCCGCGCCTGCTGCGCGCGCAGCAGCGTGTCGAACTGCGCGCCGAGCGTGCACACGAGCAGCACGGCCTGGTTGCACTGCGCCAGCATCCGCCGCGCGGTGCCGCCGGGGAGCGCCACGTCCGCATCCGGAAGCAGCTCGGCGTGGTCTTCGTGCCGCAGCGGATAGACGCGGTAGGTATAGCGCGGCTGGAGCGCCTGCATGAGCTGCTGCGCCATGTCCGCCAGCGCCTGCCGCAGCGCGTCGGGCGCCTGCGCGCCCGCGCCCAGATAGCGCAGCGCTTCGTCGATGTTAAGCTGCATACACACGCCTCCCGCGCAATCAGTGGTGCATAAAAGTATAGCATTTGGATAGGGGAATGTACACCCTCTATTTTGGGGCGAAAAAAATTTCCCCGCCGGAAGGCGGGGAAATTCCAGCTTGTAAAAAAGCCTCGCAGAGTTTCGCCGCTCGGAAGCGGCGGCGTCAGAAGACGCTCGTTCCATTCCGTTTTCTCGTTTGAGAAAATTTCATATCCACTCCCGCCTCCTTCCTTTCAAATCCGAAACATTGTTTCGGATTTGATGAGGAAAAACGGGGAAATAAATGTGGAGCTTCCGCCGCTGGCGGAAGCGCAACGGAATGCGCCCGTTTTGACGACATGTGCGGTGGAAAAAATACTGCTCAGCCCGCAAACGTGCGCGCGCAGCGCGTGCGCTGCAGCGGGCTGCATTCCCCTCTGTCGAAAAACTGGTTTTTCGACAGACGCAAATTTCCCCGCCGGAAGGCGGGGAAATTCGGATCGCGCTTCAGTTGATGATGCGCTTGGCGCCCACATAGTGGGTCTGGTAGTAGGTCGAGTCGAGATCGCTGATGACAACGGAGCCGGTGCCCGAAGAGCTGTGGATGAACTGGCTGCCGCTGATGAAGATGCCGACGTGGCCGATGCTCGAACTGGAGCTGGAGAAGAAGACCAGATCGCCGGGCTGGAGGTTGGCCTTGTCCACATACGTGCCGTTGTTGTAGTAGATGCTGCTGGCCACGCGGCTCATGGAATAGCCGCAGAGCTTGTACACGTAGTTGACGAAGCCGGAGCAGTCGAAACCGGAGGGACTCATGCCGCCCCAGACATAGGGCGCGCCGAGGTATTTCTTGGCGGTGTCCACGATGAGCTGACCGCCGGAGCTGGAGGGCGTGTCCTGCCCGCCGGAGCTTCCGCTGGGATTGGAGGTCGTGACATAGGTGCTGTTGACATAGCCGTTTACGCCGCCCAGTGTCACGGCGGTCCACTCGCCGCTGGTGCCGGTGATGGTCAGCGGGGTGCCGTTGTTATAGGTGCCGAGGATGGAGTAAGAGGTGCCCGGGCCGCTGCGCAGGCGCACAGAGTTGCCCTTGATGTAGCCGGCCGAGCTGGACGACGGCGTGTCGCCGCCCGGCTTGGTGGTGGTCATGTAGTCCTTGCAGACGTAGCCGTTCGTGCCGTTGTAGGTCACGGCGTACCAGTTGCCGCTCGAACCGGTGATGGTCATGGCCGTGCCGGTGTTGTAGGTGCCGAGAATGGTGCTCGTGGTGCTCGGGCCGGAGCGCAGGCGCACGGACGTACCGTTGATGTAACCGGTCTGCTCGCTGCTGCCGGTCGAACCGGAGGCGACATAGTCGGAGTGCATATAGCCGCTGACGCTGCCGATCGTCACCTTCGTCCAGCTGCCGCTGGTGCCTTCAATGGTCAGCGCGGTGCCGTTGCTGTAGGTGCCGAGAATGGCGTAGCCCGTGCCCGGGCCGCTGCGCAGGCGCACATCGCTGCCCTTGACCGTGCCGGCGGTGCCGGAGGTCGAAGAGGAGGACGAGCCGCCGCCCGCCGCGCCGGACAGAGACATGTAGTCCGAGCGGACGTAGCCGGTGGTGCCGTTATAGCTCACCTGATACCAGTTGCCGTTCACGCCCGTGACTTCCATGGCCGTGCCGGAGCTGTAGGTGCCGAGAATCGAGCTGTCCGTCCCCGGGCCGGAGCGCATCCGGACGTAGGAGGCGTTGATCGTGCCCGTGCCGAAACTGCTGCTCAGCTCGTTGGAGAAGCTCAGATAGTCGGAAGATATGTATCCGGTCGTGCCGTTGTAGACGACCTTGGACCAGCCGTTGCCGGATTCGGAGGACACCACAACCTTCGCGCCTGCGGGCAGCGTCGAAATGATGCTGTAGCCCGTGCTGGGTCCCGTGCGGAAGTTCACTGCGGTTGTCGTCGTCGCGCCGCCGGTCGAGATCGCGCCCGCAGTCGCCGCGAGCATGACCACGCACAGCACCGCGGCCAGCGCCGTTCGATACCATCGTTTCGTCATAGAATCATCCTTTGCTATTTTGCTGCAAGCGCGCGGTCCAGCCAGACTGCCGCCACGTCCATGGCGCTGTACAGCCCGTCCTTTTCTGTCTTTTTGACCACGCGGTCGCGCGATTTGAGATCCGGGTCCGTCAGCTGAAGCTGCACGGATACCCGTGTCGCCACGTCCATGTCCTTGACCTTTTTTGTGTCAAGGATCTGGAGCATGATGATATACTTGTCAGCCATGCTGCCGAAGTAAATGAGATTGTCTTTTCTTCTGAGCGGATGGCCTTTGTACTCCAGCTCGGTGGATTTTGCTGCCAAATAAAACACCTCCGATTGTCGCTGTTACCGAATTGTAACACATTCTAAGAAATCTGTCAACACGTCAGAAGACGATCGCGCCATTCCGCTTTCGCCGCGAAGCGACGGAAGCTGCATATTCGCTCCCGCCTTCTTCCTTTTCGCGCCGCAACCGCTACGCTGGGTTGCGGCGCGAGGAGCGCCGCCTGCGGGCGGCGAAGCCTACGGTCGGGAAATGCGGGGGGCGGGATTGCCCTCATCAGTCGGCTTACGCCGACAGCTTCCCCCGGAGGGGGAAGCTTTAGCTGGGTGCGATACGCACCGTTCCCCGTATCACGCGCCGTCCCAAAAGGTCGGACGACAGCCGTCGTGCGCGAACCGCTTGCGTTCGCGCAACGCACGGCACCTCATCCGTCACGGCTTGCGCCGTGCCACCTTCCCCTCGCGTCAGAACGGGCGCATTGCGTTGCGCTTCCCGGGCAAGCCGGAAAGCTCCACAGCCATTTCCCCGTTCTTCCTGATCCTCCGGAATCGCTTCGCTGGATTCCGTCGGAGATGCGGGGGGGTGCGTTACGCGCCGCTACTGGAGCAGGCCCTGCAGCGCCTGCTGGACGGCGGTGAGCGGGTCGGCCGGCGCGTCCGGCTCATCCTGCGTCTCAGGCGCATCCTCGGGTTCGTCCTCCGGCTCGGACATGTCGCCGAAAATGCCGGTGGGCGCGCCGATGGTCGGCGTCGGGAAAGCCTTGTATTCCAGACCCTCGTGGATCGGCGCCATGACGAGCTTCCAGATCTGCGCCGCGGGGTTGCCGGAGAAGTTCATATACTCCGGCGTGTCGTACCCGGTCCAGACCGCCGCGACGTAGTACGGCGTGTAGCCGACGAAATAGCGGTCGCGGTTGGCGGTCGTCGTACCGGTCTTGCCGGCGACGGGCATGTTGCTCAGGCGCGCCTCGGAGCCGGTACCGGCGTTGACGGCGTTATAGAGCATGTCGGTCATGTTCCACGCGGTGTTCTCCTTGAAGGCGACGATGGTGCGCGCCGGATTTTCCAGCACGACGTTGCCCGCGGAATCCGTAATATAGTTGTACGTGCGGGAGTAGGTGAAGATGCCGTCGTTGACGAAAGCGCTGTACGCCTGCGCCATCTCGCGCACGGTGATGCCGTTCGTGAGCTGGCCGAGGGCGAGCGGGGCATAGTCGCAGTCCGAGTCTTCCATACTCGTGACGCCGAGCTTGGTCTTCAGGAATTCAAACGATGCGCGCGGCGTGAGTTTATCGAGAATCTGAGCCGATACGGTGTTCAGCGAGCGCTGCAGACCCTCGCGGATGGTGATGACGCCGTAGTTGCCGCCGCCGGCGTTGCTCGGATACCAGGTCGTGCCGGAGAGCTTGATCTTCGGGCTGTCGTTCACCTGCGTATACTGCGTGATGAGCCCCAGCTCCATGGCCGGACCGTAGACGGCGATCGGCTTGAAGGACGATCCGGGCGGGCGCTTGGCCTGCGTGGCGCGGTTCAGGCCGAAATTGATGGTCTTTTCGCCTGTGCCGCCGGAGAGCCCCTTGATCTCGCCCGTGTACGGGTCGAGAATGACGATGGCGGACTGGAACTGCTGCCCCTTGGCAGACGGGTGCTGCGGCAGGTTATCCAGATTCGTATAATATTCGTCGATGGTGTTCTGGATGTTTGCGTCGTAGCAGGAGTAGATCTGATAGCCGCCGGAATACAGCAGCGCCTTCGCCGTGTCGTAGCTGACGCCCTTCTGCGCCATGAGATCCTGCAGCACATCTTCGATGACGGCCTCTGCATAATAGCTGTAGATCGTCTGGGTGGCGGACTCGTCCGCGCTGCGGGCAAAGACAAGCTCCTCGGCGACCGCCGCGTCATACTCCTCCTTGCTGCTGATGTAGCCCTGTTCGTACATCTCCCGGAGGATGAGCTCCTGCCGCTGCTTGTTGTTGGCCTCGCTGATGAACGGATCGTATTTGGAGGGGTTGTTCGTGATGCCGATGATGCTGGCGCACTCTGCAAGCGACAGCTCCGCCGGCGTCTTGCCGAAGTAGGTTTCCGCCGCGGTATAGATGCCGTTGCAGCCCTCGCCAAAGTACACGACGTTCAGATACCATTCGATGATGTCTTTTTTGTCATACGACTTTTCAAATTCGAGCGCCTGGAAGATCTCCAGCAGCTTGCGCTGGACGGTGATATCGTCCTGCTTCGTGAGGTTCTTGATGAGCTGCTGCGTAATCGTTGAGCCGCCGAAGTCGTTGCGCATCGAGAGGAACATGTTCACGAACGCGCCGGTGGTGCGATACCAGTCCACGCCCTTGTGCTTGTAAAAGCGCTGGTCCTCGATGGCGACGGCGGCATGCTCCATGTCCTTCGGGATGTCCTCGTAATCGACCCAGATGCGGTTTTCTGTGCCGGAGAGGGTCACGAGCTTCTCCCAGTTGTCGCCCTCCCCCTGATACAGGATGGAGCTGGACAGCGACAGCGTGAAGTCCTCCAGCTCAACGTCCAGCTCGGTGGACAGGCAGTTTTTCACGTAATACGCGAAGATGCACATGAAAAGCAGTCCCGTGACCAGAAAAATGAGCAGGATGGTGCCGATGACCCGAAAAACGGTGCCGATGACGCTGGCGGTCGCTTCCGCGGTGCCGTTGGCGAGATTTTTCGCCGGGCGTCCGGCGTGCCTGTTCCGCTTATCAGCCATGTGCGCAGATCACCTCCGTGTTTTTTTCGAAAAGCAGCGGGTTTCCCGCTGCGGAATTTTTGACGTGTCCAATAGTATATCATACTCTGTCAATTCGGGACAGAGAGTTTTCAGATTTTTTACGATTGTGGAATATTTTTCGCTCCCGCGCGGCATAATGGCGGAAAGGGAGTGATTTACCATATGAAACGAAAGACAAAGCTCACCGTCGTCACAGCGCTGTCGCTGTGCTCGGTGTTCTGCGCGGGCGCGGCGCTGTCCACCGTGCGCGGCAGCGCGGCGAACCCGGAGATCGTGTCCTACGACGGGGCGGAGGCGGAATATATCCTGCGCGACTACGACGGCTACGTCGGCGTGTTCGACGCGCAGCAGGACCGCGCGCCGCTGCAGATCACGGCCATCGAAACCGGCGCGCTGCGCCAGAACGACAGAAATATGCTGCAGGGCGGCATCTCCGTTGGCAGCCGGGAACAGCTTCTCCTGCTGCTGGAAGATCTGGGGTCTTAATTCTACTTGATTTCTGCCGTGGTATGCGGTAAAATGCAGGTAGAAACAACAGGAGGGCACCACCCATGAGTGAAGAATTCGGAAACGATTACCTGACCATCGAGGACGAAGAGGGCAATACCTTCGAGCTGGAAGTGCTCGGCGGCTTCGATTTTGAAGATCGGGCGTACATGGCGGCGCTGCCCGCCGACATGGAGGAGACAGACCCCGATTTCGGGATCATCCTTCTGCGCATCGAAGAGGAGGACGGCGAGGAGCTCTTCGCCTCCATCGACGATGACGATGAGCTGGACCGGGTGTACGAATACTACATGCAGTCCATTCTGGAAGACGAGGAACCGGAGGCATAAGTTCCCGGATTTTCGCATAGGGATGCAATAAATCCTGCGGTGTGCGTGGAGCATAGTGGTTGCTCGGAGCCCATTTAAACCCACATCTCTCATAAGGGATGCCGGAACTCCCGCTGCGGATTGCAGGCCTCCCGGAGCGGCTTTTGCCGCTTTGGATGTTGGAAGCAGCGAAACAGCGGGGAGGCGACCCACCTGCCTTCTGTGCAGGTTGTAACTGGGCTCACACGGCATCGCGGGATGGCCGGCAGCGATATCGCTGCCGGCTTTTTGCCTTGCAAAAAAGCCGGGCGTCCGCTGGATCGGAATGGTTGCAGGATGTGCAGATTGGCGCTTGACGAACGGCGCAGTCTCTGCTATACTCCTGCCAATGACAGGCCGAAAGGCCGGGCGGCGCTGGCCGCAGCAGAACGAACGAAAAGCGTCTGTGGGACATCGTCCCACAGACGCTTTTGCTTACGGACGGACCGATGCGCCATGTGCGACATGCATGGGGCGGGTCCGGGAGAGGAGGTTATTGGATGCAGGAACAAAATGCAAAGCGCGTGACGATGCGCATTTCCGCCGTCGGCATCGTGTGCAACGTGGCGCTGACGCTCTTTAAGCTCATCGCGGGCATTGCGGCAAATTCGGCCGCCATGATCGCGGACGCGGTGCACTCGGCGTCCGACATCGTGGGGTCGTTCGTCGTGATGATCGGCGCGGTGCTCTCGCACAAGGCGCCGGACACGGAGCACCCCTACGGCCACGAGAAGCTGGAGTGCATCGCGTCCGTCATTCTGGGCAACATCCTCGTTGCAGTCGGTGCGCTGATCGGCTACAACGGGATTTTGAAGATCGTCAACGGCGAGACGCTCACGGCGCCGGGAACGCTTGCGCTCATCGCGGCGGCGGTGTCCATCGTGGTGAAGGAGGCGCTCTACTGGTACACGATCCTCGGGGCGAAGAAGATCAACTCCGTCTCACTCAAGGCGGAGGCGTGGCATCACCGCTCCGACGCGCTCTCGTCCATCGGCAGCTTTGTGGGCATTCTGGGCGCGCGGCTCGGCGTGCCGGTGCTCGATCCCATCGCGTCGGTGGTCATCTGCCTGTTCATCTTCAAGGTGGCCTACGGCATCTTCCGCGAGAGCATCGACCGGCTGATCGACCACGCCTGCTGCGGCGAGACCGTCGAGCAGATGCGCGAGACGCTCGCCGCCGTGCCCGGTGTGCTGGCCGTGGACGATATCAAGACGCGCCTGTTCGGCAGCCGCACGTATGTGGACGTGGAGATCGCCGCCGATGGCGACCTGCCGCTGCGCGAGGCGCATGCCATTGCCGAGGCTGCGCACCACACGCTGG
The DNA here is from genome assembly GCA_018265835.1 of Oscillospiraceae bacterium. GTDB lineage: Bacteria > Bacillota > Clostridia > Oscillospirales > Oscillospiraceae > CAG-103. Next base: position 1,020 of record JABLYK010000009.1, on the reverse strand, counting down.
AGCGGGAATTTCCGGAGGTGAAGCACTGCACGGTGCACGTGAACCCGAAGGATGAATGAGGGAAACGGCAAGCCCGGCGCGCATTTCCGATGGAATGCGCGCCGGGCTTGTTGCTGCTGTTATGGGTCATAAGGCTGCTTCCGATTGGTGCGGCCGAGGAGATAGTCTACGCTTACTCCATAAAAATCCGCAAGCGCACACAGAACATGCGGCGGAATCATTCGCTGACCGCTCTCATAATAGGCATATGTGCGCTGCGGTACATTGATTGCCGCGCCAACCTTCGCCTGCGTAAAATCGGCATCCTCGCGTAGCGCCCGGATGCGTTCATATCGCTCCATTGCAATCACCAGTGCCAGTATAAAAAGAACAAATTATTCTATTTACATTTTGAATATATTGTTCTAAAATATTCGGGAGGTGATGGAAATGCCGGACTACAGAACGCTCTATTACAAATTGTTTCGGGACACGGAGAAAGCCATTCGAATTTTGGTTGCAGCACAGCAGGAATGTGAAGAGATGTATTTAAGGGCAACAGATATTGTGGACGATGAAGCGGAGCTGCCCGAAGACGAATGAACCGCAGCAAAAAAAGACGCCGGTCAACCGACCGGCGTCTTTTGCTATGTTCGAATTTTGGATTACACCACGCCCTGAGCCATCATGGCTTCGGCGACCTTCAGGAAGCCGGCGACGTTCGCGCCGATCATGAGGTTGCCGGGCTGGCCGCACTCGACGGAAGCGTCGTAGCAGGCCTTGAAGATGTTCTTCATGATGCCGCGCAGCTTCTCGTCCACTTCCTCGAAGCTCCAGCTCAGACGCATGGAGTTCTGGGTCATTTCCAGACCGGAGGTGGCGACGCCGCCCGCGTTGGAAGCCTTGCCGGGGCTGTAGAGCAGACCGTTCTTGAGCACGATCTCAATGGCCTCGGGGGTCAGCGGCATGTTCGCGCCTTCGAACACGGCCATGCAGCCGTTGTCAACCAGAGCCTGAGCGCCGGAGGCGTCCATCTCGTTC